>NZ_KV819501.1:58627-69711 GCF_001815175.1 Corynebacterium sp. HMSC034H07
GATTCCAAGACTGACTTTCTCTCCGGCTACGGCCACATCATCGTTGACGAATGCCACCGGGTCGGGGCTGCAGGTTTAACCAATGTCCTCGCGCAACTCAACGTTCGTTTTATACTCGGCATGACTGCGACTCCGTACCGTTCCGACGGTCTTGATAAGTTACTGCCTCTCATTTGCGGCCCTATCCGCCATACCGTCGAGCTTGATCGCCCTGGGCAACGCAACTATGTAGTCCACAACACGGACTTCACCTACGATGCTCCTTACCTTTTCTGGCCCGACCTCGACACCGCTCTGGCGGTGGATGAGCACCGCAACCAGCTCATCGCCGATGTCATCACACAAGCCGCGCAGGGCGAGCACACTGTCCTCGTCCTAGTGAAAAGACGCGAACACCTCGCTGCCCTCAGCGCCTTGCTTACCGACGCCCCCTTCCCCGTCCTCCAACTCCACGGCGGACAGAAAGCCACTGAACGGCAGGCCGTGCGTGAACAGCTTGCCACCACACCGCATTTCGTCCTTTTAGCCATGTCCCAGGTAGCCGGCGAAGGCATCGATCTTCCCGCACTGGACACTCTTGTGCTGGCCGCCCCAGTAAGCTTCCGCGGCGTTGTCATTCAGCAGGTTGGCCGAGTCACTCGCGATACCGATGACAAGGAAAGCATCTCTGCCACCGTCCACGACTTTCTCGATGCCAACGTCCCTGCCCTCGCCTCGGCTTTCAGGAAGAGGAGCTCGACCATAGCCAAGCAGGGATTCACTCGCAACAACAGTTAGAGCTGCCCCATGGTTGACTGATTGCTACTAAGTTAGGGGATATGCACAACTGAAATCATTGTGCGTTGCTCGGGGGAAAGGTTAAAAGTGAGCAATGAAACAAATACGGACGCCACGTTCCTTTGCAAAAAGCGTCCCTTCTCAAATTCACAAATTGACAAGTTAGGGGAGTTCTATGTAGGAAAGCGCAGTACACCGCCCGATTGCCAAGAAGAAATCATCGCTTGGTACGAATGGCTCAAAGACGAAACTACGAAGCTCGTTTCGTCTGCGGTTCAATCCATAGACGCTGACGGTCGAGGACCTTTCGAGGCAGTACAATCTGCCCGAGTCAAAACTAGGTCATCCATCGCAGACAAATTAAAGAGAGGATCCCGCTTATCGGCGATGCAGTGGACTTCGCCGGTGTTCGTTTCGATTTGGGCGCGTCTCACTCTGTACTGCTAGATATTGCCAAGGCTATCGAGGTTCTAGCGAGGTTCTAGTCAAGCAAGTCAATGCCGAAGTAACCATCAAGAACTATCTCTCTAATCCCCAGCGAGGATACCGTGCGGTGCATGTATGGATTACCAGCAAACCTACCGGTCGCGTGGAGATTCAATTGCGTACCCAGCCCCAAGCCGAATGGGCGAATACATTTGAAAAACTGGCAGACCTTACCGGCCGACGAATTCGCTACGAAGATGACTACCGCCCAGCGAATCCGGAACTTGCAATCTATTTGGGCAAACTTGCTCGAAGTCTCCGACAAGTTCTACGGCATAGAGACAGATCTGGAGGAGGGATACGAATCAGCACAAAGTGGTTTGCAGACCATCGCCGCGACATCACGAGCCATCCCAGTAGACCCACGAGTACACAGAGAACGAGCCAAGTTCTATATGCACATGGCGAGCTATGAGTTAGAATTGGCAGACACTGCCGAGAACAACAATGAGACCCTCAAAGCGCTGAGAAAACTACAAGACGCCCTTCCTGGCCTGCCAATCGAAAGCGAACAGATTAATGACTGATTTCATAATCACTTACAAGCGTCGCTCAGGCGAGTCTTTCATCAAACAATTCTCGGACTCGACGCAAGCGCTTAAGGAACGCCTCCGCCGCGAAGCAGCGATCGACGATCCTGATATTGAGATCGCCCATATTTCAGCACCTTCCCTGGAATCCTTGAAAAAGTCGCATTCCCGGTATTTCATGGGCCGCGTAGAGATAGAAGACGACCAGGTGAACGCAGCTTAAAGCTTCACTCATGGCCCGCCGCCATGGGCGTGATTATTTCGACCTGCACTCTGCAGGTCGAATGCCAGACAGCGGGCTTCGAATATTTGAGCCAGTCTTCGCTGCGCATGTCCGGCACACCTGTCAGAATCAAGACATGTCTGTTGAAGCACGCGCCCTATCGCTGCGGCGTTTGATGCGCGATTCCGCCGCGATCCGGCTCCTGGCCGCGGATAACGCTCCCGTGATTCTGGCGTTGATCGCGGAGTACTTCCCGCGCGGCACCAGGGCACGCCCAGCGGCGGAGGTGTATGAGCTCATGGTCACCGATTTCGAGGTGTTGGCCAGTGAGTTTTCCATGCCTCGCACGCCGCAGAATTACTGCAATGACTGGGTCAAGGCCGGGTGGCTCATCAGAAAATCCGGAAAGAGCTCCCACGGTGAAACGCTCGAACCCAGCGAGGAGGCCCTGTCCGCGCTCGAAGCCATTGAGCGCTGGGAGGCACCGGTGACCACGGTGACGGCGTCACGCGTGGAATCGATTAGCTCCGCGCTGCAAAGGCTAGCGCGGGATACGAACGAAGACATCGCCAGCCGCGTAGCCAGCTTGGAAGAAGAGCGCGACCGCATCGACCGTGAGATTGAAAAAGCCCGCAGCGGGCAGTTCGAAAGGCTCACCGCCGCGGAGGCAGAAGAGCGCGTCCAGGACGTGTTGAACATGGCCATGGCTGTGCCGAGCGATTTCGCCCGGGTGCGCCACGAGCTCGAGGCCCTCAACCACCAGCTGCGCCGCCAGCTTTTGGATCCAGAGGGTTACCGCGGCGAGGTGCTGGAGGAGATCTTCAACGGTGTGGACCACATCGCGGAGTCAGACGCCGGGCGTAGTTTCCGCGGCTTCTATTCCCTCCTGATGGATAGGGAGCGCAGCGCCTGGTTGGACCAGTGGATCACGGAGGTCCTCGATAGCGAGGCCGGGCAGGCGCTGGCCGCGGACAGGCGGCAGCAGCTGCGCAGGCTTTTTCGCGATATGGAGGAAACGAGCTTCGAGGTCAACCAGACCATGACGGGGCTGGCACGCAGCCTGCGCAACTATGTCTCCTCCGAGCAGTTCGCGGAAGACCGGCGCATGATTGAGCTACTGCGGGAGGCCCGCGGCATGGCTATCGATGCCGCGCAACACTCCGAGCTCAAAGCCTTTCACCGGATGGAGACACCGCTACAGCGCATCGGTATGTCGATTCACTCCGTCTCCCGCATTCGCCTAGCCAACCCGGGACGGGAAATCGTGGAAGAAACCCCAGAGGCATACCAGCCGGAGGCAGAAGACCCGCAAGCCTTGTATGAGCTGGTGCGCGAATCGGAGATTGATTTCGAAGAATTGCATGAGGCGATACGCTCGGCCGTCGCCCAGTCCGGCCCCTGCACGATCGGCCAGGTGCTGCACGCCCATCCCCCTACCCAGGGTCTTGCCAGCGTGGTGGGCTTGGTGCACATCGCAGACCAACACCCAGTGCCCGTGCTGCGTCCATCGCGTGAGAAAGTCACATGGACCGAGGAGGACGGCACGGTGCGCTCCGCCTATATCCCTACTCTGTATTTCGATCACACCACCGTTAAGGAGCTACAGTGACCGCCGCACACACTCCCCGCGTCGATTCCGCCCACGAGCCACCCTTGTGGGAGCACGATAAAGGCTCGCTGACCTACCACTCGCGGCGCGCGTTAGTGCAGCTTCTACAGGGCCCGCTCATTCGCGCGCAGAAGGAACCGGTGCTGTGGGCCGCCATCATCTCGGATGAGGAGAACCTCCGCGCCCGGCTGCATGAGGTGTTCCTAGAACTCGTCGTGGACGAGACCGAGGGCTTCGCGTTTACCCGGATGGTGGAGGAAGAAACCTTGAGCATCCCGCAGGTGCTGCGCACGGATAAGCTCAAGCACATCGACACCGCCATCCTGCTGAACCTGCGCCAAGAGCTGGGGCTTGCGCTGCCCGGAGAGCGGGTCATCGTGGACGTCGAGGACCTCCGGGAGGGAATCGGTTACGTCCGCGCGGTGGACAACCGCGATGAGGCCGGTTTCAACCGCCGCTTCAACGCCGCCATTAAGCGCATTCAGAACGACTATTCACTGCTGAGCGCTACTGAGACCGAGGGGCGCTTCGAGGTCTCACCGGTGCTACGCCAGCTTTTCGACGCCTCCACAGTCACCGCCATCCGTGACGAATACGCCCGCCTGGCGCAGGCTGAGGAAGAGCAGGCAGATGAGGAGAAGGAGGAAACTTCCGATGACTAGCCACACCAGCCTGTACCCCGGACAATTCCGTATCAGCCGCATTCAGCTGATCAACTGGGGCACTTTCCACGGCTACTTTTCCATCCCGGTGGCGCGCAAAGGTTTCCTCATCACCGGCGGTTCGGGCTCCGGCAAGTCCACGCTGCTGGACGCGATGTCGGCGGTCTTGGTTCCACAGAGCCACCTGAAGTTCAACGCGGCGTCGCAGCAGGACCTAGGCCGGCACAACGGGCGCAGCCTGGTCTCCTATGTACGCGGTGCCTGGCGGCAGCAAGAAAACGCGCAGACCGGTGAGATCGCCCCCGAATACCTGCGGGAGGGCGCTACCAACTCGGTGGTAGCACTGACCTATGACAATGGCGCGGGCAAGCAGCACACGCTCATAGCTATCTTCCGCCTCAACGGCGGTGAGAACTCAGTCGGCCAGATCAAGAAGTTGTATGGGCTGGTGCCGGGTGATGAGGACGTCGATAAGCTCAGCCCTTTGCTCACCCGCAGCCTGGACACCCGCAAGATCAAGGCCCTGTACAAGGGACCCGGCGTGTCCTTTACGCCGACATATGCCACGTTTGCGGATCGTTTCCGCAAACGCCTTGGCATCAAGAACGTGGAGGGCCAGCTGCTTCTTCACCGCACGCAGTCCGCGAAGTCGCTCTCCAGCCTGGATCAGCTCTTCCGGGACTACATGCTGGACAAGCCCTCGACCTTCTCCAGAGCGGAGGAGGCCGTGGAGCAATTTGAGGATCTGCGCCAGGCGTACCTGCGGGTCGAAGACGTCAAGGCCCAGATTGATACGCTCGCTCCCCTACCCCAGCTGCATGCCCAGCGCGCAACCGCGGAGGCAGATAAGCACAAAGCCGAGGCCATGAACGAGGCGCTGCCAGCCGTGCGCTCCCGCCTGGTGGCAGAAGAGCTGGACTCTCACATCCGTGCGCTGAGCGCCCAGCAGGTAGAAGCTCAATCCGAAGTGGAATCCCTCGAGGCTGACGTCGCCCACCTTGATGATGCAGAGCGCCGCGCCGCGATGGCCGTCTCCCAGCTCAGCGCCGGCGAGCTCGATGCCCTGCGCGCCAAAATGGAGACCGCCGACATAGAGATTGAACACCGCTCCAAAGAATTCCAGCGCCTTGCGGCTGCCGTGGGCGAGTGGACCGAACACTATGAGCTCAGCCCGCAAGGATTCGCAGAGCTGCAGGCCAACGCCCAGCTGCGCCTCTCCGACTTCGAAACCGACTCCGCCAATCTGACGAACCAGCAGCAGGAAGCCGGCGTGGCCGCCCGCGATGCGGCCACCGCCTGCGCCCGGCTCGATAGCGAGCTGCGCTCTTTTAGCTCGCGGCGCACCAACATCGACAAGGCCCTGGTGGAGCTGCGCTCCCAACTTGCCCGCGATACCGGCTACGCCGAATCCGAGCTTCCCTTCGCCGGCGAGCTCATCGACATCAGCCCGCAGCAGGCGGACTGGGAGCCGGTCATCCAAAAGCTCCTGCACGGTTTCGCCGCCACCCTCCTCGTGCCGGAGGAAGCCCGGAAAGCCATTAACCAGTGGGTCAACTCCCGCAACGTGGGTACCCGTCTGGAATACCGCACCATCCCGGAGTTCACGTCGGCGCCAGCCTCCGCGCGCAGCCCGCGGCAGCTCATCCACAAGCTGGAATTCCAGGATCACCCCATGACGGCGTGGGTACGCCAACACATTTCCCGCCGCTTCAACTATGAATGCGTGGAGTCGGTAGCGGAACTGGACAAGGTCACCACAACTCCCGCCGTTACCCGCGATGGCTTGGAAAGCCGCCCCAAGGACAAGGACGGCTCCACGCGTTTCATCAAGGATGACCGCACGCGCTTTGCCGGTACCGCATGGTACCGGGTGGGTTCCACCAACACCGCCAAGATTGAGCTACTGCGCTCCCAGTTAAAGCAGGCCAAAGCCACCGCCAGCGCCACCGCCAGGCAGGTCCATAACCTCAACCGGAAGATGGACATCCTGCGCACCCAGCGCGATAAAGCCCAGCAGGTGCTGGACACGAAATTCCAGGACATTGACACCGCCTCCGCGAAAGCCCGCAAGCAGGACCTGCAAGCGCAATACGATTCCCTGGCATCCTCCCCCGAAGCCCAAGCCTTGGCCGCCGCACATCAGCACGCGAAGGAAAAGCTGGAGGCTGCCCGCACCCGGCTCAACCAGGCACAGAAACACCTCGGTGACGTCGAAGGCGAGCTGAAGCGCTCCACCGAGCGCCGCCACGCCATCGGTACCGTTCCGGAAATCGCCGACAAGGACATAGCGAAAGCCGTCGAGGAGGCCTTACACAAGGGCAAGCGCACGCTGACCATCGATAACATCGATGCCCGGCGCGATGAAGTCCAGGCCGACCTGCAGGACGCCGCCCGCACCGCCGCGCGCCGCATCGAGGACGCCAACGGCAAGATCGTCTCCGTCCTCCACGCTTACCTGTCCCAGTGGCCAGCAGAAGCCGCCGACCTGGAACCGCAGGCCAGCTTCGCCGGCGAAGGCATAGAGAAGCTGAAGTACCTACGAGCTGACCGCCTGGCAGATTTCCGCGCCCGCTTCCTGGAGCTGCTCAACGGCCAGACCGTCCAGAACCTCTCCCACCTTGCCTCCTCCCTGCGCCATGCCCGCAGCGATATTGAAACGCGTATGGAGTTCATCAACAAGTCCCTGGAGCGCTCGCCCTTCAACGGTGAGCGCACCCTGCGCATTGATGTCAAGGATGCCCGCGGCCAGGTGGTCCACGACTTCCAGCGGGACCTCGATGCCGCCACCTCCCACAGCCTGGCCGAAATCAGCAAGGATGAGCACGATGCCGCCCTGCAGCGCTACCACGCCCTGGACAAGATTCTGAGCCGCCTGGGCTCGAGCCACCCGGAGGATATCCGCTGGCGCAACGTGGTCTTGGATACCCGTCGCCACGTCAGCTTCATCGGCCGCGAGTGCTACCCCGACGGCACCACAGCCAATACCTATCAGGATTCCGCCTCGCTCTCCGGCGGCCAAGCGCAAAAACTCGTCTTCTTCTGCCTGGCAGCGGCCCTGCGCTTCCGCCTGGCGGAGCCAGACCAGGACGTGCCCACCTATGGCTCCATCATCTTGGACGAGGCCTTTGACCGCGCCGATCCCACCTTTACCCGCACGGCCATGTCCGTCTTTGCTTCCTTTGGTTTCCACATGATTCTGGCCACGCCTTTCAAGCTCATCCAGACGCTCTCGCCCTACGTGGATGGCACCATCGTGGTCAACTACGACGAGCCGATTATCAACGGCCGCCCGCAGGCGCGCACAGGTTATTCACTTATCGACGCCTCCATCCTCTCCTCCCCCAACCCCGAACCACCCCACCCTGAGGAGCCCACCGATGCGGATGCCTAAAGACCTGCAGGTGCACGCGGCGAAATACCTGCGCAACCATTTCGCTGAAGCACTGTCCGATCCGGATTCGCTGCACCTGGCGTGGCCGCTGCACCCACCGACAGCCACGGCCGCCGCCCGCGATATTGGCACCACCCAAGACTTCATCCGCGCCTGGCAGCGCTGGCCGCACCAGGAGGAAGTCATCTACGAGTCCCGCAATTGGTCCCGCGCGGGCCTGGGCACCAATAACGTCCCGACCCGCATCACAATCAACGGCGCCGAACGCATCGCCACCGCCGCGGGCTTGGAACGCGAGTATTCCACCGCCCGGCTGCGCGCCCAGGACATCGCCGCCGTCTTCCCGGACGCCCCGGAGTTCACCCATGCCGTCCACCGCTCCTACAACCAGTGGAAGGATTTAAGCGCCTATGACCTGCGTTGCCTGGGGCCGTGCCTGACCTGGCTGCGCGCGAACCCCCATTCCGGTGAGTGGGAGCGCGCCGTGCCGGTCGAAGGCGTGGACGGCAAGTGGATTGGCAACCACCGCCGCTTGCTTCTCACACTCCTCGCACCCTTCGGTATCACGGACTTGGGCCTGCGCCGCAGCGATACCCGCCTGCGCCTGCGCTACCTCAACCACGCACCAGCGCTCTCCGATATCGAAATCCCCCTCGCCGACGCTGCCGAACTCTTCCCCGACACCCCACCCCGGGTGCTCATCGTGGAAAACAAACAAACCTTCCTGGCCCTGCCCACGCTTACCGACGCCTCCCCTCCCACCATCGCCCTCCTCGGCTCCGGCACCGCCGCCCACCAGCTCCGCGCACTGCGCTGGCTACACGAAGCGGACATCACCTACTGGGGCGACCTCGATGCCGCCGGCTTTGCCATCCTCAACGCCGTGCGTGCCCACTTCCCCCACACGACGTCACTACTCATGGACACCGCCACCGTCACCACATTCCAGCACCTAGCCGTCCCCGACCCCGGCGACGGCTCCGCCACGCTTACCCACCTCACCACCGAAGAGCAGCGCGCCTACCGCCTGCTCTTCACCGAGGGCCGACTGCGCATTGAGCAGGAGCGGATTCCGTTTGCGTATGTGAGTGATGCTATTAAAAAGCGACTCGGGCCAACATAGCGGCACCAGTTCCCAAACTCGCTAGAAAAATGGCCCTCACCTGCCCGTAGCCTTGGTGAGGGCCGAGCGACGATATATATCGTAGAGCTGCTCCTACGCCAAATCATGTCCCATTTTGCCCGATTCCATCAAGAGATCCATCGCTATCACTTCCAACGTTGCCTGCGATACTCAACATTAAGTGGGATTTCGTCAGACTCTGGTGATCTCAAACCTACGGCTGCAGTCGAACGGCAAAAGAAAACCTACATTGCTGGACAGTGAGCTACATGCAAGCATGATTGCCGAGTCAACGGGTATCAAAACCTAGTAACTGGCGAGCGAAACGATCTTGTTTCAACTCTATCAATCAATCTCTTTTGCCTTCGGCCAAATTACGCATGCATAGTCCTCAATAGCTTCTTGCCGCTTTCCAGCTAACTCATTTCCCCACGCGCCATCCGATACTGCTTGAAGAAGAACATTGTCATGAGCACCAGTATATTTCGCCAGAATTGGCGCTTTATCTGCAAAACCATTAGGAAGCGTACTGTTCACCTCACCAGGCAATAGCATCAGGTTGCCAAGTTTGAATACCCAACTATTTCGAGGAGTATTCTCGGATTTGTTAGCTTGAGGTTCAATGTGCTCAATCGTCTGCAGCTTTGAAAAATCAAGAGTTCTTACCGACTTATTTGTTTCAATTTCTCGAAGAATGTACCGGATCTTATGAACATCTTTTCTACGAGAATTAGAGTAAACTAACTTCCCTAGACCTGCTTTGAACTGGTGGTCTGTCGCCCCTTTCTTCGAGGCGCCAATTTGAAACTCCTGCATCGCGGCGCGTAGATCTCCAGCATTTTCAGCAAGGTAAACCATGGTAGCAGCTTTGCGATACAAGCGCCTGTGCGTCGAAGTTGATCCTTTACCCGCAATCGACCATCGAAATTGGTAATTCTTAATCTCTTGGAGAAAAGCAATCAAATCAGCGCTTTTCATCCAACCATCTTTCTCGAGGTACTTTCGCATTAGTGCCAGAAGTAACATAAATGGTTGAGCGGCTCCAGAAACCAGAACCCCATAAAGCGCCCACGCTATTTTATCGAATTTTTGTTGGTGCCAACCCACCCCTTCCGATAGCTCTTTCCACGGTTCCGCTGCCCCACCGGTGGTCAAAGTCTTACCTAAGGCTTCAAAAATGTAGGCGGATCGCAAAAACTCTTCAAGGAAGAATTTCGCAGACTCTTCCGAGCATGTTCCCCCTTCCAAGAATTCCTCAACCGAACGTCGGATTTTCTTTTCTTCCACAGGCTCGCCCGCTACAGCGCCATTCTGCGCAATTGAATTCCAGTGATAATACAAGAATTGATTTAAGTCAATATTGTCAAGCTCCGACTGCTCAACAAGGTCAATCGCTTTCGCCCACATTTTGTCATCCCCCCGATCGGCTCGCTCAGCTAGCCGTGATAAAATTGTGTTCTTAACCAAGTCAACAACCGTTAGACTTTGCCCGCGATCGTTTAGAGTCTCAAATACCCCAAAGGCATCACGCCTACTATCAGCCCACACATAAACAGCCTCTGCCTTCACCAAAGAGTCTCGCATTTCGTTTAGTACTGAAACCGAGTCGCCCGTCCTCTCCTGTTGAGCATGAATGAGCGCCTCAAACTTATTCCTAGCCGCAACTTCAAGCGAGTCAAGGTACTGTCCATTTGGGTACTGACGTTTCTTTTCGGGAGTGAGAACCGACTCTACCAACCTATCGTTCGCAGAACTGTCCCGATTTTCGAGGCGGAATCGTTCTTTACCATTAAGGTCAACGTACTTTATTAGTGGTTCGATACCACCAACAAGCGCTGTTTCCTCGAGTCGGATATATTCGTCGCGCAATACAGAGAGCAAGATTAGTGCTGTCGTAATTCGCTGTTGCCCGTCGATAATCTCCATCTCGCCTGACCGCGGCCCACATACGACCATACTTCCGAGGAAGTGGCCCTGTTGGTTGCTCCTAAGGTCATTCCAGAATTCTTCAATATTAAGCTCGTCCCAAGCATATCGGCGTTGATAACGAGGTATCACATGCTGACCCACTATAAGTATCTCTTGCAAAGGTCTGGAAACTGCTTCAAATTGCATAACTATCCTTTAGGATTAGTGTGCCCCTTTGTGGTTCTATAGCCCCCAAAGAAGCGCGATGACATTTCCGCACAAAAGTGCTCCACGTCATATTAGCAAACCCGCACGCTAGCGCTTACAAGTTTGCTCCCCTATTTTCATCTGCCGTACCGCGGAAATCGGACTTGC
>NZ_KV819502.1:0-918 GCF_001815175.1 Corynebacterium sp. HMSC034H07
GTACTAATAGACCAAAACAAACACACACACGCTCGAAATATCGAGAGTGTGTAAACAACAAGACATGACAAACAATTAATCACTGTCGCTTGCGTCCACTACACAGTATCTGACACAACACCAGCAACCAGCCGTTGCTCCGTGTGTTTGTCGGTGGCCTATAGCAGCAGGGAAACGCCCGGTCCCATTCCGAACCCGGAAGCTAAGCCTGCTAACGCTGATGGTACTGCAACCGGGAGGTTGTGGGAGAGTAAGAAACCGCCGACACCAAACAACAAACCATAACTCAATACACAACAAAGAGAGACCGTTGAAGCATTACTACCGCTTCAACGGTCTCTTTCTTCGTTTTCAAGGTCCGCCCCCAACGACACTGGGGGAGCGACCTCAAATCTCCTTGAGTACCACACCTAGGTCCATAACGCTTTGGCACTATCTTTTCGTCACTTTCGGTGCTTTCTCCTCGCGCTGATACTTTCGAGGAACGTATTTCAGCTACACTAATCAAAATGGTTGAATTAGCGTTCGGCGTTGCTTTTTGCGGGTCTACCCTGGGCTACGAGATTCGGTGGACGGATTCGTCGCTCAGTTTTCTAATGTCACGAGCATTGAGTGGTCATTCGTAGAAATCCAGTTGGAGGTGTCTTGAGATGCTCTTAAGGAAAATGCTCTCTCCTGCAACTGTAATCAGAGTGAATGTTCTTGTGGATGCGTACGTGACTTCATTTCTTGCAGCTTCTGTAGGTTACCTGACAGTAGAATCTGGTCTTGATGGTCAAGGTGCTTTGCATGCGGTGGGCACGGGCATTGTTATTGGGACAATTCTGTCGTTGCCGCTTGCACGTCTCGGAGATGTCGTGGGCGAAGCTAGGGTTCTCGGCTGTGTGCAGGGGCCTGACCCCCGGAAAGTAGACACGT
>NZ_KV819503.1:0-224 GCF_001815175.1 Corynebacterium sp. HMSC034H07
CTCCGGATGCTGCCAATGGTGAGGTTGTTGTTGAGATCATCGTTGATGAGTCTGTAACGGAGCCGGTTGAGGCTGCGGTTGCCTTTGAGGAGTTGACTTCTGTTGAGGTCGACAAGGAGGGCAAGGAGACTCCGGGTACTGATCCGAAGAACCCGAATGAGATCGCTGAGCACAAGGACATCAACGACAAGGATCAGACTGTCACCTCTAAGGACCCGTCTGAG
>NZ_KV819504.1:0-338 GCF_001815175.1 Corynebacterium sp. HMSC034H07
GTTTGTTGATGTCGTGGGGCCTGATGTGTGGTTCAAGTGATGGGGTGACACAGTGTAGTAGCCATGCCGCTTAGTGGATTGTTGGTGTAAGCGTGTGAGGTGGTGTGTAGGCAAATCCGCACACCGTATGCCTGAGGCGTGATGCGTAGCCCAATTGGGGTGAAGTTGGTGATCTAGTACTGTCGAGAAAAGCCTCTAGCGATGTGGATGTATGGCCCGTACCCTAAACCGACACAGGTGGTCAGGTTGAAAATACTAAGGCGTTCGGGTGAACTGTGGTTAAGGAACTCGGCAAAATGCCCCCGTAACTTCGGGAGAAGGGGGACCACACGACTTAA
>NZ_KV819505.1:0-329 GCF_001815175.1 Corynebacterium sp. HMSC034H07
CCCCGCTTCGGGTCCAGGACATGCCACTAAAACACCCCATTAGGATTCGGTTTCCCTACGGCTACCCCACACGGGTTAACCTCGCGACATGCCGCTGACTCGCAGGCTCATTCTTCAAAAGGCACGCCATCACACAATAAAAAGTGCTCTGACGGATTGTAAGCACATGGTTTCAGGAACTATTTCACTCCCCTCCCGGGGTACTTTTCACCATTCCCTCACGGTACTAATACACTATCGGTCACACTGAGTATTTAGGCTTACCGGGTGGTCCCGGCAGATTCACAGCAGATTCCACGAGCCCGCTGCTACTCGGGCAACCCAACAAC
>NZ_KV819506.1:0-794 GCF_001815175.1 Corynebacterium sp. HMSC034H07
CGTATCCGCGGTGGTTAGTATCAGTGCTTTATCATGGGCGCGGATATACGGGTACCAGAATATCAACTGGTTGTCCATCGACTACGCCTGTCGGCCTCGCCTTAGGTCCCGACTCACCCTGGGAAGACGAACTTGACCCAGGAACCCTTAGTCATCCGGCGGGAAGGATTCTCACCTTCCAATTCGTTACTCATGCCTGCATTCTCACTCGCACACACTCCACGCCTCCTTACGGTAACGCTTCAACACATGCACGACGCTCCCCTACCCAAACAAAAAGTTTGCCGCGGCTTCGGCGGTGTGCTTGAGCCCCACTACATTGTCGGCGCAGGACCACTCGACCAGTGAGCTATTACGCACTCTTTCAAGGATGGCTGCTTCTAAGCCAACCTCCTGGCTGTCTTCGCGATCCCACATCCTTTTCCACTTAGCACACCCTTAGGGGCCTTAACCGGCGATCTGGGCTGTTTCCCTCTCGACTATGAAGCTTATCCCCCACAGTCTCACTGCCGCACAACACAATTGATGGCATTCGGAGTTTGGCTGACATTGCTAAGATTGTAGTCCCGCTCAACCAACCAGTAGCTCTACCTCCACCAAGCTAATGCGACGCTGCACCTAAATGCATTTCGGGGAGAACCAGCTATCACGGAGTTTGATTGGCCTTTCACCCCTACCCACAACTCATCCCCGCAGTTTTCAACCTACGTGGGTTCGCGCCTCCACAGCATCTTACTACTGCTTCACACTGGCCATGGGTAGATCACCCCGCTTCGGGTCCAGGACATGCCACT
>NZ_KV819507.1:0-24195 GCF_001815175.1 Corynebacterium sp. HMSC034H07
TAGGCGGGCGTGTAGCGGTGGTGGTCATGGGTATCTCCCCCGAGATAAACCTGTGCTAGAAGAAGTGTTCTAACCATAATCCTAGCGGCCACCGCCACACATGGCTATAGCCAGTGGTAAATTCCCGTCAAGTCGTTACTATAAACGGGGGTAGCCACCATGCGTTAGCCAGGACATTCGACGCCAACCAACGAAAAATCCCACCAACGTGGAATCTATTCGTAGCGCACGTCACCACGTGCAACGTCCTTGCGCCCATGAACAATGAAGTAGACCACAGAAGCAACCAGCATCAAAGCCGCCAGCATCCAGTACATGGCGGAGTATCCCGTCGCGGAGATAACCTGCCCCAGCAGAATCGGACCGAAGCCGATGCCTAGGTCCAGCAGCAAGAAGAAGGTCGAGATCCCCGCACCCATTTCATGCATCGGCACCAGACGCACAGCGATAGCCTGACCCGCCGGCAGGATAGAGCCATATCCGATACCCACCAAGGCCCCCGCAGCAACAATCTGCCAATCAGCACCAGCCGAAGCCAGAACAGCCAGACCAGCAATAAAGAAGACGAGCGAGGAGTAGATGATGATGTTGTCACCGCGACGATCCTGCAGCTTGCCCAGCACGAAACGCAGGATGAGGCTCACCACCGCATAGGCCAAGAAGAAATAGCTAGCGCCCTTCTCCAGACCGGCGTGAGCGGAATAGCCATTCAGGAAGGTAATGATGCCCGTATAAGCAACACCGACCAAAAGGATGAAGACGCCGAACGGCGCCACCGCCGGGTGCACAATATTCCCTAAGGAGAAGGTCACACTGCGACGCTCCTCCGCCGGTGCCTTGACGACGAGCCCCAAGCCCATGGCCACTACCGTCAGCGTCAGCGCCACCAGAAACACGGTGTTATAGCCAGCATTGTGGACAATCGCAAGACCTGCCGCCGGACCAAAAGCGGTAGCCAGCGTCGTCCCCAAGGCGAAGTAGCCGGTTCCCTCAGCGCGGCGATGGTCAGGAATCACCGATTGCGCCACGGCCATCACAGCCGTCGAGGCAACCGCATAACCAAAGCCATGCAAGATACGGACAGCGAACAACAGTGGCAGAGACTGAGCTGGGAAATACAGCGCCATCGCCACAGTGACCACGATGAGGGAGACAACCAGCGAGCGCTTCCGCCCAACAGCATCCACGATGTAGCCCGAAAAGAGGCGAGCAATCGTCGCCCCCACCACGAAGGCACTTGAGGCAAACCCGCCCGCCGTGTCCGAAGCTTGGAACTGCTCGACGGCATAGAGCGCCATGATGGTCACAAGCAGATAGAAGACCGTAAATTGGGCGAAATTCACCAACCACGCAAACACGAATGTCGGCGTAATGAGGGACTGGGATTCAGAGGACGTTTGAGACACCTTCTTCAGCAGTGTTATGGAATTAAGACTTCCACAAGCTACCAAAGATCAGAGATACTTTCGAATCCGTCCTCAGGGTCGTGCCACGCTTGACGACGTCCCTATCCGAACAGTTTTCGCAGGTAGGGCGAGCCGAACTTCCAATCAGGGTCCATCTTTTCACGCAGCTCGCAGAACTCGTCAAATCTTGTATAAAGTTGAGCAAAGTCGCTCCGAGACAGGGAGTTCATCTTGCCCCAGTGCGGGCGCCCGCCCGCTGCGCGCAAGATGGGCTCGAGCTTCGGCATGTAATCCTGCGGGTTGAGCGCACGCGGAATGTGGAAAGCAATGTACATCGATTCGCGGCCCGATGCCGTCGAGAGTGCAACGTCATCCGCGGCCGTCGTGCGCAGCTCCATCGGAAATCCGATGCGCCAATCCTGCTCGTCGATGAAACGGCGGATTTCGCGGACGGTGGTGGGGCCGTCGGCAAGCGGCACTGCGTACTCCATCTCATGAAAGCGAACCCGGCGCGGACTAACGAAAACGTCGTGGGCGGCGGAACGGTAGCGGTTATTGGAGATGACCGATGTGGCGAACTTGTTGAGCGTCGGAATCGTCCCCGGAATAAGACGTCCCAGCGCCAGGGCGGCGGCGAAGGCGCCGTTGCCGATGAGCTCGTCGTCGATAAGCGCCTTGAGACGTGAGCGGCGCTCCCCGTTCGGTTCGAGGCGCGTGTTGGCCTTGACCATCGCGCGGTCGGTGTGCGGGAACCAGTAGGACTCGAAGTGGTCGACGCCCCTAGAGAGCTCCTCCCAGTTATCCATCAGCTCATCGAAGGCAATGCCGGACTCCTCAGCCAGCAGGTCAAAGGCATCCACGCACTGCATTTCGACTTCGACAACCACGCCGAGCGCGCCCACGCTGACGACCACGAGGCGAAGGAGTTCTGGGTCTTCGTCGATGGAATAGGAGCGGGTGTTGCCGTCGGCGTCGATAAGCGTCAGCCCAGTGACCGTGCCCGCAAAGCCCGTGTAATTGATGCCGGTGCCGTGGGTCGAGGTGGAAATCGCGCCCGCCAGCGATTGCGGGTCCACATCGCCCTGATTAGCCAGGGCAAGACCAAAGGGGCGCAGAAGGGCTGGGACATCACGTAACCGAGTGCCCGCCAGGAATCGGACGCGTTTGCGCTGCTTATCGACGCTCACCAGTCCACTCACGTGATCGAGATTGAGCATGGTCTCCCCCCCCGCTGCGATGGGAGTGAAGGAGTGACCCGCACCGACCGCGCGCACGCTGCGGGCGCGGCTGATGATGCCAGGAATCTCATCGATTCGGGAGGGCTGCACAAACTCCTGCGGTTTCGTGGTGACCGATCCTGCCCAATTGCTAAAAGTTGTTGTCATCGGAGTGTCCATCCTTGTCCTCTATAGGTGTCCCATACATCAACACCGTCGTGTCCGACGGCGAGGAGGTGGTCGACGTTTTCTGTCATTTCGCCGGCCTTGGCGTGGCGGAACCACACCAGATCCTCGACGTTCAGAGCGGCCCCATGCAGCGGTGTCTGCACCTCACCGGCACCCTCCGTGCTGGAGTAGCTCAGCCCTGCCGGCCACACCGGAACCGGAACGCGATCCTTCGCGGGCGGCCCGGAGGCGATCCAGCCGCCGGAGTTGACCGTCGCCCAGCCCGGCGCGGGCACACGGGATACTTGGCAGACGAAGAACGCGGCCGCCTTGTGGTTGATGCCTGTGAAGTCATCGAAGATCGCCGGCGTGTAGAAACCGGAGCCAGCGGCCAGTTCGGTCAAGGTTCCCTCGGCCGCGGATTCCTGGAGGCTACCCGTTCCACCACCGTTGACGAATTCAATGTCCGCCACCTCCCGCGCGGCCTCCACGCAGGCTCGGCGTCGCGGGGCCAAGTCCGCCATGGACTTGGTGCGCAGCCAGCGCTTGACCGCTCCCACCGGACCCGGCAGGCCATCCGCAACGGATGCCACTTGCCCCTCATAGGCCATGAGACCGACAAGCCGGTGCCCGCGCCGAAGAATCTCGCGCGCCAATACTGACACCTGTTCCGGCGTGCGCACAGGTGAGCGCCGCGGGCCGATGACCGCCCCCGGCACGTGGAGGGTGCAGTCAATATCGATGGCCACGCGCAGAGATCCCTCAAGCAGGCCTAAGAGCTCGACACTATCCACCATGACGGTGATGGACTCGCGCGCGGTGTCAGACGCTGCGAGCTCACGCAGGGCCTTACGGTTGACGCTCGGATAAGCCACCACGATGTCGCGGAAGCCCTCTCCCACCAGATGGAGCGCTTCTGGAACGGAATAGGCGAGGATGCCACGGTAGCCCCCGTGCTCGAGGGCACGACGAAGTGCTGCCACGCTGCGGATCGACTTCGAGGCCACGCGGATGGGTAGTCCCCCGGCACGAGTCGGCATCTGTGCAGCGTTGTAGTCGAACGCGGCGAGGTCAATAACGCCTACGGGCGCTGGGCTTTCTCCAGATCTGACGAGCGGCTCAACGGCCGCGCGGACCTGGGCCTGTGGAGTAGTCGCGAGGATTGGCATAGCGTCATCCTAACCACGATTAATTTAGTTTGTGAGACAAATCTCGAAAAATCTATAGCGCCATCGCATATTTTTGGGACAATAGACCGCATGAAGACGTTCACTCAGACCCGTCTGCCCCAGCGAGTGCTCAATTTCTTAGACACGGACCCCGCCCGCGATGTTCGCGGCACGGGTGAGCAGCACCAGGCTCACGCGCCTTTTAGCGGTGAGGATCTCTTTAGCTTCCCCGTCGCCACCGCCGGGGACGTCGAGAAGGCCGTCAACTATGCGCGCGCCGGCGTTGGCCAAGGTGACCGCGCCGCCATCCTGCTACGCCTGCACGACCTCGTTCAGGAGAACGAGGAGCTCATCCTCGACCTGATCCAAGCCGAGAACGGCAAGTCCCGCTCCCATGCTTATGACGAGCTGATGGATTTGTATAACTGCGCGCGCTTCTACGCGGTCAATATCCGCAAGGCCTTTGGCGCTGACCGCCACCCCGGCGCGCTTCCCGTGCTGACTAAGACGCGCACCCAGCATTACCCGCTGGGTGTGGTGGGGCTTATCTCTCCGTGGAACTATCCCCTGTCCCTCGGAGTGGGCGATGTTCTGGCAGCGCTCTCTGCCGGCAATGCCGTGGTACACAAGCCGGACTCCCAGACCACGTTGACGGCGATTCTGCTGCGACGCCTAGCCATTGAGGCGGGCCTTCCGGAGGCCGCCTGGCAGCTGGTTCCCGGCCGCGGGGCGGAGGTGGGTGATGCCCTGGTTCCGCTGGTGGATGGCCTCTCCTTTACCGGTTCCACCAAGGCCGGCAAGTCCATTGCTACCCAGGCAGCGGGGCGCCTCATCCCCACGATGCTGGAGCTAGGCGGCAAGAACCCGATGCTGGTGCTTGACGACGCCCCCCTTAAGCCCACCGCCCAAGGTGCCGTGCGCACCGCATTCTCCTCCTCCGGGCAGCTGTGCATGTCCGCCGAGCGCGCCTATGTTCACGAGAGCGTCTTTGAGGAGTTCCTTGCAGAACTTCAGAACGCACTGGACCAGCAAGTGCTCGGGTCGGCCTTCTCCGATGCCGCCACCATCGGCTCGCTGACCTCGCAACGCCAGCTCGATACCGTTAAAGCCCACGTGGAGGATGCCGTGTCCAAGGGCGCCACCGTGGTCTACGGAGGAAAGGCCCGGCCAGACCTTGGGCCATACTTTTATGAGCCCACCGTGCTGACCGGCGTGACCCCAGAGATGGATCTCTATGCCACCGAAACCTTCGGCCCAGTGTTGGCGGTGTATGCGGTGAGTTCCGACGCCGAGGCCATCCAGCGCGCCAACGACACCTCCTACGGCCTATCCGCATCGGTGTGGTCCGGGAATTCCCGCCGCGCATGGAAGGTGGCCTCCCAGCTGGAAGCCGGCATGGTCAACATCAACGAAGGCTTCGCCGCCGCGTATGGTTCCATCGCCGCACCCGGTGGCGGCGTCAAGGAGTCTGGCCTCAATCACCGCCACGGCATTACCGGCATGCGCCTGTGGGCCAATGAGCGCACCGTGGCCGAGCAACGCCTACACCCGCTTGCGCCCTCGGAGTACATCTCCCCGGAGCGCTTCCGTCAGCTGGTGTCCACCGGCATGCAGCTGATGAAGACCTTCCGACTCTAACCTAAACAGCAATGAAGGAACTTACCCGCGATGAGCTTCTCGCTCGTCGGCTCATTGCTCAAGGCCTTGCACCATCGGCGGCGCGGCCGACTCTGGCGTCGGCCCTCGATGTTGCCGAGCATCTGCTCGCCCTCCAGGGCCAGACCTACGATGCCGGTATCAGAGCACTTGCTCTTCGCGCCGGCTGCGATGAGCAAAAGGTACTCGAAGACGTAGCACGCTTTCGCGTGGTGCGCTGTTGGCCGCAGCGCGGCACGCTGCACTTCATGCCGGCTGCCGACGTCCGCTGGATGTCCCGCCTGCTCTACCCACGCGTAGCCTCCAGCCAGAAGTCTCGGCGGCCGAGCTTGGGGCTGAGCGAAGACATGGTGGCAGCCGCCTCGGAAGCGCTTCACAGCGCAGCGACCGAGCCCCTGAGCCGCACGGAAGTCTACGAGATTTTCGCTGAAGCTGGCGTTGATCCCACTGAAGGCCGAGGCTCCCACCTACTCCGCGCTTTTGGCGGGGCCGGCGACTTAGTGCAGGGCCCGAAAGCTGGCAGCCAAGAGACTTTCCTCCACGTCGACGCGCTGCCTACCGTCCAGCGCGAGCCGGAGGAGCCGCTTGCTGAGCTGGCCCAGCGCTATGTCGAAGGACATGGCCCAGTGTCCGCAGCCGACCTCCAAGCATGGTCCAAGCTCAGTAAATCTCAGGCCACCAAGGCCCTGACATCGACGGTTGCTCAACCTGTGTGTCACGATGGTCAGGACTTCTGGATGGCCACTTGGCAGGAGGATGTCACGGCTAGCGAGATCGATGAGGCCCTCAAAATCCGCCTCGAGCTCCCCGCCTTTGATGAATACCTTCTGGGGTATGCGCACAAGGAATGGATCGTTCCCGATGAGATCCGCGATGATGTCTTGACCAAGAACGGCCTCAGCTGGCCGTGGGTCATGGAGGGCGGACGCGGGGTCGCAAGCCTGCGGTACGCGGGCTAACCTACAGCATCCGCAGGATGCGGCGATGAACCGTGCCGGCTGGTTCAACGTGGATGAACACCTCGGCACCGGGGAAAAGCTCGTCGATGGCATCCTCGATGCGGTCGGCGATGGTGTGCGAGTGCAACACCGTCCACTCGCCGGGCACGTCCATCGTCAGGTACACAAGGCGCTGACGACCCGCTGCCACTGTGCGACGCGAGGTGAAGGAGACCTGGTGGTGGTCTTCCAGCTCATTGAGAAGCGCGTCCAGCTGGGCATGCTCTTCCTTGGGCAAGGATTCCGACAGAAGGGAGCTCAAGGATTCCTTGAGCAGCTTGTACCCGGTCCACAAGATGTTGATACCGACTGCCAGCGCGATGACGGGGTCCAACCACAGCCAGCCTGTCAACGCCACTGCCCCGATGCCGACGATGACGCCGACGGAGGTCCAGACGTCGGTAAGCAGGTGCTGACCATCCGCCTGCAGGGCAGAAGAACGATACTGCTTACCTGCGCGGACTAGCATCACGCCTACCACCAAGCTAATGAGAGCCGCTACTAGCGACAGCAGCAAACCAACGCTTGGCTGTTCAAGCGGCAGCGGGTGTAAGAAGCGGCGAATGGCCGTGTAGATGATCATCGCGGCCGCGACGAAAATCATCGCTCCTTCCACCAGCGCGGAAACATATTCAGCCTTGCCATGACCAAATTGGTGGTTCGCATCCGCGGGCTTAGCGGCAATCTTGATGGCGATGAATCCCACCACTGCGGCGACTAGGTTGACACCGGACTCAAGGGCATCCGAAAGGAAGCCCACCGACCCCGTCACCGCGGCGGCAATCACTTTGAGAACAATGGTGACGACGGCGGCGGCGATGGAGAGCTTCATGAAGCGTTCGAGCAGCAGTTGCTCGTTTGGAAGAGACATGTGTGTCCTTCTATATGTCCTTCGCTGAGGAAAATTTCTATTTACCGTGAGTCAGGGTACCAAAGGCGAGTGTGCACGTACTGTTCACGCATTGTTTACCGCGTGTGGTCGTAAAGTACATAAACCGTCGTTAGTTTGTACTTCATGTCCAAAGACATATCTCCCCCCGTTCTCCTCTTCGATTTCGACGGCACCGTTAGCCTGGGCCACGGACCCGTGCTGGCCTATGCCCGCCACATCGGGGAGGCAACCGGAAACCACTCCATCCCCCACACCGCCGAGCACATGCTCTCAACGAACGACGCCTCCCTAGTGCACTATCGCGACGGCTACGACCTCGTCCGCAGTCTCGCCGCGGATTGCGATGTCCCGGAGGACTCCTGCCAACAGGCCTACATGGCCTCCCGACTCAACCTTGCAGACACCGGAATCACAGCGCCCGAAGGCCTCGCCGAGTTTCTAGGCTCGTATCCCGGCCGCGCGGTTCTCGCCACCAACTCCCCCGAAACTGGCCTCGCAGAGGCGCTTAAGGTTTTGGGGCTGAGCAACTCCTTCGACGCCATCTACACGAGCGTGGGCAAGCCCGACGGCTTGACTCGAATCCTCGAATCTGATTTCCCCGATAGCCCCATCATCGCTTTCGGCGATATCTGGGACTTCGATCTTGCTCCCGTGGCTGCCCGTGGCGGGCGCACCGTTTTATTGGAAACACCGTTCGCCACCCCCGCAGACGCCAACCCCACGTGGCGCGCTCAGCGCGTCACCGACATCTTTTCTGAACTATCTTCCGCCTTCTAGCACTCCACCCCTCGACACAGAAAGACATTCTCATGCGCCGTTTCACCGCCCTCGCTGCCTCCGCCCTTGCATTGTCGCTCTCCCTGACCGCTTGCTCCTCTGACTCCTCCTCAACCGATGGCTCGAACTCCCCCGACAAGCTCACCCTCGCGCTCATCCCGAACGAGAAGGTCAACGATCTCGTCACCACCGCAAAGCCGCTGACTGACTACCTCTCCGAGGAGCTCGGCATCGAGGTCGAGGGGGTCGTGACCAAGGACTACCAGGCCGCCGTCGAGGCCATCGGCTCCGGTCAGGCAGACATCGCCATCGCCTCCGCCGCGCAGCTGGCCTCCGCCGAAGACATGTACGGCGCTCACGCCGTGCTGCAGGACGAGCGCTTCGGCGCGGATTCCTACGCCGGCCAGTTCGTCACCAACAACCCCGACAAGTACTGCGAGGACGAGCCGGTGGCCTCCACCTATGCTGCCAGCGGTGCCGACTACCTGTACTGCAACGGCACCGCCACCCCGGAGGAGAACAAGGGCCAGGGTCCGAAGGGCCTCGAGGCGCTCAAGAAGATCGATGGGGAGACCACCGTCGCCATGCTGGGTGCTACCTCCCCCGCCGGATACCAGCTGCCGGTCATGGCCATGGAATCCCAGGGCATCGACGTCGACAGCCTCAAGAAGGTTCCTGTGACCTCCAACGACGCCTCCATCATGGCGGTCTACAACGGCGATGCCGAGGTGGGCTTCAGCTTCTGGGATGCGCGCTCCACCATCGATGCATCGGAGGCCCCAGATCTGGCCGAGAAGCTCGTGGTCTTCGGCTACACCGACATGTACCCCAACGGTGGCGTCGTGATTTCTGATGAGGTGCCGGAGGATCTGCGCGGCCAGATCACCGACCTCATGGACGGCTTCTCCGAGGTTGATCCGGACACCATGTCCGCCATCTTCGATATCACCGACTGGGTTCCCGCCAAGCAGGAGTCCATCGATATGGCGCGCAAGGTCAACGAGCGCTTCGCCCAGTAGCCTGACGCCCCTACTCAGAAAGGCTTCACCCATGACGGAGGAGAAAGCGTGGGGAATCCGCTTCGAGAATGTCTCGGTGCGCTACCCCAACGGAACGCTGGCGCTTGACGACGTCTCCGTGGACATCGCTCCCGGCGAATTCGTCGCCATCGTCGGCCTGTCCGGCTCTGGCAAATCCACGTTCATCCGCAGCATCAACGGCCTCGTGCAACCGACATCCGGCAAGATTTTCGTCGGCGACCACGAGATTTCCGCAGCGAAGGGAGCGCAGCTGCGGAAACTACGCGGCCGCATCGGCATGATCTTCCAGGAGTTCAACCTAGCCGACCGCGCGAGCGTCTTCTCCAATGTCCTCGTCGGGCGCTTTTCTCACAATTCCAGCTGGCGCACCCTGTTGGGAATCTCTACCGCCGAGGACAAAGCAATCATCGCCGAAGCCCTCGATTCCGTAGGGATCCTCGACAAGGCGTGGAATAAGGCCGGCGCCTTATCAGGCGGCCAGAAGCAGCGCGTGGCCATCGCCCGCGCCCTGTCCCAGAAGCCGGCGATCATGCTGGCCGATGAACCCGTCGCCTCCCTCGACCCACCCACTGCCCACTCCGTGATGAAGGATCTGCGCCGCATCAATACCGAGCGGGACCTGACCACCCTGGTGAACTTGCACCTGGTGGATCTGGCGCAAGACTACGCCACACGCATCATCGGCATTCGCCACGGCAAGATAGTTTTCGATGGGCCCGCCGCAGGCTCCACCGTGGAGGATTTCGAGGCCATCTACGGCCGGCGCATCCGCGAGGAAGACCAGCTGGGAAGTCAGGAGAGCCGGGCATGACGGCGGTACTTCCCCCACGGCAGCGCAACTGGCCCGGCATCCTTGGCGGGCTGGCTGCTTTTCTCGCGCTCACCATCGCCACCTGCGTCCCCGCCTGGGGCGGAATCGAGATCGACTTTGGGCAGATCGCTCGCAACTGGCGCAACGGCGCCGACCGCTTGGCCCTGATGTTCAGCCCCGACTGGTCCATCCTCCCGCGCACGTGGGAGCCGATGCTTGAAACCCTCGCCATGGCCGTCGTCGGTGCCGCCATCTCTGTGGTCATCGCTCTGCCCCTATCCCTGTGGGCGGCGCGGCCCACCAACCCATCGACACCGTGGCGCTCGCTAGTGCGCGGCATCGTCAACGTTGTCCGCGCGGTGCCCGACTTGGTCTACGCCACCATCCTCGTGGCCATGCTCGGCGTCGGTGCCCTGCCCGGCATCATCACGCTGGTGCTCTTCGACGTCGGCATCGTGGTCAAGCTCGTCTCCGAAGCCATCGACTCCGCGGATGATTCTTACATGGAGGCCGGCCGCGCCGCCGGCGGCACGCAAACCCAGATCAACCGGGTTACTGCCCTGCCGCAGACCTGGCCGGTCTTTGCCAGCCAGGTGATCTACTCCCTCGAGCTCAACGTCCGCATCTCCGCGGTCCTCGGCCTCGTGGGCGCTGGTGGCATTGGCCTGCTTATCGACGAAGTCCGTGGTTTCTACCGCTATGACGCGCTCTCCGCCATCGTGCTCGAGCTGCTCGTCGTGGTCATCGCCCTGGAGATCGTGTCCGTCAACCTGCGAAAGAGGCTGCGATGAGCACTGCACATGTACTTCCCTCCCGCTCCCGCAGCTGGGGAGTCTTCGCTGCGTGGGCCGGAATCCTTATGATCTTGGCGCTGTCCTTTGGCTACATTCGCGTTGATCTGACGGCTCTTAAAGATTTGCCCTCGAACATCTGGCACTACCTCGTGCTCATGTTCTCCAACCCGGACTGGTCCAAGCTGGGTGAGGCCCTCCTGCAGACCTGGCGCTCCGTGGCCATGGCCTGGATCGGCGCGCTGCTCGGCGTGTTCCTCTCCACCATCCTCGGTGTCCTGGCTGCCAATACGGTCTCCCCGGGCTGGGTGTGTCTGCCACTGCGTGCGCTCTTTGCCATCATCCGCGCGGTACCGGAGATCATCATCGCCATCATTATCCTCACCGTCACCGGGTTGACCCCGTTTACGGGCGCGCTGGCTCTGGCCATCGGCGGCATCGGTACGCATGCGAAGTGGACCTATGAGGCCATTGAAACCGCGCCGACTGGCCCAGCCGAAGCAGTCAAGGCAGCCGGCGGCAGCCTGGCAGAAATGGTGCGCTGGGGAACCTGGCCCATTGTCCAACCGGAGCTGGCTTCGCTCGCGCTCTACCGTTTTGAGATCAACGTGCGCACCTCCGCGGTCCTCGGCCTCATCGGCGTGGGAGGCATCGGTGACATGCTCACCGGCTATACGCAGTACCGCCAGTGGGACGTCGTCGGCGTCCTGCTCATCGTGGTCATCGTCATCACCATGTCCATCGACGCCATCTCCGGCGCTATCCGCCGCCGCATCGTGGCTGCCAAATTCACCTGATAGTTAGCCCTATGACTGATTCCGCCCCACTCTCCGCGCACATCACCACGCGCATGCCGAGCCTGCAGCCCATCGAACAACGCGTGGCCCAGGCAATCCTCGAAGACATGGACTTCGTCCTGCACGCCACTGCGGACCAGCTGGCGGCCAAGGTAGGCACGTCCCGTACCTCCGTCATCCGCACCGCGAAAGCGCTGGGCTACGACGGGTACCAGCAGTTGCGTGTGGCGCTCACGCAGGAGATTGCGCAGCGCCCCACCCCGCCGGCGGGTGCCGATTCCACCCACGTCGGCCGCATGAGTGCCGAGATTGCCTCCTTCAGCAACTACCTGCATGGGCTTACTGTCCTGCTCAACGAGGATGAGCTAGCCGCGACAGTGGAGGCAGTAGCGCAGGCCAAGCGTGTTCTCCTCGTGGGCAATGGCCTCTCTGCTCCCTTGGCGCAGACCATGGCGCTGCGCCTCACAAGCATCGGGCGCCCAGCCGAGTTCGTGGCGGAGGCCATGGGCCAGCACATCGCGGCGACGCAACTAGACGCAGAGTGCGTGTGCCTCGTCGTTTCCGGTTCAGGGTCGACCACGCTCACGCTCAAAGCCGCGACAGCAGCCTTCGAGGCGGGCGCAAAGCTCATCGCGCTGACCTCGTTTACCTCCTCGCCCTTGGCGGAGCTCGCCTCCTACACACTGGTCATCCCCTCCCCGGATGGGACATTTCGTGCAGAGCTGCAGGATGCCTCGCGCGTTGCTTTTCTGCTGGTGCTTGAAGCACTCGTGACGCTGGTGGATTCCCACCTCGATGATTCCGCGGCACGGCGCACGGTGCTCTCTGTGCTGCAATCGGCGATGGAAGATTAATTTTCCAGGTAGGCGTAGGCCGCGGCGATGAGAGCCTGCGTCGCCGTGGTGAGAGTCGGCTGCAGCTCCGGAGCAAAGCGCGGGTTGTGGTTGGGAATTGACGCACCATCGGTACGCCCGCCGAAGCCCCAGAAACAATAGGGAGCGCCGAAGGCATCAGGGATGCGAGAGAAATCCTCCGAGGCGGTCCACGGCTCCATGTCGAGAACGTTGTCGCTACCGAGGACGTCGATAAGCTGCGCGCGCACCTTGTCGGTCACGTCGTCATCGTTGACGGTGAGGGGGTAATTATCACTCTGCACAAACTCCGGCTCGCGCGGGGACATCGCTGCCCGGCACTCCGCCTTAACAATGCGGTGAATCGCCTCGACGATCTGAGCCCGGACGTCTTCGTCGTAGGCACGGATGTTGATGCGTAAGGTCGCCGAATCCGGAATGATATTGGCCTTCGAACCCGCCTGCAGTGCGCCAACGGTCAATACGGCGAAGTGGTGCGGATCGACTTCACGGGAGACAACTGTTTGCAGCCGCAGCACGATGGAGCTGGCGAGCACCACCGGATCAACGCTGAGGTGCGGCATCGAGCCATGAGAACCGTGACCATAGACGGTGACGGTGAGTGAGGTCGCTGTAGACAAGACCGGGCCGGGCGCAATGAGCACGGTGCCCGCTGGGGCCTTCTTATCGATGAAGATGTGCTGGCCAAAGGCCACGTCAGGCGTGGGGACTTTATCGGTGAGGCCAGCATCCACCATGGACTGCGCGCCCTCCGCGGTCTCCTCGCCCGGCTGGAACAGAGCAATGAAGGTGCCGGACCAGGAGTCAGTCGCCTCAGCTAGTGCCTCGGTGGCACCGAGCAACCCGGTCACGTGGGCATCGTGCCCACAGGCGTGCATTGCCTCACCCGTAGCGGAGTAGTCCAGGCCGGTGTCCTCGGTGATGGGCAGGCCGTCGAAATCGGCGCGCTCTAGGACGGTCGAGCCTTCGCCGTTGCGGAGGATGCCGACTACTCCCCCGCCGAATTCCAGCACCTCGACTCTTGGAAATTCCCGGAGCTTATCCGCGATAATACCGCGGGTGCGCTCCTCCTCCATACTGAGCTCAGGATGCTGGTGCAGATCCTTGTAAAGGGCTTCTTGCCACTGCGTGGCCTCTGCTGCACGTTCGAGGATATGGGCGATACTCATACCCACAGCCTACGCGGAGTGGTGGCTAACTAGCCGCCGATCTTGAAATCGCAGACGTCGCCATCCTGCATGATGTACTCCTTGCCCTCCTGGCGCACCTTGCCAGCATTGCGGGCCTCTGCCATGGAGCCAGCGGCGTCCAGGTCATCGAAGGAGACGATTTCGGCCTTGATGAACTTCTTCTCAAAGTCGGTGTGGATAACACCCGCAGCCTGCGGTGCTGCAGACCCCTGCTTGATGGTCCATGCACGGGCTTCCTTCGGGCCTGCGGTCAGGTAGGTCTGCAGGCCGAGGGTGGCGAAGCCGGCCTTGGCCAACGTCGCCAAGCCAGGCTCCTCCTGGCCCACCGACTCGAGCAGTTCCAGTGCCTCCGCCTCATCGAGCTCAAGGAGGTCGGTTTCGGTCTGTGCATCGAGGAAGACGCATTCCGCAGGGGCGACGAGCTGGCGCAACTCCTCCTTCTTGGCGTCATCGGTAAGCACGGCCTCATCCGAGTTGAAGACATAAAGGAAGGGCTTCGCGGTCATGAGGTGCAGCTCGCGCAGGAGGGATAGGTCGATCTCGTTGCTCTTGGAAGCGGCGAAAAGGGTGCGGTCATCTTCCAAGATGGCCTGGGCCTTCTTGGTCTCCTCCACGGTCTCTGCCAGCTCCTTGTTCTTGCGGGCTTCCTTTTCCAAGCGCGGCAGGGCCTTCTCGATGGTCTGCAGGTCCGCGAGGATGAGCTCGGTATTAATAACGGAGATGTCGTGCGCCGGGTTGACCTCACCGTCAACGTGGATCACGTTCTCATCGGCGAAGGCTCGCACCACCTGGCAGATGGCGTCAGCTTCACGGATGTTGGCGAGGAAGGCGTTGCCCATGCCTTCACCCTTGGAAGCGCCTTCGACAATGCCGGCGATGTCCACGAAGGACACGGTGGCCGGGAGGATGCGCTCGGAGCTGAAGATTTCCGCTAGGCGGTTCAGGCGGGAATCGGGGAGCTCAACGAGGCCGACATTCGGCTCAATGGTGGCAAACGGGTAGTTCGCCGCCAAGATGTCGGAACGGGTCAGGGCATTAAACAAAGTGGACTTGCCCACGTTGGGCAGGCCGACGATTCCAAGTGTAAGACTCACGGGGCCAATCCTAACGCACCCCGGATCTTTTAAGGCAAGATGGTGGGGTGAGTTCTGATCAGCCATCCCCCAATGCATCCTCGCCTGAGCTTGCCGCAGCAGAGGCAGCACTTGGCGGGCGCTTCGATGACTCCGTCGATGCTGCCTCGCTGAACGCTGTCTCCGCACACCCGCCAGGCAACCAAGTGGATCGCTCCGTGGTGGTCGGCGAGGTCATCAAGTCCGCATCACTGTGGGCACTGCGCCTGACCATCATTGGCGTCTTCCTTTATGCCTCCTTCCGCATGCTGGGCAACTTCTGGCGCGGCATCCTGCCCGTCCTCATCGCGCTCATTATTTGCACCGTGCTTGCCCCCATTGCGAGCGCCATGCGGCGCAAGGGACTGCCGTCAGCCCTCGCTGCCGCAGTGACCATTCTGGTGTCTTTTACTGCGGTGGGCGCCCTCTTCATGTTCATTGCGCCGGACTTCGCTCGGCAGTCCCAAACTCTGTATCTGCAGACTGTGGAGGGAATTCAACGCTTGCAGCTCTGGGCACAGGGCCCACCGCTCAACCTCGACGCGAATGAAATCGGCGGTTACATCGATGAAATCGCCCTGTGGCTGCAACGCCAGGCGGGTTCCATTGCGGGCTCCGTGTTTACTGGAATCGGCACGGCCACCTCCATCGTGGTCACGCTTTTCATCATCGTGGTGCTGACCTTCTTCTTCCTCAAGGACGGCCACAACTTCCTGCCGTGGCTGCGCCAAGCGACGGGCCGCCGCACCGGCTGGCACTTGACTGAGCTGCTGACTCGTGTGTGGACCACGCTGGGCGGCTTCGTGCGGGCACAAGCGATAGTCTCGCTTGTCGACGCCGTCTTTATCGGCCTCGGCCTCGCACTCATCGGTGTTCCCTTGGCCATGGCCTTGGCCATCATCACATTCATCGCCGGCTTCATCCCCTTTGTCGGCGCAATTGTGGCCGGCGCATTGTCCGTGACCATCGCGCTGGTGTCCTTGGGCTTCACCAAGGCGCTTCTGGTGCTTGGCTTGGTTCTGCTGGTCCAGCAGCTCGAGGGCAACGTGCTCTCCCCGTGGCTGCAGTCGAAGGCGATGAACCTGCACCCGGTTATCGTGCTGATTTCTGTGACCGTCGGCTCCGCGCTCTTTGGCCTCATTGGCGGTTTCCTCGCCGTGCCGGTTGCCGCCACCATCGCCGTGATCTACCGCTACTTCCAAGACATGGTGATGCTCCAATCCGGCGAAAGGACCGCCGAGGAGCTGGAGTTTTCTACCGTGGCAGGCTTCCTCATCGGCCGCTATACCCAACAGCAGGGTGACCACAAACGCGAGCAATGGCTGTCCGTCCCGGACCACGCTGCCCCGGAAGGCGCAGCGGAAGACGTCGCCAGCGATGGCACGAGCCCGCTGGACCGCAAGGTCGATGTCGACGCGGAACTCAGCGAACGCGATAGCGGCGCCCGCGCGGGAATTAAGCGCGCCATCGGCGCTCTCGAACAGATGTTGCAGTCGAAGGACAAAAACTAGCGGGGCGTGTCCGGGACGCATGTCATGATGACAGGCATGACGTCTACCCTTCCCGTGTTGCTCCTCTTCCTCGGCCTCATCATTGGCGCCGCCCTCGGTTGGCTGGCTCGCGCTTATTCCGCGCAGTCTTCCCAGCCCTCCGAGGAGCATCGCGCGCTGCAAGAATCCCAACGCCGCCAAGCAGAGCTTGCCCCGCTGGAAAAGGCCATGGACCGCTTGGGCCTGCAACTGCAGGAAATTGAGGAGGATCGCGCGACATCGCTCGCCGCACTCAGCAGCCAAGTTCAAGCGGTAACGCGGACCTCGACGCGGCTCTCCGATCGCACCGATAAGTTGGTCGGTGCGCTCCGCTCGCCGAACGTCCGCGGGCGCTGGGGCGAAGTACAGCTGGAGCGCGTGGTCGAACTCGGTGGCATGCGCAAACATGTGGATTTCGACTCCCAGGTCAGCGCTCGCGTCAACGGTTCGGTAGTCCGCCCTGACCTCGTCGTTCACCTGGCAGGTGGGCGCAGCATTGTGGTCGACGCCAAGGTTCCACTCAGCGCCTACCTCGACGCCATGGAGACTGAGGATCCAGAAGAAAGGGCAGGGTTTCTGCGCCGCCACGCGCACCTGATGCGCTCACATGTCCAAGCACTGGCTTCTAAGGACTATATCGAGGCCTTCTCCCCCACGCCGCAGTTTGTAGTCCTCTTCGTTCCCGCAGATACCTTCGTCGACGCCGCACTCTCCATCGATGCCGAGCTGCTGGAGTTCGCATTCGAGCGCAACATCGTCATCTCCACGCCGAGCACCCTCTTCGCCCTTCTGCGCACCGTGGCGGTGAGCTGGCAGCACGAAGAGATCTCCGACAAAGCCCGCGAGGTACAGCGCCTAGGGCGTGAGCTTTACACGCGCCTCAATACCCTCAACGAGCACTATGACAAGGTCGGCCGCGGCCTCGAGCGCGCGGTTGAGGCATATAACGCGAGTTTGGCCAGCTTGGACTCCCGCGTCGGGGTCACCGCGCGGCGGCTCAAAGAGCTAGATGTGCCCGCCCGCGTGGACCGCCTGCCGGTGGAGCCGCGCAGTGTCGGTTCTTGGCCGCGGCGCGCCCACGATGAATAACGTTTTGGTCACCAATCCCGGTAAGCTCTCTGGTCGTGTCTGTTGCCAAAAATCGTCGCCGCCCTCCCCGCCGTGGGATGCCGCTTACCCGAGCGCTCCTCGTCGCGCTCGTCGTGACGCTTGTGGCCTTGGCAGTCTCAGGTGTGCTCGGCAAGGTTGCCCTGCCGTTCGCCCTGATCTTTGGACTTGGCTCGCTCGCTCTCACCTGGTTGGTGGAGATCCGCGGGCTCTACTTGTTGGTGATTACCCTGCCGCTGCTCTACGCGCTAGGAACTGTAGGCGGCGGGTTCATTAACTCGACGGCTGCCTTGCCAGAAGGCGCCTCTCCGTTTTCCAAGACCGCGCTTCTCACCACGGCCTTCCCACTGATACAGCACTTCCCGGTGCTCATCGTCACGGTCTTGGCGTGTGCGCTGCTCGCGGTCATGCGTATATGGAGCAGCAACAACCACGCGAAGAGCCGAGAAGCGGAAGCACAAAAGAAGCGCCGCGCCGACGCTGCCTCCGACCGCCGCAACCGCTCTGAGCGGCTCTCCGTGGCAGAGCTCATTGCCCGGGAGAACACGAGCTCTGGGCGGGTACGGGAGCGCAACCGTGAGGAACGCCGCCGCCTGCAGGCCGAAGAGCGCGCCCAGCTCCGCCACGCGTCCCCCGAGACCGACGTGCAGGAGGATTTCCGCCGCGCCGCCGCTGAAGCAGCGGAGAATGCGCGGCGCCCCCAGCGGCCCCCCCAGCCGCTCGAGGAAAACCTCTACGACGAGGACTAGCGCGCGGTACGTGCCGGGCGCAGATCGCGCGGCAGCGAGAACGTGATGGTCTCCGTGGAGGTGGTCACCTGCTCAACGTCGCTGTAGCCGCGCTCATCCAGGTATTCGAGCACTTCACGCACCAGCAGCTCAGGCACGGAGGCACCACACGTGACGCCAACGGTGTTCACGCCTTCAACCCAGGCCTCATCGATCTCTGAGGCGAAATCCACCAGATAAGAAGTCTTCGAACCTGCCTCCAGGGCAACCTCGACCAGGCGCTTGGAGTTGGAGGAGTTCTGGGAGCCGACAACGATCATGAGATCGCACTTCGGGGCGATGGCCTTGACCGACTCCTGGCGGTTCTGTGTGGCGTAGCAAATATCGTCTGACGGCGGGTTTTCCAAGTGCGGGAAGCGCTCGCGCAGCTTGTTGACGATCTGGATGGTCTCATCCACCGACAACGTGGTCTGGGACAGCCAGATGAGTTTTTCCTCGTGTAGAAAGTCCGGCAGCTTGTCGACGCCCTCCAAACCATCCACCAGGTGGGTGACGTCTGGGGCCTCGCCGGCAGTACCTTCGACCTCTTCGTGGCCTTCGTGGCCGATCAGCAGAATCTGGTAGCCGTCGCGCTCAAAACGCTGGGCTTCCTTGTGCACCTTGGTCACCAGCGGGCACGTGGCGTCTAGCGTTAGCTGCTTGCGCTCTTCGGCCTCTTTGCGCACGCTCGGCGCGATGCCGTGCGCAGAAAATACCAGGTGAGCACCTTCGGGGGCCTCGGAGGCCTCTTCCACAAAGATGACGCCACGCTTGGCCAGGGATTCAACGACGAAGCGGTTGTGCACGATTTGCTTGCGCACGTAGATGGGAGCGCCGTACTTTTCCAGCGCCTTTTCCACTGTCTCAACAGCGCGGTCCACGCCGGCGCAGTAGCCGCGGGGAGCCGCGAGGAGCACCTTCTTTGCAGTTTCAGTCATGCCAACCAGAGTATCTAAAGTTGCCCACATACTGTAGTTCCCGCCGATTCCCGCCCGCCGCAGGTGACCGGTGAGCCCCGATGTCCGGCGCGCCCCATACACTAGACGGAGCACGCCCCGAAGCACAGACCACTCAAGAGAAAGGACTGCGCGTGAACCAACCGGCCAATTCCGCGGAGACACCGTGGCCCGTCGGCAAGGTCAATGACCAAGTCAAAGGCTGGATCGAGCGCCTCGGCTTCCTCTGGGTGGAGGGCCAGATCACCCAGCTGAACATGAAGCCGACGTGGAAACTGTCCTATATCACCCTGCGTGACGTGGAACAGGAGAAATCTGTCCAGCTGACCTGCAACACGTCGCTCATCCGGAATGCTCCCTCGCCGCTCAAGGACGGCGACCGCGTCGTGGTCTACGGCAAGCCCGCCTTCTACGCTGGGCGCGGTAGCTTCTCCCTGTGGGTTACTGAGATTCGTCACGTCGGCATCGGCGATCTCCTCGCCCGAGTAGAGATGCTGCGCCAGCGCCTACGCCAGGAGGGCCTGTGCGATCCATCTCGGAAACTGCCGCTTCCCTACCTGCCAAAGAAAATCGGACTCATCACCGGCCGTGGCTCCCACGCTGAGCGCGATGTCCTCTCGGTGGCACAAGACCGCTGGCCGGCAGTCCAGTTCGAGGTCATCAATACAGCGGTGCAGGGAGCCACGGCAGTTACCCAGGTCATCGACGCGCTGCAGACCCTTGACGCAGACCCGGAGGTCGATGTCATTATCATCGCCCGCGGCGGCGGGTCGGTGGAAGATCTGCTCCCCTTCTCCGAGGAGGCTCTCCAGCGCGCAGTAGCCGCCGCCCGCACCCCGGTTGTCTCCGCCATCGGCCACGAGCCGGACCATCCGGTGCTTGACGACGTCGCCGATCTCCGCGCCGCCACCCCCACCGATGCGGCCAAGCGCGTCGTGCCCTCCGCTGCCGAGGAATACGCAGTGATTTCCGAAGCACGTTCCCGCATGGCGGCGGCGCTGCGCGGCTGGGTGGAACGAGAGCGCCGCGGGCTCGAGAGCATCCGCTCCCGCCCCGTCCTCGCGGACCCCATGGTGCCGATCACCGCGCGCCGCGAGGAACTCGAACGTCACGTTGCGTCGATCCGGCGAGTCATTACTCATCAGCTGGACCGCGAAAACAACCAGGTAACCTCGTTGCGTGCGCGGGTCTCCGCCTTGGGCCCCTCGGCCACTCTCGAGCGCGGTTATGCCATTGTGCAGGTCCTTCCGCGCGATGGCAGCGGGCCGGAAGTCGTCACGAGCTACACGCAATCGCCCCCGGGTTCGCAACTGCGCATCCGCGTGGGTGATGGCTCGATTACCGCCGCCGCCATGGCCTCCCAGGCTGCGGATTAAACAGACCACGTTATACAGAACCAGAAAGAAAGAAGCACTATCCTCATGACTGACACGATTGGCGCCGGCCAGCCCGGCCAGGACGCATTCCCGCCCGTCGAAGAGCTGAGCTATGAGCAGGCCCGCGACGAACTTATCGAAACCGTGAAGATCCTCGAGCTCGGACAGATGGGCTTGGATGAGTCCCTGAAATATTGGGAGCGCGGCGAGGCACTAGCCAAGGCCTGCGAGGCACACCTCGACGGCGCTTCCAAGCGCGTAGAGGAAGCCCTCCGCAAGAATGCGGACAGCCCGGACAACGCAGAAGCACAAACGGAATCAGGAGAGGTTTAAATGAAGATTTACGGCTACCCGGGAGATCGCGTCGACTTCGTCTCCAAGTCCGGCGGAGCAGGGGCCATGGTCTTTGGTGATCCGCGCCAGCTCGCCGAGGAATTCTTCGGCACCCCGCACACCGACAACGGCGAAGAAATCAGCTACTTTTCCGGCTCCATTGTCTTGCGCTTCACCGAAGGGAAACTCAGCGAGGTCTCTTTATTCCCCGGCAAGTCCAAGCACGAAAAGGTGGATATCTACCTTGCTAAGACCCGCTTGAGCGGGCTCGACCCCGAGACCCTGCGCAGCGCTGCTGGCGACGCGGTCGAGGTGGAATGGGACGGCGCGCTGCAGAGCGTGACGTTTCGCTGACTAGTTACTCGCTGACGACGCTGCCGTCCTCAGCGATCTGGAGCGGCTCGGCCTCGACGAATGCGGTCAGAGCCGCCTCATAATCCGCGTCGGAGGCAGAGCCGGTAAGGATGAGGCGGGCATCGCCCAAGTCCGTGATCCACAGGGGGCGAACATCTTTGTCGTCGCTGCTCAGGATTTCCACGTCCTGACCCGCTACCTCACGCCGCTCGGAGTTGGCTCGATAGTTGGAATCGTAAGCGGTGGGGACATCCTCAAGCGCTAGCTGGGTCTGTGCCGACTCAACGTATCCTTCATTCGCGGTCAGCCAGCTCACCACGGCACCGGACTCGCTGCCCACTTGCTTGCGCCGCGCGGCCGTCGGCTGCCAGCCCTCCGGCATGACAGGCTCACGAATGACCGCCCCGCTACCGCGCGCTTCCATCTCCAGGAAGGTAGCGGCATCCACATTCTGCACAGGCCCGGACTTTTCCGGGTTTATCGAGCACAGTCCCGTTGCTCCGACGGCCAGGAACATCATGATGAGGATGATGCCCACCGTCAAGGTGATATCACGCGCGTCCTCAAAAATCTTTGGTTTATCTTCAGATGCCACCCGCCCAGTATGGCACGACGCCTCCGACACACGCGACAGCGCCCTCTCACCTGCCTTTTCGGCAGGTGGTGCCCCCCCGCCCCTCTTCTGGGGGAGGCATTCGGGCTTGAGTGGGCAGGAAAAGTGGAAGAATAGAATTTGTATTCCGGGTTGTCCCCCACCCCGGGCCGAGCCACCTGAAAAGAAAGGGACTAATCACACATGTCTGATAACACGTCTTATATCCCCGACCGCAACCTAGCCATGGAGCTGGTGCGCGTCACCGAGGCAGCAGCGCTCGCCTCGGGTCGCTGGGTTGGCCGTGGACAGAAGAATGAAGGTGACGGCGCCGCGGTGGATGCTATGCGCAAGCTCATCAACTCCGTCGAGATGAACGGCGTCGTCGTCATCGGCGAAGGCGAGAAGGATGAGGCTCCGATGCTCTTCAACGGCGAGAAGGTCGGCACCGGCCAGGGCGCCGAGATGGACATCGCCGTCGACCCGGTTGACGGCACCCGCCTCATGGCTGAGGGCCGCCCGAACGCTATTTCCGTCATTGCTGCTGCCGAGCGCGGCACCATGTACGATCCGTCCGCTGTTTTCTACATGAAGAAGATCGCTGTCGGCCCCGACGCGGTCGGCGCCATCGACCTCAATGAGTCGGTGGCATGGAACGTGAAGTCCGTGGCCAAGGCCAAGGGCATCAAGCCGGCTGACCTGACCGTCGTCGTGCTCGACCGCCCCCGCCACGATGACCTCATCCGCGAGATCCGTGAAGCCGGCGCCAAGGTTCGCCTCATCATGGACGGTGACGTCGCCGGCGCTATCGCCACCTGCCAGGACAGCAACTCCATCGACCTCATGATGGGCATTGGCGGCACCCCGGAGGGCATCATCACCGCCTGCGCGATGAAGTGCATGGGCGGTGAAATCCAGGGCAAGCTGTGGCCCAAGGATGAGGAGGAAGCAGAGAAGGCCCGCAAGGCTGGCCACGACCTCGACCGCGTCCTCACCACCAACGATCTGGTTTCTTCCGAGAACTGCTACTTCGCCGCTACCGGCGTGACCAACGGCGATATGCTCCGTGGTGTCTCCTACCGCCCGAACGGCGCCACCACCCGCTCTCTGGTCATGCGCTCCAAGTCCGGCACCATCCGCTACGTCGACTCCATCCATAAGCTGGCTAAGCTGCAGGAATACTCCGTGGTGGACTACACCAACCCCCACGATCAGGAAAGCTAGTCCACTTTCCCAGGAAGAGTGCTACGGTGGCCATGAATGCCGTGCCACGGCACACATAAAGAACCCAACAAAACTCATTTCACAGAAAAGGTGAATTCATGACTGAATACCGCATTGAACACGACACCATGGGCGAGGTAAAGGTTCCGGTCGACGCCCTGTGGCGTGCCCAGACCCAGCGCGCTGTGGAGAACTTCCCGATCTCCGGCCGCGGCCTCGAAGATGCTCAGATCCGCGCACTCGGCCTCCTCAAGGCTGCCTGCGCCCAGGTAAACAAGGATTCCGGCAAGCTGGATGCGGAGAAGGCTGACGCCATCATCGCCGCCGCCACCGAGATCGCAGAGGGCAAGCACAATGACGCCTTCCCGATCGACGTCTTCCAGACTGGCTCCGGCACCTCCTCCAACATGAACACCAACGAGGTCATCGCCTCCATCGCCCACAACAATGGCGTGGAGATCCACCCGAATGACCACGTGAACATGGGCCAGTCCTCCAACGACACCTTCCCCACCGCAACCCACGTTGCGGCGACGGAGGCTGCAGTAAATGACCTCATCCCGGGCCTCAAGGTCCTGCACGATTCCCTGCTGGCCAAGGCCAAGGAATTCGCTGATGTAGTTAAGTCCGGCCGTACCCACCTGATGGACGCCACCCCGATCACCCTGGGTCAGGAATTCGGCGGCTACGCTCGCCAGATCGAGCTCGGCATCGAGCGCGTTGAGGCTACCCTGCCGCGCTTGGGCGAACTGGCTATCGGTGGCACCGCTACCGGTACCGGCCTGAACACCGACGCTGAGTTTGGCGGCAAGGTCACCGAGGAGCTCAAGAAGCTCACCGGCATTGACCAGCTCTCCGAAGCCAAGAACCACTTCGAGGCCCAGGCTGCCCGCGACGCCCTCGTCGAGTTCTCCGGCGCCATGCGCACCGTTGCTATCTCCCTCAACAAGATTGCCAACGACATTCGTATGATGGGCTCGGGCCCACTCACCGGCCTTGCGGAGATCCACCTCCCGGATCTGCAGCCGGGCTCCTCCATCATGCCGGGTAAGGTCAACCCG
>NZ_KV819507.1:24295-43767 GCF_001815175.1 Corynebacterium sp. HMSC034H07
TCCATCATGCCGGGTAAGGTCAACCCGGTTCTGAGCGAGGCCGCCACCATGGTGGTCAGCCAGGTCATCGGCAACGACGCCGCTGTTGCCTTCGGCGGCTCCAACGGCCACTTCGAGCTCAACGTCTACATCCCGATGATGGCCCGCAACGTCCTCGAGTCCTCCCGCCTGCTGGCAAATGTCTCCCGCGTCTTCGCCGAGAAGTGCATCGACGGCATCGAGGCCAACGAGGAGCGCATGAAGAAGTTTGCGGAGTCCTCCACCTCCATCGTCACCCCGCTGAACTCCAAGATCGGCTACGAGAACGCCGCCAAGGCAGCTAAGCACGCGCTGAACGAGAAGATCACCGTCCGCGAGGCAGTCATCGACCTCGGCTTCGTTGACGGCGAGAACCTCACCGAGGAAGAGCTCGATGAGCGCCTCAACGTTCTCACCATGACCAACCGCGACCGCGACAACTTCTAAGCTCGCTTTCGCCCACGCCGCCGCTCTCCTTCGGGAGGGCGGCTTCGCCGTTTTCCCATCCACCCCGCTGGGCCAACAGCAGGGTCGGGGTAGCCAAACTGCCCGTCCTGCCAAAGTTATAGCCTCCGCCTCAAGATCTGGCAATAACTTCGTCAACTAGGGCAGTTTTAGGCTTGAGAGTTTCTTTCCTAGCCATCACTTCGCGCCCTTCGCGCTCACGGCGAGCCTTAACCAGCCACAGCCCACGCTGCCGGTGGACGCGAAGGATGGGGTTGCTGTTCTTATCTCCTTTCGTGTGCGCTGCGCCATAAAAATCGTCCCGCCATCATGAGAATCACCAGCATTGCACTTGGTGCAAACTTGCACTGAGTGTAGGATTGCACTCTGTGCAAGAAGAATTGTCATTACGCGAGCAAAAACGCCTAAAAACTCGCCTACGTATAGAGGATGCTGCCACCCTCTTGGTAGACGAGCACGGCTTTGCTGCAGTTACGGTGGAGGAGATTTGTGAGAAGGCCGGTATTTCCCGGCGTACTTTCTTTAATTATTTCGATTCCAAGGACTCAGCTGTTCTGGGCAACCCCAGCCAAGAATTTTCCCAGGAGCAGAAGAGCTATTTGCTCGAAACCCCCACGGAGAACCTCTTCAAGCTGGCCGTAGACCTCATCAAGGAACACCTCATTGGACAGCACGCCAACAGGGAGATTACTGAGCGACGCCGCCGTATCTCCCGCGATGCGGACGCAGCGGCGGCGTCCTTAAGCAGAAAGCGTGCCAAGTCCAACGAAGTCCTTGAGCTACTCACCCAGCGGCTGGAGAAGGAGCCAGCATTAAAGACCATGCCGGATGTCTCCCCGCACACGGAGGCACTCCTCATTGCTGTCACCATCCGTGAGGCTTTCTGGTTGGCCACCACCTCCCCAGACTTCAGCTGCGACATCCCCTTTGAGCAGCGCTTTGACTCCGCACTCACGCTCATCAACAACTATTCGAAAGGACTTTCATGGTAGCTACCGCGAAACCGTCAGCGTCCCACGCTGACAACGGCAAGCCGGAAAACAACCTTGCCCTCGTCTTCTCTGCCCTCGTGCTCACCATGTTGATGAGCTCCCTGGGGCAGATGATCTTCGCTTCCGCCCTGCCCACCATCGTCGGCGAGCTCGGCGGCGTCGACCACATGAGCTGGGTTATCTCCGCCTTCCTGGTCACCATGACCATCGCTATGCCCATCTCCGGCAAGCTCGGTGACATGATGGGCCGCAAGTGGCTCTACATCGGCGGCATTGCCACCTTCGTCATCGGTTCCGCCGTGGGCGGCTTCGCCAACTCTATGAACCTGCTCATCATCGGCCGCGCGATTCAGGGCTTCGGCGCTGGATTCATGATGATTTCCTCCCAGTCCATCATTGCTGAGGTCACCACGGCTCGTGAGCGCGGCAAGTTCATGGGCATCATGGGCGGCGTTTTCGGCTTGTCCTCCGTCCTCGGCCCAGTCCTCGGTGGCTGGTTCACTGATGGTCCCGGCTGGCGCTGGGGCCTGTGGATGAATATCCCCCTCGGTCTTCTCGCCATGACCGTTTGTGTGCTCGTTCTGCACCTGCGCGTTGGTGATACTGACTTGCGCAAGTTTGATGCCTTGGGCGCCACGTTCATCGCCATCACGACCGCCTCGCTCATCCTCATGACCACCTGGGGCGGCACCCAGTATGAGTGGTCGGATCCCGTCATTCTCACCTTGGCCGTCATCGTTGTGATCGGTGCTGTCATCACGGTCTTCGTCGAGAAGCGGGCCAAGGAGCCTCTGATCCCAGTTCTGCTGTTTAAGAACCGCAACATGGTGCTCACGACGGCCGCCGGCATGGTGCTGGGGCTGGCTATGTTCGGCGTGCTGGGCTACATGCCGACCTACCTGCAGATGGTGCATACACTGACGCCGACCAAGGCGGGCCTCATGATGATCCCGATGATGCTCGGCATGATCGGCACATCTACCACAGTGGGATTCATCATCGCCCGAACTGGCCACTACAAGCGCTACCCCATCATCGGTCTCGCCATTACGGCAGGCGCGCTGTTCTGGATGTCGAAGCTGACTGTGGATACCTCCCTGACTCAACTTGGCGCTGAGTTCCTCGTCTTCGGCATCGGCCTCGGCTTCGTCATGCAGGTGCTCGTTCTCATCGTTCAGAACTCCTTCCCCGTGGCACTGGTGGGCACCGCAACGGCGGCCAACAACTTCTTCCGCCAGATCGGTTCCGCCATGGGTGCCTCCTTGGTGGGTTCGCTGTTCATCCACAACATGAAGGATGAGTTGGCAGCCAACATGCCTGCCGCCATTGCTTCCATGGGCAAGGCTGGCGCGCCCTTTGCAGAAAAGTTCAGCGCTGAGGGCGGCGGTTCCTCTAGCCTGACCCCGTCGATGGTGGCACAGCTTCCGGACCCCATCCGCGACGTCATCCTCAACGCCTACAACGACGGCCTCACCCCGGTCATCCTGCTCATGGTCCCGATGGCTATCATCGCTCTCCTGCTCATCCTGCCGGTGCGGGAGGAGCACCTCAAGGAGACCATCGACTAGGACGTCGGTCCCCGCTCAACAACAAGAAATCCTCGCTACGAACAATGACGTAGCGAGGATTTTTCATACCAGAGTATTTAACGCAGAATTCCCAACTGGCGAGCCACCTGGGCAGCTACGCCAATGAGCGCAAGCACGCCTGCAATGATGCCCACGATGGTTCCAGCATCCGCACCACCGGAGCTTAGGTTTCCAGCAAGAGACTTCTTGGTCACCTGCACGATCTTGGTGACTTGGTTGTCCGACAACTGGGGCTGACCATTGCGCACCACATAGGTGTTAAAGGTGACGGTCACGGTTCCCTCCGACTTAGCCTCGTAGGTACCGTCCTCGTTGACTTTAAGAACCTCAGGATCGCTTGAGCTTGGCGACGCCACCGGCACCCCTAGCTTCGCTCCCCAGAATCCATCGATGCTCAAGCCCAGGCTGCCTTGGCTTCCCACCGAGGTGCCTCCAGTCGTCATCAGTTCGGCATCATTGACTGCACTTTCCGGCACAGCGATGGGGAATGCGTGGCGGCCGGTGATGCGAGCGGGTTCACCCGGCATATCGCGATTGGAGAAGAAGCCTGCGGTGACCTTTCCTACCTGTGCCTGAGCAAAAGTTACGTGAACGGGATCAATGATCGAGTAGAAGTGGCCATTCTGTGGATTCCTTTGTCCGTTTGCACGAACAAGCTGTTCCCACTCACTGGAGCCTTGGTTGCTATCCGTCGACCACGATGCAATAGCGCCCGGCATGTCTGCCGTGGTGAGATTTTCTCCGGCCAACAGATTATCGATGACCCCAAAGGCCCCTACCCCAGGGAGCCGCTCGTGGTTGAAATCCAAATTCTCCTCCGCAGCGCGCTGCAAAACCGCGTGCTCAAGGCCACGATCCCAAGAAATCGCATTCATATACTCTTCACGGGTGTGATAGCCCGCAGCGGCAGCTGCCTGCTGCAGCGTTGCACCGTCGAAGGGAAGATTCGCATCCCAAGCCTTGCCGCGCAGCTGACGAACTTGGCGGGTAACCAAGTCAATGTCGGATTGCATGACCGGCTCGGCAAAGACATATGCCAGAGCGCCATCGGGATAGTTAACGTTGAGCTCTGCTACAGGAACGGAGCCAGCAGGTGGAAACTCAGCAGCCGTGGCAACGGGCGCTACAAAAGCACCGGTCGACACGGCTACGGCGGTAGAAAGGGCAAGCACAGAGGTGCGGAAAGACATGATTCGCCTTCGATAGAGAGTGGATGAGAACAGGTTCTATTCTATCCCCACTCCTGCCCTGATATTAGAAAAGTGAGATAATTACTTCCTCTTCTCGTTGGCTGCTGCCTTCTTTTCCTCCGGCTTAGGCAGAAGCAACTCGTATACATCGGTATCGCGCCACTGGCCGGCGAGCTCGCCGTAGGTCATCTTTGCCATGTGGGAGTAGGTGCCCACCTTGACGAAGCCGCGGGACTTGTGCAGCCCGGCAGAACCTTCGTTCTCCGGGAAGATCCATGAGTGGATGGCCCACTTGTGCAGGTCACGGCATACCTCGATGAGCTGATCCAACAAGGCGCCGCCAATACCGCGGCCCTGGGCCTCTTTGCTCAGGTAAATGGAATCCTCCACCACGCCGTGGAACACGGTGCGGGTAGACGCTTGCGCAGCGCAGACCCAGCCGAGAACCTTCGAGTCATCGTCCGCCTCCACCGCAACGAAGACTGACGACATGATCTTGACGTTCTTAAACTCCTCGAAGGTCAGCGACCGGGTCTCGTAGGTAGCGTGGCCGGTGTTGAGGCCCTGCTCGTAGATTTCGCGCATTTGCGGGTAGTCCGCCGCAGTGAATGGACGGATGCGGAAATCCTTCTTCTTGTCTTTCGCGTTGTCGCTCATAGGACAATTATTACTGAGCACGCACGACCAATGCCAAGCAGACCCCTACAAGATCGCCATTCGCGAACGAGTTAGTTCTCACCTTCCAGCAAATCGGTGACAAGTTCCGCAATGGCAGAGCGCTCAGAGCGCTGCAACGTGATGTGAGCGAAGAGCTCATGCCCTTTGAGCTTTTCAATGACTGCCTGCACACCGTCATGCCGGCCCACGCGCAGGTTATCTCGCTGCGCCACGTCATGGGTCAGCACCACGCGCGATCCGCGCCCCAAGCGAGACAAGACAGTCAGCAACACGTTGCGCTCCAACGACTGGGCCTCATCGACGATGACGAAGGAATCGTGCAGGCTGCGGCCGCGGATATGGGTCAGTGGGAGAACTTCCAAGAGGCCTCGGTCTTGGACTTCATCCATGACGTTTTCCGATACGAGACCCTCCAACGTGTCGTAGACCGCCTGCGCCCACGGGTTCATCTTCTCACTCTCGGAGCCAGGCAGGTATCCCAGGGACTGCCCACCCACCGCATACATCGGGCGGAAGACCACGATACGGCGGTGTTCGCCACGCTCCAGCACAGCTTCTAGACCGGCACACAAGGCCAGTGCAGACTTACCGGTACCTGCACGGCCTCCAATGGACATGATGCCCACGGAAGGATCCAGCAGCAGGTCCAAAGCTACCCGCTGCTCAGCCGAGCGCCCCTGGAGACCAAAGACATTCGCATCACCGCGTACCAAGCGCACTGCGCCCTCGGCCGTCATGCGGCCCAGCGCTGACTGCCCGCCTGCCTGCAGAGTCACGCCGCAGTGCACCGGAAGGTCCTCGACGCGGGTGCCGGCGGTGGTCACTGAGCCGTCGATAAGCACCTCGCCTTCCCCATAGAGCTCATCGATGACCTCCGCGGTGGTCTGCACCGTAGCCATACCGGTGTATCCCGTGAGCACAACGTCCTGCGCGTGGTACTCATCTGCCTGCAGGCCCACGGCGCCCGCCTTAACGCGCAGCGGAACATCCTTGGTCACCAGGACGGTGTCCTTGCCCTCGTGCTGCAGGTTGAGCGCGCAGGCCAGGATTCGGTGGTCTCCCTCCGGCCCGCGGAAGGCCGCCGGCAACAAGGACTGATCCTGGTGGTTGAGTTCCACGCGCAGCGTTCCGCCCGCGGCGTTGACGGGAAGAGGCTGATCCAGCGCCTCATAGGTAGCGCGGAGGTCCTCCAAAAAGCGAAGAGCTTGGCGGGCGAACCAGCCAAGCTCCGGGTGATGACGTTTTCCTTCCAACTCAGAGATAACGACGATGGGCAGCACCACATCGTGCTCTGCGAATTTACGCAACGCCCAAGGGTCGGAGAGAAGGACGGAGGTATCGATGACATAGGTCTTGGTAACCACAGCGGCCTCGTGCGGCTGCTCGGTCAGGACGGAAGGATTGGTCATAGCGGCAGGGTTCTCCCTTGTTATGCCCGCCCCAACTCAACGACCTGGGTGGGCATGGTGAAGCTGGTGGTTTTTCGAACTGTCCGGACGTTCCTGTGAACCTCCGGACACCGTCCACGCTAGAGAGCAAAGGTTGAAATTACATGGGTGCAAGATGAACAGTATTAAAACGACAATCCCCAGAGCCACACCATCCCCACCAGTCGGCTCGCTCCCTCACAAACCACAAAGAAATGCTCCGCACTGGTTTTACAGTGCGGAGCATTTCTTAGAAAGCTGGCTCTATTGTGAGCCCTCTTAGTTAATGGTGGCCTCGTACTCGCCGGACTCACCCTGCATCCAGGAGATGGTGCCGTTGGCGAATTCCTGTACCCAGCCGTTGCCCTCGGCCTTCTCCGGGGCGGTCGGCAGACCAACCTTGCTGTCCAAGCCGCCTTCCTCGGTCCAAGTCTCAGCGATCTTGCCGATGATCGGCTGGGAGCCATCTCCCTCGCTGAATGCCAGCAGCTTGTCCTTGGCGAAGGTAGCAACGCTACCGGCATCGGTGGACTCGATGGACTCCAGATCGCCCCACTCGGCGGCCTTGTCCTTGATGGCCTGCGCAAAGTCGGCAGGGACCTCTACATCACCGTTAGCGGTGGAGACGCTCTCCTTATCACCCTCGGCACCCTCAGAATCAGCGGAACCCGAATCGGAAGACTCCGCCTCAGAGGAGTCAGCGCCCTCGGAATCGGAAGCCTCAGAATCAGAAGCCTCAGCGGACTCGGAACCGTTGATAGAGTCCTTTGCCTCGTTAGCAGCGGAACCGGCAGCATCGGTAGCATCGGACGCGGCGGACTGTGCAGCGTCGCCAGCGTCCTTAGCGGCGTCCTCAGCATCGGAGCAGGCAACGACACCCAGGGAAAGGGTCGCAGCGGCGATACCAGCAGCGAAACGACGAGTCATCTTCTTCATTATCTAAACCTTTCTCTTTTGTTGAGCACTGTTCTAAGTACTTTTGTTGAGAACAAAGTCCACCGTAGGCTCGGCCGCGGCCGCCCCGCCACCGATGCACCTATGATTTGACAACAAAGAGCCTTCCTTATCTACGTTTCCGCTGCTGAGACCCCCTATATCTTTTCGATAACGGTTTGGAAATCGAGCCCTTGTGAGACTTTCCTTGCGACTTTCTGCGTGCTTGTTTAGCCTTTGCTTTGTCACGGGCACTGCGCTTCTCAGCAACATTGCGGGAAGAATTCCGCGTCCTTCCCTTCGCCACGCCGACGAAATCCTGAATCTCGTCACCATCGTCTGCTCGGCGCCACACCAAAGCGATCTCCGTGCGCGCAACAGTGGGATCCTCCAAGCCCAGTGCCACGACTTGCTTCTTGCTGAGCACCTTCAGCAGCGGTCGAGGTGCGATGGCCACGCCCACGTTGGCTGCCACAACTTGGAGAGCGGTACGCAGGGCAGGGACGTCGACGCTGCCATCCTGCGCAATCCGGTAATTCACGATCTCTTCGGCGACATCCTCCGGTGTAATGTCCTCCCCTACCTCGGCGTACACGGAATCCTTCGGAACTGCGATCCCAGGCGCTTCCTCGTACAGCCGAACCACATGGAAGCTGTCATCGACCCGTAGATCTGGCAGGCGGGTCAGAGCAAGGTCAGCTTCCTGGGCAAGAAGAGCCGCCATCGCATCATCGGCGTCGGCGGTCACCAGGGACTCGAGAGAATGCGAGTCACGGTAGCGGCGAAACCATTTACCGGGTTCTGTACCAGTGCAAAAGACAAGGCGGAGCATGCACCTCATACTACGGTGCTGCTAGCGTGGTGAGCGTGACTGATACCCCGAATAATGAAACCCCAGCCAACGAAACCCAGCAGCCTTCCGGTACCGCCATGCGCGCGCAAACCGCGGCTAAGAAGCTGGGCATCTACCTGCCGGCCGCCCCGGAGGAGTTTCAAGCCATTGCAGTAACGCACGCGCAATTGCGCGACTTGCAGGAGAACCCGCCGGAGTGGCTGGCCACCCTGCGCCGCGAGGGCCCGCACCCGCGCCCGGTGGTGGCACAGAAGCTGGGCATTTCCGTGACCGCGCTGAAGAAGAACGACATGGATCGCCCTCTCACCACCGCAGAAATCAAAGAGCTCCTCAGCGCAATGCCCGAGTGGCTCGAGGCCGCCCGGAAAGCTCACGCCGAGGAGCGTTCGGAAGCTTAGACCAGCTTCCAGTCCTCAAGGCCGTCGTACAGCGGGAAGTCCGCGGCGACCTTCTCCACGCGGGCGCGCAGCTTGGCGACGTCCGCGTTCTTGCCATTTGCCAGCGCGGTACCGATGACATCCGCCACCTCGGTGAAGGCCGCCGTGTCAAGACCGCGGGTGGCCAGGGCCGGGGTGCCGATGCGCAGGCCGGAGGTGACCATCGGCGGGCGCGGATCGTTCGGGACTGCATTGCGGTTCACGGTGATGCCGACCTCGTGGAGGAGGTCCTCTGCCTGCTGGCCATCGAGCTCAGAGTTGCGCAGATCCGCCAGGACGAGGTGCACGTCGGTGCCGCCGGTAAGGACGTCGACGCCCGCCTTGGTGCAATCCTCAGCGGTCAGGCGCTCAGCCAGAATGCGAGCGCCCTCCAGGGTGCGCTCCTGGCGCTCCTTGAACTCCTCGGTGGCCGCAATCTTGAGAGCAATAGCCTTTGCCGCGATGACGTGCATCAGCGGACCACCCTGCTGGCCCGGGAAGACGTTGGAATTGATCTTCTTGGCAAAGTCCTGCTTGGCCAAGATAATTCCGGAGCGCGGGCCACCAAGCGTCTTGTGCACGGTGGAAGACACAACATCGGAGTGCGGCACCGGGGAGGGGTGCAGACCGGCGGCCACGAGGCCCGCGAAGTGCGCCATATCCGTCCACAGGTAGGCGCCGACCTCATCGGCGATGGAGCGGAAGGCCTCAAAGTCGATGGTCCGCGGGTAGGCGGACCAACCAGCAATGATCACCTGCGGCTTCTCAGCCAGAGCCTGCTCGCGGACCTTGTCCATGTCGAGGCGCATGGTCTCCGGGTCGACCTCATACGCGGCAACGTCGTAAAGCTTGCCGGAGAAGTTCAGCTTCATACCGTGGGTCAGGTGACCACCATGAGCCAAGGACAGGCCCATGATCTTGTCACCCGGCTGGATCAGCGACGCCAGCACCGCAGCGTTGGCCTGAGCACCGGAGTGCGGCTGGACGTTGGCAAATTCGGCGTCGAAAAGCGCCTTGGCACGATCGCGAGCCAGGTCCTCCACGACATCAACGTGCTCGCAGCCGCCGTAGTAGCGGCGCCCCGGGTAGCCCTCTGCGTACTTGTTGGTGAGAACAGAACCCTGCGCCTGCAGAACGGCGCGGGGGACGAAGTTCTCCGAAGCAATCATCTCGAGGGTATCGCGCTGACGAGCGATCTCACCAGAAATAGCATCGAAGACCTCGGGGTCAAGATCGCGCATCTCCTGGTAGCGCACGTCTGAATTGTTCGTAGTCGTCATGAAAGCGTGGTGTCCCTTCCTACAGATGGTCAAGATAACCAGCGGCGCCCGCTCGCAGCACAACACCACCGGCTTTAGAAATCGCCGAAGCTAGTTCTACATCCTAACGCCCCTATCCCCCGCGCGGGGGCCTCTAAGAATCTTTTCATTCGGGGCAATTGCACGAGGCGCCGGATGCAGTGCGACAATAGTCGGCATGGCGCGAATGACCGATGCGAGCCCGTACCTCGATTTTGACCGCGATACGTGGCGTGCCCTGCGTAAATCCATGCCACAGGTGTTGACGGCCACCGAGGTGGAAAAACTCCGTGGTATTGGTGACCGCATCGATCTCACCGAGGTGGCGGAAGTCTATCTGCCGCTATCCCGTCTCATTCACATGCAGGTGGAGGCCCGCCAGAAACTCACCGCCGCCACCGAGGCCTTTTTGGGTAACCCACCGACGCACGTGCCTTTCGTCATCGGCGTCGCCGGCTCCGTCGCCGTGGGTAAATCGACGACGGCGCGCTTGCTCCAAGTGCTCTTGGAACGCTGGGATTCCCACCCGAAGGTCGACCTCGTCACCACCGATGGTTTCCTCTACCCCACCGCCTACCTCAAAGAGCACGGGCTAATGCAGCGCAAGGGCTATCCGGAGTCTTATGACCGCCGCGCGCTCATGCGATTTGTTACCGACGTTAAATCCGGCAAACCACTGGTTACCGCACCGCTGTATTCACACGTGTCCTATGACATCGTCCCCGATGAATTCCAAGAGGTCCGGCAACCGGACATCCTCATCCTGGAAGGCCTCAACGTCCTGCAGACCGGGCCAACCCTCATGGTGTCAGATCTCTTTGACTTCTCTGTCTACGTCGATGCCCGCGTGGACGACATTGAGAAGTGGTACATCGACCGCTTCCTCAAGCTCCGGCACACTGCCTTCCGCGAGCCGGGCGCGCACTTCGCTTCCTTCGCGGACATGACGGATGAGGAAGCCTACGCACAGGCACGCGAAATCTGGCAGTCCATCAACCTGCCCAACCTCATTGAGAATATTCTGCCCACCCGGGTGCGCGCTTCCCTGGTCCTGCGCAAAGGCTCACACCATTTGGTGGAACAGGTCAGGATGCGCAAGCTCTAGGCAGCGTATCCCGGTTAGCGCCCAAAGCGGCGCGAGCGCTGAGAATAGTCGCGCAAGGCACGCAGGAAATCCACCCGGCGAAATGCTGGCCAGTAGGTATCCGTGAACCAAATCTCGGAATAGGCTGCCTGCCACAGAAGGAACCCGGACAGCCGCTGCTCACCGGAGGTACGGATGACGAGGTCGGGATCCGGCAACCCTTTGGTGTAGAGGTTGCCCGTGATGGCCTCTGCAGTCACGTTCTCCGCGATCTCCTCAGCGCTCAGCCCCTTGCGTGCTTCACTACGGATCAAGTTCTGTACGGCATCCACAATTTCTTGGCGCCCGCCGTAGCCCACCGCAATATTGACGATGACACCTTGGTGATCCTCGGTAGCCTCAGCCGCACTCTGCATCTTGGCTGTGACCTGTTCGGGGAGCAGATCTAAGTGCCCGACCAGGCGGATCTGACAATCCAAGTCACCCTGGGAGAGGTGCGTGACGACATCCGAAATGATGTCGAAGAGCAATTGCACTTCTTGCTCGCTGCGCTTCAAGTTTTCCGTCGACAGCAAGTAGATAGTGACGACTTCGATGTCGGTGCCTTGGCACCACGAAATCATCTCACTGATCTTCCGCGCGCCTTGCCGGTGGCCGTGGCTGATATCCGTAAAGCCCGCCTCGCGCGCCCAGCGGCGATTGCCATCCGCCATGATTGCCACGTGGCGTGGTTGCGGTTTGTTTTTAATCTCACGCGTTAGGCGCGCCTCATACAGGGGGTATAGGAGCTGGCTTAGGAACTTCACGGTGGAGAAACGTCCTCTGCGTTAAAAGATGGACTTCTTGCTGTTATCGAGGATGCCGGCTTCCTTCATTGCCGCATCGACCGCCTCATCATCAAAAGGATCGATGCCATGATCCTGCGCGAACATGGTGCGGCGGCGGAAGCGCGAATAGCGGCGGTGAAAGTTCCAGCCTGCAAAAAGGACGGCCACTCCCATGAGAACGAGGATCAGCAAACCAATGGGCGAGGCCTTACCGAACTCCGGTCCCACCGGGCCGCTTTGGCTCCCTTGGGCGAGCAGGGCGACGTCATGCGCCGCGAAGTACAAAGCGTTCATACTTTAAGATTCCCCTACTTCCGGGATTCCCGCAAATAGGTCGTCCTCTGGCAGTGAGGACGAGACACGGGTCTTGGCCAACTCGAACTCCTCCGTTGGCCAATGCTCCTGCTGCACGGCGACGGGCGTAGCGAGGAAAGCACCAGCCGGATCGATTTGGGTGGCGTGCGCGCGCAGGGCGTCCTCCCGGTTTTGGAAGTAATCCGCGCACTCTACCTGCGTGGTCACGCGCGCCATGATGTCACCAAAAGCGGTGTCCCAGCGCGCCAGCATCGGCTCATAGGGGCTAATCTTTCCCTCTTCTACTAGGAGGTCGTGAAAGATCTTCATCCTCTGGTACACGAAACCGTGCGTGTAGTAGAGCTTCTGCGGCTCCCACGGCTCTCCCAATTCTGGGTGGTAGGCGGCATCGCCCGCCTTCTCCCACGCCAACATAGAAGCACGGTAGACCATGAGGTGATCCGGGTGCGGGTAGCCGCCGTTTTCGTCATAAGTAATGATGACTTGGGGGCGGAACTCCCGAATGATCTCCACGAGTTCTTGGGCCACATCATCATCTTCTTTGAGAGCAAAGCAGCCCTCAGGCAGCAGGTCCTTGATATTGGGGGCCAGCGGATTACCCGGAAGGCCCGAGTCCACGTGCCCGAGCCACCGGTGCTGTACTCCCAAGGCGGCGGCGGCCTTCGCCATTTCTTCACGACGAATACTGCCCATGTTCTCGAGGACGCCGGGACGGTCCATGGCTGGGTTGATGATATCCCCCCGCTCACCGCCGGTGCAGGTCACGACGAGGACTTCCGCTCCCTCCGCGGCATACTTCGCGGTCGTCGCAGCACCCTTCGAGGATTCATCGTCAGGGTGCGCGTGAATAGCCAAAAGGCGCTTTGTGCTCACTGGGTGATACATCTCCCTACATCGCTTCTTTAAACAGAGGCCCAGTCTAGTGGATAGTAACTTCGTAGCGACCGTTGGATAGAATCAGACTCATGTCTGACGCCCAACCTGCTTCTCGCTCCGCACGCGCACGGTCTCGCTACGGTTCCTCGTCCTCCTCTGCTCGCACGGGGAAATCCTGGACCAATCGGGCCCTAGTCCTGATTTTCCTGGGCATGCTGGTGGCGGCCGTCGTCTTTGGCGTGCAGTACGTGCGCAGCCAACAGAAAATTAACGCGGACATCTCCTATGTCACCCACGAGATTCTTTCCGACGATACCGCCCGCGTGTGGGTAGACATCACCCGCAACCGCGTGGAGGAGCCTGCCTATTGCATCGTGCAGGCTTTTGACTATTCCAAGGCAGAGGTGGGCCGCCGCGAAATTGCCGTGCCGGCTGGCGGCGAAGCCGCCCAGCGCGTCGCCGTGGACATCCCTACCAATCACCCTGCCGTCGCCGGTGGCGTCTACGGCTGCTCCGGAAATATCCCCTCCTACCTCGATATCAGCACCATGGATTCTGCGGGTGAGGCAAACGCCGAGTAAAAGCCCAGCTATGCTAGTATGTTGAGCGTTCTGAATGGGCCGCGCCACCTGCGCTTTTAGGCCCAGTCTTTAAGAAATAAAACCGTTCATCAGGAACCGTCAACGGAAGGTTGCACTATGGCTGAGCAGCAGAAGCAGTACATCACCCCGGAAACCAAGGCCAAGCTCGAGGCCGAGCTGCAGGCCCTCATCGACCACCGCCCGGTCGTCGCCGCCGAGATTAATGAGCGCCGCGAGGAAGGTGACTTGAAGGAGAACGCGGGTTACGACGCCGCCCGCGAAATGCAGGACCAGGAAGAGGCCCGCATCAAGCAGATCTCCGAGGTTCTGGCTAACTCCACCACCGAGCGCACCGCCGTCCAGGAAGGCGTTGCCCACATCGGTTCTGTCGTCCATGTCTACTACAACGGTGACAAGGAAGACCGCGAGACCTTCCTTATCGGTACCCGCGCTGCGGCATCGGATAACAAGGATCTGGAGACCTACTCCGAGCAGTCCCCGCTGGGTGCTGCCCTCCTGGGTGCTGCTGAGGGCGAAACCCGCGAGTACACCGCGCCGAACGGCAAGACCTTGTCGGTGACCGTGGTCTCCGCGGCACCTTATGATTCCGCAAAGGCCGCAACTCCGCGCAAGTCCTAATTTATACTGCTCTTAGGTCATCGTTTTTCTGAGAAAGAGTTTTATCACATGAAGAAGTTCACTCGTTTCGCTGCCGCTGGTCTGGTTGTCTCCGCTGGACTCACCCTGGCTGCTTGCCACCCGCCGAGCGAGCAGGATTCCACTGAGAAGGTCGACACCGGTGCCACCTTCACCGGTGAGGCGCCGGGTGCTGGTGCATCCGAGTCCACCGCAGCAACGGCTGAGACTGAAGCCACGGCTGAGACTGAGGTTGCTCCGGCCGAGTACACCACTGCTCCGGTTCAGCAGTAGGCTCACCGTCAGCTTAAAGCGAAAGCGGCGTCCCGTTATTCGGGCGCCGCTTTTCGCGTTATGAGGTTATGAGAGAATATCCCTCACCCACGGCCCCTAGTTTTCTTCCCGGGCCCACTCGCCGATGACTCCGGGCAGCACCGCGGGCGCTTCACCGAGGAGATCTCGGCGGTTCGGATCGCGTTCAACCTGCGTGGTGACGGATTTGATCCTCTTTTCGCTTTCACCGCCGCGGGCTGCTCCGCCCATCATGGGCATCATCCGCATACCCGCGCCGCGGGTTTGTCCGCCGCCAGCCTTTGCGGCGCCTGCTCCCCCAGCGGCACCTACGACACTATTTGTACCGCCAGCGTTACCAATACCACCGGCGCTGCCGGCGCCGACGCCGCCAACTCCACCAGCGCCACCGATCACTCCTCCTCCGGCCATACTGCCTGCGCTTAGCGACGCCCTTCCGTCCCTCTGCAGTCCACTCCCCGCTACGGCCCCGGGAAGGCCACCGATAACCGGGTGCGTACCCGTCTGCGGTCCGCTGGGCGCAGTACCGAAGCCGCCTAGCCCCGCCGCTGCAGTCGTCGGATTCGCCGACATCTCCGGTAACCGGCCCAGCCCCCGGCCGCTGAGTCCGGCAACACCCCCAGGTAGCGCGTTGCCGCGCGCATTCGCAAGGCCAACGGCGCCAAGTCCCTGCCCACCGGCACCGCTGCCTAGGCCTCCTAGTCCACTCAGACCAGCGCCAATGTTCGGCGCACCAATCTGAGTTGCCGACGTCCCCGGAACACCAGCATGAGACGGGTTCAGTGTTCCTACGCCTGCGCTCGCGGCCGACGTGTTCACGTCCGCCGCACTAACGGGTGCCAACGAATCTCCGAAACCCAACTCGCTGAGGATCGTGCGTCCACGATCATGCAATGCGCTATGAAACTTCGCGATGTCACCAGCATCCATCCCAACGCTTTCAAGCCCCTGGATTTCACCGTCTGCAACGCCGAAGGAACCTGGCCCGACGGCGCCACTTTCCATCGCCTCAGCAATCTGCTGCGGCCAGGCAACGCCTTCCGTAGTGTAGCGGGATCCATCACCTGCGACCGCGCCGAATTGGGTACTGACATCCCCACCACCGCTGGGTGGTGCCGCATCCATGAGCGCGTGCTGATAGGGCATGGCGGCAATAACCTGCTGTTGAAGCACGCCCTGCATATATCCCAACGCTGCCTGTTCTGCGGCCTCGCGTGCAACGGGATCTGGAATTGCTGCTACCTCGAAGGCCAAGGCGATTGCCTCTGGCTGCACATTCATCAGCTGTGCTTGGAAGCCGAACAGCTTTTGTTGCATGACCTCGGCATTGGCAATGAAGTGTGTTCCTGCCTGCGCAACTTCACGAATCTTCTGGGCCGCTCGCGTGGTGGCTTCGCTATCATTCTCCTCCTCCAACGACGCGGCCGAGTTTTCCAGCCCCGCAACGATATCGGCGACTTCTCCGCTCAAGGCTCTCCACCGCGCATTCGCTTCCGAGACATCCCAGAAACGGGTGCTGAACAAGTTGGATGCCAGTCCCATGATTGACGCACCGGTGTCAACGATGGGAACCGTAAACCCAAATGGGCTGTATCCCGGATCTGGTTGCGACACGATCGGCATCGCCTCCGCCGCGCCCCCGCCACCGGCGTCTGCGACATCCAGCCCTCTGCTGTTGAGCTCATCCTGTGATTCGAAGCCGGCAAGCTCGGTCTGGAGCGCCTCCCCGAGCCAAGAAACCTGTCCCCTAAACCCCTCCAAGGAATTACGCGCCGACCCCGGGTCGGTTGCCAGCACGCGTTGGTGGATTGCGCCGACTTCGCTTAAGCCAGTAACTGGAGAGAATCCTCCGTCAAGGGGGCTATGTGCCCGCTCCTTAGCAAGAGACAGATTTCGATCAAAGTTATGGATTGCTTCAACTTGTTGATTTAAATTTCCTTGATTAATAATCATCATTCACCCCCGAGCCCCCATCTAATTAGATGACGGCGCGTATTACCCTTTCAACGTTTTTACAGTTGCCCTTTATCGAATTAGCGCTAGACAAATTAGTCCAAGATAATGAGATTGAACCTTCGACTGTCTCCACATACCCCGTACACGTTGCATTCGCGATAAGCGATTCTTCAACCAAGTAGATTACTTCTCCGCCTCCTAGCTCAGCCTCGGTTCCATTAGGAAAAGCGGATCGAATCTCAGTAACCGAGTAATCCCTAGATTCTATGCTCACACTGGCTTTGCTTCCATCACGTTCCAGGGCCTCAAAACGACAAGATCGAAAACCAGTCTCCCGATTGATTTCACCCGTGAAAAGTAGTCCCAAATTTCTAAAAGCAGATTGAGCCTCCGCGGTACATGGATCAAACACCTGGAAGCCAGGCTCCGTACGATCAAATTCACCAAGTGGCGGTAGTACCCCACCGCCCGCACGAGACTCACTGCTTGAAGCTTGAGACTCTCGCACCTTCGTGGCGGTGGCTTCAGCGACCCCCGAGTCCACTGAGCCACCGCCGGACATGTCGCCAGAAAAGTTGCTAAAGCCCCCCGAGTTATTACCATTGTCGCGAGCACTAAGGCCCAGCGGAGCTGCGCAGTTTGAAAGCACCCCTATACAAACCGCCACCAACGCAAGGCCCCCGATTCGCTTCATGGTTTCCCTTCAACCAACTTTTCTGACTATCAGAAGCCTCTCGCCAGAGCCAAGCTCAGCGAACGGCTTCTGCGACCAGAATGCACGAGAATGCGCAATATGTCGCGCCAACCCCACATAGCCCATTTTCAATGGGTTGCAAATAATGATGTATTAGATGCGAGTAATAAAAGGTTCATAAATAGGTGCTGGTCGTCGCCTGTAAGAATTGTGGGTGCGCGCCGTGAGACTCTTGTGCCTGCGCTGCCGATTATGACCATGCAGGTGCCCCCTAATTACAACACTGTTAACATTCGTTCGTCGTTTTTCACCCTGCAGGCACGACCCCATCGCGTGTTTCGGAAGTATGGACCAGATTCATCCTCACAGCAGTTCACAAAACCACCTATGACCTTGCATAAATTCCGCAGAGTAGGGTGACAAGCAATCGCAGAAAGTGATTCCAGGTCACACTCCATACCGCTGTCAAAGGTCACTCCGGAACACCGTGGACGGGATTCTTCATCCGTTTTTTGACTTGGGCGATCGAACATTTCTCCCAAGACAACGGTATCTTCTCGCCGATTTGCACTTTTTGCAAGGCTCGTTTCTTTCCTCTTCACGCCCCGCCGTATGTGGTGAGAAATTGCCAATTGAGGCACACAAATAATCGCAAGACCCCTGGCACACATGTACTAACAATGGGGAAGGCACTCTTCTCATGCCTAGGACATCGGCACCTATCGCGCAGCACTGAGCTCCTTGCTTCCCCACGGGGGTTGTAGTTGCAAGCGAACCGGACATAGAAAACCGGCGGCCGGCACCCACAAGTGATTGTGGTGCCGGCCGCCGGTTCTTAAAGGCGGTACCGAGGCTAGTCCCTGAAGTAGCTCAGCAGACGGAGAATCTCGGTGTAGAGCCAGACCAGGGTCACGGCCAAGCCGAGAGCGATGCCCCAAGCATACTGAGCCGGAGCGCCCTGGCGGATGAGACGGTCAGCCTGATCGAAGTCCGTCATGAAGGACAGGGAGGCCAGAACGATACAGACCAAGGAGAAGATGATGGCAAGCATGCCGCCATCACGCAGCGGGTTAAAGCCGAAGAAGATAGCTCCCAGTAAGTTGCCCAGCGCCATCACAGCCACGCCGGCGATGAGGCCGAACATGATCTTGTTGAACTTCGGGGTGACCTTGACTGCACCGGTCTTGTAGACCATCAGCATGCCGATAAATACGCCAACGGTGCCCATGATGGCCTGGCCGATAAGCGCCATACCATCGGAGTTACCGAAGGATACGCCGGCAAACATGAGCGAGAATCCGCCCACGAAAAGGCCTTCAAACACTGCGTAGATTAACGTCACCGCAGCAGATCCGAATTTCTTACCAAACGTTGAGACCAGAACAGTAACGAAACCGCCCAGCGCACCAACCAAGGTAAGAATCATTGAGATGCCCGGGTTGATCAACTCACCAATAGCGAAGTTGAGCACGGCCATAACGATAATGACGCCCAAGGTGATGCCAGTCTTGGTCACGACATCATCAACCGTCAGCGGACGCTCGGCGCTACGGTTTCCCTGGTTAAACGGATTGTCGCTCTGACCGTAGGGGTTAACCTGGGTCTGGCTTTGGCTGGACGAGAGGGAACTCATCACGGGGTTACTAGAACGCACGCGAATCCCGATTCCTTTCACAGTCTTTCTCTAAAAGCAGCCCCGGAGGGGGTGCCGTGTTTGTCATTTCACTGGGATCAACGTGCCCCATTGCTAGGAAGTTCCCAAAAATCCCAAAATTCGCAAAATTGTCCACACGTGTCAACGAAACGTCGGGAAGCACCGCTGCGCTGAGGTAGCACACTGTGTCCTTGGCTAAGGATTGTGAGGTCTTCTCCCCGCTCCTCGTCCAAGTACGCTGCGCAGAGGCTAGGGTTCTTTTCATTCACTATCACTTCAATGGAAGGCGGCAAGCAGCATGAAGAAATTTAGCCTTGCGGTTGCTGCTATTTCTTTTGCCCTCGGCAGTTGCAGCACCGGGCCCGCACCTGAACCAAGTCCAACGAGTACTAGCAGCAACGAAACTGGGCCCGACGAGGCGCCACCAAGCACAAGCCCGTCCAGTACCTCCCCCGCAGACGCCTCCACATCCACGGAACCAGAGTCCCACGTGGAAGAGGCACAACCTGACCCAGAACTTCCCGCATCCGACGCTCCTGTAGCAGTAGAACAAGTACCCGCGGAACCCACCGTCGTGGAATGCCTTGAGGGCACTCCTGGCCCAGCACGATGGTCAGACGGCACTGTCTCCTACTCCCAGTGGTGCTTCGATAGGACCTGACCCCTGTTTGGTAGACA
>NZ_KV819508.1:0-474 GCF_001815175.1 Corynebacterium sp. HMSC034H07
GCATGGTTGTCGTCAGCTCGTGTCGTGAGATGTTGGGTTAAGTCCCGCAACGAGCGCAACCCTTGTCTTATGTTGCCAGCATTTGGTTGGGGACTCATGAGAGACTGCCGGGGTTAACTCGGAGGAAGGTGGGGATGACGTCAAATCATCATGCCCCTTATGTCCAGGGCTTCACACATGCTACAATGGTCGGTACAACGCGCAGCGACACTGTGAGGTGGAGCGAATCGCTGAAAGCCGGCCTTAGTTCGGATTGGGGTCTGCAACTCGACCCCATGAAGTCGGAGTCGCTAGTAATCGCAGATCAGCAACGCTGCGGTGAATACGTTCCCGGGCCTTGTACACACCGCCCGTCACGTCATGAAAGTTGGTAACACCCGAAGCCAGTGGCCTAAACTTGTTAGGGAGCTGTCGAAGGTGGGATCGGCGATTGGGACGAAGTCGTAACAAGGTACCCGTACCGGAAGGTGCGGG
>NZ_KV819509.1:0-953 GCF_001815175.1 Corynebacterium sp. HMSC034H07
TGGTACGCCTGGGCCGGGATGGCTTTCGCCGCGATGAGTTCTTCGATGACCTTGCGTGTTGCCGGGCCGGTTTTGCTGGCTTCGCGATAAAAGTAGTCACTGGTCCACAGTCCACGGGTGGAGTCCATTCCAGATGGAATGTGCTCATAGTCAGTGACATAGGCCCCACGCTTATGCGAAACCTGGTGGGTTGCCACGGTCGTCCCCTGATCAAAGACGGTCAAGACTTGCCCGGTGATGCGCACATCGACAGTGCGGCCAACAAGCTGATGCGGGACGGAGTAGCGCACCGTTGCAACCGTGATATGGAAATCAGGGGCCACTTTCGCGCGCTTCCACTCGGTGTGCTGCCATGGGGTTGTCGGCAGGTCAGCAAGGAGATGCTGCTCGTGTTCTTCGAAGAGATCCCTGCGGCTTGACTGCTGACTGCGAAACGGCACGGACCTGTTGATTGCATCGACTAAGTCCACAATCTTTCCGTTGAGCTCGTCCAAGTCAACACACTGGTGGCCTTCAAGGGCGTGGATGACTTTGTGTGTGACGATCTTTACCGCAGCTTCCACATTCGCTTTATCCTTCGGCCGACGCGCGCGCGTAGGAAGTGCTGCTGTGTTGTAGTGCTCCAAGAACTGCTGGTAAGTGTCGTTGACCTTCCGATTCCTATCGGCAGTGCTGATTGCGTTCGACGCCGTCGACGCGTTATCGGGGACAACAACCTGGCAGACCCCGCCGAAGTAGTCAAACGCTTGATGGTGGGCATCAAGCCAGGACTGTTGCCGCTGGTCAATACACGCACAGGCAAACAGCATCCCTGAATACGGCAGCGCGGCAACGAAAATGCTGACTTTCGCACCCGGTGTGCCCGCAGGGTCGTACAGGCACATCTTGGTCCCCGCCCAATCCACCTGCATCGTATGCCCTGGTGCATGGGTGATCCGGGCGGTAAGCCCGGC
>NZ_KV819510.1:0-4050 GCF_001815175.1 Corynebacterium sp. HMSC034H07
CAGGTGTCTACCAAACAGGGGTCAGGTCCGAACGCAAGCGCCGCCTCGGCGGCAACTATGCCGCTGTGCAGAAACGCGTCAACGACAAGCTCGGCATCAGCTAACCCACGCGAAATCAACCCTTGGCCCCGTCATCACCTTCATCGAGGTGGTGGCGGGGCCTCTTGTGCGTTTGCGGAGCTGGTGTTTACCGCGTGTCTTCGAACGGGTCGATGACGGACTGCACTCTACAGCTCGGGCAGATGAACGCGATACGGATGCCTTCACCTTCGCCTGCAACAAACGGGTCAGGGACACAATCTGAGCCGCATTCTGAACAGGTTCGGTACGACTGGTCGTCGAGAAATACCGGGAGTTCAAAGTCGTCGTCAGTCATCTTCACCCGCCCTTGCTCTGTCGCGGTTCACACGTCGATCGGCCCGCATTGTGAATTGAGCAAAGAATTGCTGCCTTATCTGAATAGAGGCGCAGATCCCAGCCACGGGTGCGAACGCGGCAGGGAGCTTTGTTTCTGCTGTCCGGTTTCGTCTGGCGTGACCGGCGTATGGGCGACCACCTTTCGCCTCGTTGCCAGGAGGGCCTGCTCATGGCTCTGAACCAGACTGATCGCCATCACATCCAGATGATGCGCGCTGCAGGAGTTGCCTACTCTCGTATTGCCGCGCACCTGGATCTCAACGCCAACAGTGTCAAGACCTATTGTCTGCGACACGGCATCACCGTCGATCCTGCCGTTGAGCAGGTCACGGACCCAGTTGGAGTGTGGTGTTTGCACTGCTGCAAGCCAATCGAGCTCCGGCAAGGATCGAAGTTCTGTTCCACTGCCTGTCGACGAGCCTGGTGGGCCACCCACCGCAGGGTGGTCACCGAAGAACTGGTCTGCGCGAACTGCCACCGACAGGTCACTGTGGCTCGCACGAGCCAGGTGAAACGCAAGTACTGCTGCCACCCGTGCTACATCCAGCACCGTTTCAACACCCGTGGCGGCAAACGATGAACATGGCAGCCGAGCTGATGGCTCATCGCCAGCTCACGCAGGTCAAGCAGCTTCTCGAACGCGGCATCCTCACCCCACGCGAAGCCATCACCGTGTGCCAGCGTCTCGACGCCCCAGATGCGCCCTTGGCCGCCCTACAAAGAGCCAGTTTCGTTGACTATCTCGAGGGTTTGAGTGATGTATGGATACAACCTGAAACCCTGTCTGACTAGGAGAAATACCTTGAAGAGAATGGAGCAAATCACCCCGCCACCGATCAGTGCTTCTCCGCTTGTGAAAGTGGCAGCGTATGCCCGCATCAGCATGGAAACCGAGCGCACACCGCTGAGTTTGTCCACCCAAGTTTCCTACTACCAGCAACTCATTCACGACACTCCTGGCTGGACGTTCGCCGGAGTGTTCGCCGATTCTGGAATCTCTGGAACCACCACGCATCGACCCCAGTTCCAAGAAATGCTGGCCCTCGCCCGGAAAGGGGCAATCGACCTGATCCTCACCAAGTCGATCTCGCGATTCGCTCGCAACACCGTCGACCTGCTCGAAACCGTCCGCGAGCTGAAAGACCTCGAGGTGGAGGTGCGATTCGAAAAAGAGAACATCTCCTCAACCAGCGCTGACGGAGAACTCATGCTCACCCTGCTGGCGTCTTTCGCGCAGGCAGAATCGGAGCAAATCAGCCAAAACGTGAAGTGGCGCATTTGGAAAGGCTTCGAAGAAGGCAAAGCGAACGGCTTCCACTTGTACGGTTACACCGACTCCGCTGACGGCACCGACGTGCAGATCATCGAAGAAGAAGCAGCCGTGGTGCGTTGGATCTTCGCCCAGTACATGAAGAAGACCTCGTGCGAAAAGATGGCCGCGCAGCTCATCGCTGACGGTAGGGTTCCGCACCTGGCTGATAACAAGATGCCCGGCGAATGGGTCCGTCACATCCTGAAGAACCCGCACTACACCGGCGACCTCCTGTTGGGCCGTTGGTCGACTCCGGAAGGCAGGCCTGGACGAGCAGTACGCAACACCGGCCAGTTGCCGCAATACCTGGTGGAAAACGCGATCCCCGCGATCATCGACCGCGACACCTTCACCGCTGTACAAACCGAGATCGCTCGACGTCGCGAGCTCGGTGCCCGCGCAAATTGGTCCATCGAAACTGTGGCGTTGACGTCGAAGATCAAATGCGTGTCCTGCGATTGCTCGTTTGTGCGCAACGTACGCAATCCGAAAACCCAAAACTCGATCTCCACCGAGCACTGGATCTGCACCGAACGCAAGAAAGGCCGCAAAACCGGATGCGGCACCTGCGAGATCTCTGACACGGCACTCAAAGGCTTCATCGCGCGAGTCCTGGGTATCGATACCTTCGACCAAGAGGTGTTCAACGAGCGTATCGACCACATCGAAGTGCAGGGAAAAGACCATTACACGTTTCATTACACCGATGGCACCAGCAGCTCGCACACGTGGCGACCAAACCTGAAGAAGAGCTCGTGGACCCCAGCAAGAAAAGCCGCCTGGGGTGAACTCTTGCGTGCCCGCTGGGCAGAAGCCAAAAGGCTCGGGTTGAACAACCCACGGCAAGCACCAACACCACCAGAAGCATTGGCGAAGTACCGGGCCGTGGCCAAGGCAGAGGCTGAGCGCCTGCGCGCCGAGCGAGGCGAACGCTAAATGGCCCGCACCGTCACAGCAATCCCCGCCACCCGAGCGCTCCACACTGGTGCTCCACTTGGACAGACAACCCTGCGCAGGGTCGCCGGGTATGCCCGCGTGTCCACCGACCACGACGATCAGGTGACGTCCTACGAAGCCCAGGTCGACTACTACACCCGCTACATTAGCGATCACGCGGGCTGGCAGTTCGTGAAGGTCTATACCGATGAAGGCATCACAGGCACCTCAACCAAACACCGCGCTGGATTCCAGCAGATGGTCACCGACGCGCTCGACGGCAAGATCGACCTGATCATCACCAAGAGTGTGTCCCGGTTCGCCCGCAACACCGTCGACTCGCTCACCACCGTTCGAGCCCTCAAAGACAAAGGCGTGGAGGTCTTCTTCGAGAAAGAAGGCATCTGGACCTTCGACGCCAAAGGCGAGCTCCTCATCACCATCATGAGCTCGCTGGCGCAAGAAGAAGCCCGCTCCATCTCCGAAAACGTCACCTGGGGACACCGCAAACGCTTCGCCGACGGCAAGGTCACCGTCCCATACTCCCGCTTCCTCGGATACGACAAAGGCGAAGACGGCAGCCTCGTCATCAACCCCGAGCAAGCCAAACTCGTGCGCCGGATCTACAACATGTACTTAGGTGGCATGTCCATCGGAACGATCGCCCGCACCCTCACCGACGAACCAGAGACCTTCACCGCCGCAGGCAACAAGACCTGGTATTACCGATCCATACGAGCGATTCTCACCAACGAGAAATACAAGGGTGACGCTCTCCTGCAGAAGTCGTACGTCGCTGACTACCTGACGAAACGTCAAGTCATCAACCAAGGCGAAGTACCCCAGTACTACGTCACCGCCAGCCATGAGGCGATCATCAGCCCGGCAGTGTGGGACTTCGTCCAAGCCGAAATAGCTAAAGGGGCTAGAGATCAGCGAACCCAGCATCGCACCCGGCCCTTCTCATCAACCTTGGAGTGCAGCCAGTGCGGGCACTTCTTCGGCTCGAAAACCTGGCACGCGGGCAGTAAGTACGAAAAGGTCATCTGGCGGTGCGGCCACAAATACGCAGGCCAGGAAAAATGCGCCACCGGGCACATCAGCGATCAACGACTCAAATACATGTTCCTCGAGGCTATCCGCCTCCGCTTCGGCTCACCTGCCGATGACACCGTCAACCACGCCGTACTCGACGCGCTCGACACCAGCGACCTCGAAGTCGAAGCAGCCGGACTGATCGCCCAGATCGACCAGGTATCGAAAAAGCTCGAATCACTAATCACCCACAACGCACGCGTCGCGCAAGACCAACAGGTTTACGAGAAGGCGTTCAACGCTAGCCACGAACAGCACCAGGTGAGGTTACCCTCGTTTAGTGGACACCC
>NZ_KV819511.1:0-261 GCF_001815175.1 Corynebacterium sp. HMSC034H07
TGAGACTTATGATCCGAAGGGTCAGGATCAGGAGGTTCCGGTAGGCGGTACTCCGGATCCGAAGAAGAACATCGAGAATGCTGGTGATCTTCCGGAGGATACGAAGTACGAGTACAAGGAGACCCCTGACACCAAGACTCCGGGTGAGAAGAACGTTACTGTTGTGGTGACGTACCCGGATGGTACGACTGATGAGGTCGAGACGACTGTCACGGTTACCGATACTCCGAAGTCTGATGCTGAGACTTATGATCCGAAGGG
>NZ_KV819512.1:0-11868 GCF_001815175.1 Corynebacterium sp. HMSC034H07
AATCCACACGAAATGTCCCTTAAGCCGGTTAGGGTTGGTTGCGGGCTTCGCGGTGCAGGCCGCCGTGCGCGGCGTAGGGAGTGGCTCTGGGCCCGAGGATTAGCGCAAAAAGTTAACCCCGCATCCTGCTCAAGCACAATGCGGGGTTAGTTCGGGGTGGCTGACGGGGCTCGAACCCGCGACACCCAGGATCACAACCTGGTGCTCTACCAGCTGAACTACAGCCACCATCGTTGCCCGAAAGCAACGAGATACAGGTTAACCCACGTCGTCGGTTTTACAAAAACGCCTGGTAATCGGTGGTTGTAGCGGCCTTCAGTTCCTCGGCTTCCGTGGAGGAGGGGCCGTCGTCGGTGCGGAAAACGCTGCGGCGGTAAAAATCGAGCTCGCGGATGGACTCGATAATGTCCTGCAGTGCCCGGTGCGCCATTCCCTTATCCGGCTGGTTGTAATAAGCCCGCGGGTGCCAGCGGCGGGCGAGCTCTTTAATGGTGGAAACATCAATCATTCGGTAGTGCAGCGCGGTATCCAGGCGTGGCATGTAGGCGCGGATGAAGGCGCGGTCCGTAGCGATGGAATTTCCCGCCAAGGGTGCAGGGTGGTTCGGATCGCAGTGCTTCTCGACGAGTTTCAGTACTGCTTCCTCTGCTTCTTCGATCGTGAGCGTGGATTCCCGAATTTCCTTGTCCAGCCCGGAGTTTGCGTGCATTGTGGTGACGAAGTCGTCCATCTCCGCGAGCTGCTCCTCCGTGGCGTGCACGACGAGGTCGATGCCTTCGTCAAGGATGTTCAGCTCGGCGTCGGTTATCACGGCGGCAACTTCCACGATGACGTGGCGCTGTGGTTCCAGTCCGGTCATTTCCAGATCGATCCAGACAAGGCGGTCATTCTTAGCGGGGATATCACTCATGGGTTCCACCATAGTTTCTCCTTGGTAGCGGTTCGGTAGGTGCTGGGGTGGGGGTAAGTGGGGGTAGAGCGAAGACTCGGGCGGTAAAAAGCTTCTTGAACGATGTGAACTGGGGTTTTGTGGCGATTGCCCGGGTTGCGAGAGGGGGCATTCTCAACTTTTTTATGATTTCGCTCACGAAAGCCTCAGTCGATGGGACATTATTAGGACAGCCTTTAACGTGATGGCACTCACATATAGCGAAGGACGGTAACCTACCGATGTCAACCTTTCTCGATACCCTCAATGCTCTAATCTGGTCACCAGCACTGGTCTTCCTGTGTCTCGGCGCGGGAATCTATTTCACTTTGGCGACCAAGTTCCTGCAGGTACGCTGCATTCCGGACATGATTAAGCAGCTGAAGGATGGTGAGAGCTCCGATTCGGGTGTCTCGTCCTTCCAGTCGCTCATGATTTCCTTGGCCGGCCGTGTCGGCGTGGGCAACATCTCCGGCGTTGCTACGGCTATTGCGTTCGGCGGCCCAGGCGCTGTGTTCTGGATGTGGGCGGTGGCGCTGCTGGGTTCCGCAACGTCGTTCGTGGAATGTACCTTGGCGCAGGTCTACAAGGAGAAGGACCAGGACACTGGTGAGTACCGCGGCGGCCCGGCCTACTACATCGAGAAGGCCTACAAGCACACCAAGGCTGGCCCGTTCATGGTGGTCTACGGCATCGTCTTCGCCATTGCGATGATCCTGGCTACCAGCTACTTCCTGCCGGGAATTCAGGCTAACGGTGTGGCCGCCGCCGTGAAGAATGCGTGGGGCATCGAAGTTGGTTGGTCTGCGCTGGTTCTGGGCGGAATTCTGGCCATCATCATTATCGGTGGCGTCAAGCGCATCGCTAACTTCGCGTCCCTCGTGGTTCCGTTCATGGCGGCTGCCTACATTCTCTTTGCCATCATCATTCTGATCATGAACTTTAACCAGATCCCTGAGGTCTTCGGCATGATCTTTAAGTCTGCTTTCGGCGCCGAGCAGGCCTTCTCTGGCCTGTTGGGTTCGGCCATCATGTGGGGCGTGAAGCGAGGCATCTACTCTAACGAGGCAGGCCAGGGTACCGGTCCGCAGTCTGCTGCGGCCGCGGAAGTGTCCCACCCAGCGAAGCAGGGTTTCGTCCAGGCTTTCGCGGTGTACATCGATACCCTCTTCGTATGCTCCGCAACCGCCTTCATCATCATCTCCACGGACATGTACAAGGTCTTCGAGGGCGAATCTGAGGACGGTCCCGTGCGTTATGCCGGTTCTATCCCGGATGGTGTTGAGGTGGGTCCGGGCTTTGTCCAGCACGGCCTAGACACCCTGTTGGCAGGTTTCGGACCGAGCTTCATTGCCATCGCCATCGCGTTCTTTGCCTTCACCACCGTCTTGGCCTACTACTACATGGCAGAGGTCAACCTGACCTACTTCAACCGGTGGATTAGCAACAAGACCGCCCGTCGCGCACTGGTTTGGCTCCTGCGCATTCTCCTCGTGGTGTCCGTGGTTATCGGTGCTACGACAACTCCAGGCGCTGCCTGGGCGCTGGGTGATATCGGTGTTGGCGCAACGGCCTGGCTCAACATCATTGCCATCCTCTTCCTACAGGTCCCGGCTCTCAAGTGCCTCAAGGACTACAGCGCACAGAAGGCTGCTGGCAAGGATCCGCAGTTCGACCCAGAGGCGCTGGGCATCCAGAACGCCGATTTCTGGGTAGAGCGCAAGCTCGCCCGCCAGGAGGCCGCGCAGAAGGCCATCGCGCAGGACTCCCCGCTCCAAGGTAAGTAAAGCAAAGCCCGCGCTCCTTGAAACGGAGCGCGGGCTTTGGCGTGTTTTAGGCCATCTTGGAATAGAAGCTGCCGATGATCGGCGCAACAATCGGGGTCGGCACAATCTTGCCCAACGCGTTCATCACCTTGGAGAGCGGGCCGGGGACTACGCGCCGCTGGTTGCGGGCCATGGCCTCGAGGGTTTCTTCGGAGCAGGACTCGTAGGTGGTCCACAAGAAGTCCGGGACGACCTTATCCACGATGGACTGCTCCTCCTCGGGAATAACAGCATCGCGCACCGGGCCAGGGGCCAGCAGGGTGCAGGTCACGCCCGAGCCCTTGAGCTCATAGTGCAGGGCCTCAGTAAAGGCATTGACACCTGCCTTGGTGAAAACATAGGTGGCGTTGTTCGGAATGGAGACGTTGCCCGCAGCCGAGCCCACGTTACAAATAGCGCCGCTGCGCCGCGGCAGCATCTGCTCCAGCGCGGCACGGGTCAGACGGTGAACGGCCTTGCCGTTGAGATCGAACTGCCGGGTTTCATAATCCCAGTCCTGATCCATGAACTTGCCAAAGCTGGCGATGCCCGCCGAGTTAACGATGATGGAGATTTCCTTGCCCGCCATGAACTCGATAACGCGGTCAACGTCCGCCGCCTCGGAGAGATCCGCAGCCAGCGCAATGGCATCAACCTCGTGACGGGAGCGTAGGTCCGCAGCGATGGATTCGAGGACCTCTTCACGGCGAGCAACGAGAATGACGTTGTAGCCGCGAGCGGCCAGATCTTTGGCCATCGCAGCGCCAATGCCCTGGCTGGCACCAGTCAGCAGTGCATACGAGGAGCGGGTAGGGGCGGGCAGCCCAGGGGAGTGAGCCATGAAACGGCGTCCTTTCTCTCAGGGGTGGGAAGTCTCCACCCAGCGTAGAGCACTCAGGGTCTAAATCAGGGTAAACACTGATGTCTCCTCGGCCCCAACTCTGGATAATAGAAAGCGAAAGGAGACATCATGACCAACCAACGTTTAACTCGTTCCACTACTGACACGATGCTCGGCGGCGTCTGCGGCGGCATCGCACAGACCTACAACCTCGATCCGACCCTGGTGCGCATTCTCTTCGTTGTTGCGATTCTGCTGGGCTTCTCAGGAATCCTGCTCTATCTCATCCTCTGGGTTGTTATCCCGGTGGAGTAGCTACTGCAGCGGGCCGAAAGCCATAAACCTCTTCCACGTTTCCCACTCCTCCTGCAGACGCGGCAAGGCGCTGGGCGGGGTGGCGGAGGCGTCGACAAGCACGGCGTCCTGCATACGTACGCCGTTGTCGAAGAAGAGTGCTGTGTGCCCGGAGGCGCCGTAGCGGAGCACCGGAACCAGATTGAGACCGTCGAAGGACAGCGGGGCGTTGGGGCGCACATCCAGCCCCGCGATTGCCGCGAGCGTGGGCGCTAGGTCGAGAGGGGAGACGAGTTCTGCGCAGACCCCAGACTCCGCTACGCCGGGCCATAGGAGGGACATCGCGGACTTCTCGCCCTGTAGGGAACAGACCGCCACGACGCCCTCCAGGTCACCCAGCAGCTGGGGATGCGGCTGCTCGAGGAGGCGAAAGACCGGTGCGGACGCGGGGAGGGCGTCTTCTCGGACTTCGAAGCCGGCGGCCGCGAAAATCTCCGTGATGCGGGTGGTGGCGCCGCGCTGCGGGTATTGTCCTGTGAGCACCCCGCGGCGCGATTCCGCATAGCTTGGCGACGGCACCCAGGCGTTACTGAAACGCAGTCCGCGCAGCGCGGATTCCGGGGCGTAGTCAAAAGTGGCGAGAGTAATGTCCATAGGAGTGTGCCCAAAAGGTGCCTAAAGGCCACTTTTTGACGTTATGGCAAATCTCAAAAAGTGGCTCTGAACTGCGTGCCCCCAGCAGGATTCGAACCCGCGACACATGGGGTAGAAACCCACTGCTCTAATCCACTGAGCTATGGAGGCGTACCGAGCCATCATAACGCACCGGAGAGCGAAGTCAGACTATCGGGCTACTGCTGGCGTTGATTCGGTGCTGGTGCTGAGGAGGGTGGAGACCAACGTGCGCGCTGCCGGGCTCAATGCACGGTCCGTACGGTGGATGAGAAGCGCCTGCATAGTAGGCAGCGTTTCCGCAACGCGGCGGAAATGAACGCCGCTTTGGCCCAAGGCCTGCGCGGTGTGCGGCATGAGGCTGATGCCATAGTCGCCGGCAACGAGCGGCAAGCCTGTTTGCAGCGTGGAAATTTCCTGGACACCCATAGGTTTGCTGAGCGGGGCCGCGGCCCATACCTGGTCCAACACTTCGGGCAGGCTGCTGAGCTCCGGACAGCGCGGCGGCAGGAGCCACGTTTCGGCGGCAAGATCGGAGAGCTGGACGGGGTCGGGTAGGTCCGCCAGGCGTTGGGGGAGTGCGACGCGCAGGTCCATCTCGGCGGCGCAGTCAATGGTGAGCTGTGTGCCGTAGTCTTGGCGGAACCGCTGTGGGTTGGTGGTGAGGATGATGCCGATCTCCACGGAGCCATCCAGGACCTGCTTGAGCGTGGAGGTAGGTTCTAAGTCCTTTAAGGAAACACTTACCTCTGGCGCGCGTTGCCGCATGCGGCGCAGAACCGCCGGCATATACAGCCAATTGAACTCGGGCGCGGAGCACAGTGTGACTGACCCGGCACTGCCCGACGCAATCTCGGCTAGGCGCACGGCAGCGGTGTTGAGGAGGGAATCGATCGAGGTCGCGACACCATAGAGGTAATCCCCAGCCTCCGTTGTTTGGACTCCGCCGCGCCCGCGGGAGAGCAGCTTCACGTTGAGATCTTTTTCGAGTTTGCGCACGGTAAGGCTCAGGGAAGGTTGCGTGAGCTGCAGCGATTCCGCGGCCTGCGTAAACGAACCGTGGTCCACGACGGTTCGAAAGTGATGAAGCTGGCGTGAGTCCATAAGTGAAGACTACCCGAAAGCTGAGAGTTGTCTACCTTTTAGGTAAGAGAACATGTGTGGCGGTAGACTGCCCACCATGCACACTGAGAAGGAAAACACCAGCTCACAGTACTCGCCGGGGCTGGCGCACTCGGCGTCGGGAGCGCGGCCCTCCCGTTTGTTGAATCTTTCTTTCGTCGTCTTCGCTGGTCTCGTGGGCGGGATCATTTCCCTGTTCTTCCTTGCAGATTCGCTCGCTGCCCTCGGTATCCCGGACCCGGGGCGCGTCACGACCTTTGGTTTGCCCTTCTTCCGTGCCGTCGCCTGGATGCTGATGGCCCTGTCCATCGGCTCATTCATGTCCAGCGCGTTCTTGATCTACCCGGCCGTGCCTGATAAGGACAACGAGCGTTTGATCAAGGCGCGTCTCACCGTCGACGGGCACATCGCTGCGCGGACCGGTGCCTGGGCCGCTGTGGGGGCCGCGGTGGTGTCCTTGCTCGAGGTTCCCCTTGTTATGTCGGATCTCACCGGTACCCCGTTGCGGCAGGTCCTTAACCCGGAGCTGATGGGCATGGCGGTGGGCCAGATTGCGGCGTCGCAAGTCTGGCTCCTCACCGCGGGGATCGCAGCGATCGTCGCCGTGGCGGGGTTTGTTGCGCGCACGTGGGCGGGACAGGTCGGTACGTTCTTCTTGTCGCTGTTGCTCACCGTGCCCCTCGGGATGGAGGGGCACTCGGCCTCTGGCGGCGACCATGACTACGGCACGAACTCACTGCTCTTGCACCTGTTCTTCATCATGCTGTGGGTCGGTGGGCTCATGGGCCTCATTGCGCATGGCCGCCGCCTAGGGCCGGACATGGGCGTGGCGGTTCGCCGTTATTCTACGGTTGCGCTGCTGTCCATCTTGGGGCTGGCGGCGACCGGTGTGGTCAACGCGCTCATCCGCGTTGAGTTAGGGGATTTATTCACCACTCGCTATGGCTTGCTGGTGTTGAGCAAAGCGGTGCTCACGGTGGTGCTCGCGGCCATAGGCTTTGTGCATCGCCGAGTCACCATCCCGCAGCTGAAGAGTGCCCCGCGCCTGTTTATTCGGGTGGCCGTGGTGGAGGTCTTCATCATGGCGGCCACAGTCGGCGTGGCCATCTCGATGGGCCGTACACCGCCCCCGCCGCCGCGGGATCCGAATCTCAACGCCATGCAGATTCTGGTGGGCTACGAGCTTTTCGACGCCCCGACAGCCACCAACGTGTGGACCATGTTCCGCTTCGACCTCATGTTTGGCTCGCTCGGACTCGTGCTAGCCGGCTTCTACCTGTACGCGCTCTGGCGTCTGAAGCGGCGTGGGCTGACGTGGTCGGCGGGGCGTACGGCCTGGTTCCTGGTGGGCTCCTTGGGCATGACCATCATCATGAGCAACGGTATTGGCCTGTACATGCCGGCGCTGTACTCCATGCACATGCTCGTGCACATGATTTTGTCCATGGCGATTCCGCTCTGCCTCGTGTTGGGTGCCCCAGTGACCTTGGTTATGGAGGCGTTTGAACCGGGTGAGCCGGGCAAGCCCACGCTTCACGACGCCGCTGTCGCCCTCACCAAATCCACCACGCTGCGCGTCCTGACGCATCCGGCGGTCAATGTCCTGCAGTTTCTGGCCATTCTCTACGTGCTCTACCTCTTTCCGAGCTTCTACGAGGTTGCCATTTCGGAACATGCCGGGCACGTCATCATGAACTGGGTCTTCCTGATTTCCGGCTACATCTACTACTGGGAGGTTATTGGCCCGGATCCGTTGCCATGGCGCGCGCCCACTGGCGTTCGCCTACTGATCCTGTTTGTGTCGATGCCTCTGCACCTGTTCGCCGGTGTCTACCTCATGCAGATGCAGGTTATTCTGGGCTTGGATTTCTATGAATCCTTGAACCTGCCGTGGAACCCGGACTTTGTCACGGATCAGCGCACCGGCGGCGGTATTTCGTGGGGCTTTGGCCAGTTCCCGCTGGTGATCGTGTTTGGTTCACTATTCCTGGATTGGCTGCGAGAGGATCGCGCCACTGCTCGCCGCCACGATGCCAAGGCGGACGTTGACGGTGATGCCGACTTGGCAAGCTACAACGCCATGCTCAAGCAGATGAACGAAGGCGACGATTCCAGCTTCCGCCAGCACTAGGGGCGCCAGCACTAGAGAGCTGGCGCGTCCAGGGTGATGGAAAAGGGTCTTTGAACTGTGTGAATGGATATTTTGTTGATTCTCTCAACAAGTTATCCACAGGTTCGCGGTGACGCCATTGCGGGTGCGGTGATCAGTGGCGATGATGCGTGGTAAGGGAGGCGTATTGCTTCCTCACACTCAAGAAGATCACCAACCACACATGGCAAAGGAATCACGCAATGTCTCAATACCCAATCTCACTTACTGGGCGTTTGACCCACGACCCGCACCTGACCAAGATTAGCGACACCATGTACAAAGCCCGCCTGCGCTTTGCCTCCTCCCGCAGCGTTCCGGAAAAGGATGAAGAAGGCAAGACGGTGTGGCGAGAGCTGGACCTCAACTATATCGACGGCGAGGTGTGGGGCCAGTGCGCCATCAACGTCAAGAAGTCCCTGTTTAAGGGCATGCCGGTCTTTGTTATGGGATCCATCGTCACGGACCGGTGGGAGGATCAGCGCGGAGCGACGCGTTCTAGGACCTATATCAAGATTGCCCACGTGGGGCTCGACCTCAACCGCTTCTGCATTACCTCCACCAAAATTGGTACCTCCTACGGCGAGGAGGGCAGTGAAGCTCTCTGGCTGGGGGAGAATCCGCCGGTGCCGGACGTAGATTACACGGCGCCACCCAGTGCCACGGAGAATGAAGCAATGCCAGCTGCCCTGCAATCGGGAGATACTCCGCAGGACACCGCGGCGGACCGTCAGCAAGCGCAGTCTGCGGCCGAGTCACACGTCGAACCGGAACCTGAGGACGCGATGGTCTAAGGACAGAGGACCACCGCCGCCCATGTGATGTAGTCTTTGTACTGTTATTTACCAATCCTGACAGAAGCAAAGGGTGAAACATGGGCGAATTCATCTACACGATGAAAAACGTGCGTAAGGCCATCGGTGACAAGGTTATTTTGGATAACGTCACCATGGCTTTCTACCCGGGCGCCAAGATTGGCGTCGTGGGCCCCAACGGTGCAGGTAAGTCCTCGATCCTGAAGATCATGGCCGGCCTTGATCAGCCTTCCAACGGTGAGGCTTTCCTGGATCCGGGCAAGACGGTCGGCATCCTCCTCCAGGAGCCGCCGCTCAATGAGGAGAAGACGGTCCGCGAAAACGTCGAAGAAGGCCTCGGTGAAATCTTCCAGAAGAAGCAGCGCTTCGAGGAGATCGCGGAGGAGATGGCTACCAATTACTCCGACGAGCTCATGGAGGAAATGGGCAAGCTGCAGGAGGAGCTCGACGCTGCCGATGCCTGGGAGGTCGATTCCAAGATCGAGCAGGCTATGGAAGCACTGCGCTGCCCGCCGTCCGATGCCCCGGTAACCAACCTCTCCGGTGGTGAGCGCCGCCGCGTCGCACTGGCCAAGCTGCTGCTGAGTGAGCCCGACCTGCTGCTGCTCGACGAGCCCACGAACCACCTGGACGCCGAGTCTGTCCAGTGGCTGGAGAAGCACCTCGAGTCTTACCCGGGTGCGGTCCTGGCCGTGACCCACGACCGTTACTTCCTCGACCACGTCGCGGGCTGGATCTGTGAGGTTGACCGCGGCAAGCTCTACCCCTACGAGGGCAACTACTCCACCTACCTGGAGAAGAAGGCTGAGCGTCTGGAAATTGCCGGCGCCAAGGACAAGAAGCTGCAGAAGCGCCTCAAGGACGAGCTCGCATGGGTTCGCTCCGGTGCCAAGGCCCGCCAGGCCAAGAACAAGGCCCGTCTCCAGCGCTACGAGGAGATGGCTGCGGAAGCCGAGAAGTACAAGAAGCTGGACTTTGAGGAGATCCAGATTCCGACCCCGCCGCGCCTGGGCAACAAGGTGGTAGAGGTCAAGAACCTGACCAAGGGCTTCGATGATCGTGTGCTCATCAAGGACTTGTCCTTCACCCTGCCGCGCAACGGCATTGTCGGCGTGATCGGCCCGAACGGTGTGGGTAAGTCCACGCTGTTCAAGACCATCGTGGGTCTGGAGCAGCCGGATTCCGGCAGCGTGGACGTCGGCGAGACCGTCAAGCTGTCCTATGTTGACCAGGGCCGCGAGAACATCGACCCCGAGGCCACCGTGTGGGAGGTAGTCTCCGACGGGCTGGATTACATTCACGTCGGCCAGAACGAAATGCCGTCCCGCGCCTACCTCTCCGCTTTCGGTTTCAAGGGTGCCGATCAGCAGAAGCCTTCCAAGGTTCTCTCCGGCGGTGAGCGCAACCGCTTGAACCTGGCCCTGACCCTTAAAGAGGGCGGCAACCTGATCCTCCTCGATGAGCCGACCAACGACTTGGACGTGGAAACCCTGGGCTCGCTGGAAAACGCCCTGGAGAAGTTCCCCGGCTGCGCCGTGGTTATTTCTCACGACCGCTGGTTCCTCGATCGCACCTGTACCCACATCCTGGCCTGGGAGGGCAACGTGGCAGAAGGTCAGTGGTTCTGGTTCGAGGGCAACTTCGGTGACTACGAGAAGAACAAGGTTGAGCGCCTCGGTGAGGAAGCTGCCCGCCCGTCTCGCGTTACCCACCGCAAACTCAGCCGCTAGGGCCATCTAGCCCAAGCGTCCAAAGGAAGAACTCCGAAAGGAACCTGGAATGTCCGCTCAAAAGGTTGTGTCGGAAAAGACCACGGACAATGTCCATGCGCTCACCGTAGGTGTGCGCTGGTCGGACTTCGACATGTACGGCCACATGATGAACTCCAATTTCATCGAGCTGGCGCAGGAGGCGCGCTTGGCTTTTGCCATGCACAACTTCTACGCCCGCGGTGTCAACATGGTGGCATTCGTCCGCCATATCGACGCGGACTATGTCCGCCCCATCAAGTGGGATGGGCAGCACGGCACGGTCACGGTGGAAACCACGGTGGTGCGTCTTGGCACCACGTCCTTCACCACCCGCCAAAAGATTAAGGACGCCCAGGGCCAGGTGGCCTGTGTCATCGACTGCGTGCAGGTCGCCATCGACCCGGGTACACAGATGCCGCGCGAGGTTACTGAGGAGGAGCGCAACATCATCCTGGAACACGCCGTCGTCGAGCTGGATGAGCAGCGCGATCATGGAGAGTGAAACTCTCCGAGTGCGCAGCGGTGGGGGAGGGCTGCGTGCCCTCCTCGCCCGCGCGACGGGGCTCGATGCCTCAGCCTCGGTGCGTCTGCGCCAGCATGACGCCAACCAGGTCGAGGTCTTTGTCACGACGCCCTTCGAGGTCGTTGTGGCACGGCGGTGCGGAGGCACCGTGGGCCGCGACGGGGCAGTGGTGTCCGCGCAAGCGCTTGCCGACGCCCTCCACACCGCCCCCGACCCTGTCCTTGCGGAGGACGGTGTGGAGCTTTCGCTGGGGCCTGCGCGCGATCCATCGTGGCCAGGCGCGTTACCGCCGGCGCAGGGGTTTCGTGAAATCGATTCCTTGCCGGTAGACGTCGTTCGCGAGCTCGCCGATAAGGGCCGCCAGCTGGCCCGCCAGTTCTCTGGACCGATGGGCCCACCACAGAGCTTGTTGAATCAGACCGTGCTCACCGTAGAGAACTCGGAGGCACAGGTGGAGATTCCCATGCGGATGATCTTCGCCTGCACCAGCCTCGGCCTCATTCCGGGGTTTGCCGCATCACTCAAGATCCCCCGTCACTTGCGCGTGGCGGGCAAGGGGCGCTGGGTGCGTCTCGATGCGCCCTATGGCAGCGTCTACCACTCGACGCGTTTGTCCCTGTTCTAAAGCAGCACGAATCCCGCCAGTGCGGCGCCCACGGCGACCGTCCACGGCGGGGCTTTGCACAGTAGTGCTACACCTGCGCTGACAGCGATAAGCACCGAAGCCCACCCCGTAACCCCGTGGGTGATAATGGGGTCCCACAGCGCCGCGATGAGCAGGCCGACCACGGCTGCATTGATGGCGGTGAACGCGCCGCGCAGCCAACCAAGATGATTCCAGCGCGTCCACAGATGCAAAGCGGCGAGCGTGAGCAAGGCACCCGGCACGAAAATAAGAACGGTCCCCAGGAGCGCTCGGCCGATCCCGCCGTCAAAGACCTGAGGTTACCCTCGTTTAGTGGACACCC
>NZ_KV819513.1:0-811 GCF_001815175.1 Corynebacterium sp. HMSC034H07
GCGTTGGTGGTGGGTTGTGGGGTCGCAGAGAATAGAGGGAAGCGACTGTTTATCAAAAACACAGGTCCATGCGAAGACGTTAAGTTGATGTATATGGACTGACGCCTGCCCGGTGCTGGAAGGTTAAGAGGACCGGTTAGTCACCTTTGGTGGCGAAGCTGAGAATTTAAGCCCCAGTAAACGGCGGTGGTAACTATAACCATCCTAAGGTAGCGAAATTCCTTGTCGGGTAAGTTCCGACCTGCACGAATGGCGTAACGACTTCTCTGCTGTCTCAACCACAGGCCCGGTGAAATTGCACTACGAGTAAAGATGCTCGTTACGCGCGGCAGGACGAAAAGACCCCGGGACCTTCACTATAGCTTGGTATTGGTGTTCGGTTCGGTTTGTGTAGGATAGGTGGGAGACTGTGAAACGTGCACGCCAGTGTGTGTGGAGTCGTTGTTGAAATACCACTCTGATCGGATTGGATGTCTAACCTTGGCCCATGATCTGGGTTGGGGACAGTGCCTGGTGGGTAGTTTAACTGGGGCGGTTGCCTCCCAAAATGTAACGGAGGCGCCCAAAGGTTCCCTCAGCCTGGTTGGCAATCAGGTGGTGAGTGTAAGTGCACAAGGGAGCTTGACTGTGAGACAGACATGTCGAACAGGGACGAAAGTCGGGACTAGTGATCCGGCACCTACTTGTGGATGTGGTGTCGCTCAACGGATAAAAGGTACCCCGGGGATAACAGGCTGATCTTCCCCAAGAGTCCATATCGACGGGATGGTTTGGCACCTCGATGTCGGCTCGTCGCATCCTGGGGCTGGAG
>NZ_KV819514.1:0-949 GCF_001815175.1 Corynebacterium sp. HMSC034H07
GTTGATACCGTCACCATCAGTGTCAGCCTTGTTCGGATCGGTGCCAAGCTCCTTCTCCTGCTCGTCAGTCAGACCATCACCATCAGTATCCTTCTGGTCATTGTCACCCGGCTTGGAGTTCGGGTCATTCGGATCAGTCGGCGCAGGCTCGCCATCCTTGTCCTTGTTATTCACCTCGGAACCATCGTTGACTCCATCACCATCAGTGTCGGGGTTCTTCGGATCGGTTGGCTTACCGTCGAACTTGTTACCGTCGCCGGTGACCTCGTCACCGTCGTTGATACCGTCATCATCGGTATCAGGGTTATTCGGGTCGGTGCCAAGCTCCTTCTCCTTATCATCCGTCAGGCCATCGCCATCGGAATCCTTGGAAGTCGGATCCGTACCGTCCTTCTTCTCGTCCCCATCGTTGATGCCATCACCATCGGTGTCAGGGTTATTCGGGTCCGTCGGAGCCGGGTTGCCATCCTTGTCTGTCCGGTTGACTTCATCACCATCGTTGACGCCGTCACCATCGGTATCGGGGTTCTTCGGATCGGTTGGCTTACCGTCGAACTTGTTACCGTCGCCGGTGACCTCGTCACCGTCATTGATACCGTCACCATCGGTATCAGCCTTATTCGGATCGGTGCCGAGCTCCTCTTCTTCCTTGTCGGTCAGACCATCACCATCAGTATCCTTCTGGTCATCGTCCTCTGGAGGAACAACAGTGGAATCGTCCTTGACGGTGATCTTCACCGGAACCTCATCAGTCGAACCATCCGGGTAAGTCACCACAACAATGGCATCCTTCTCACCCTCAGTCTTAGTATCAACCGGATCCTTGAACTCAAACTTGGTGTTCTCCGGCAACTCACCAGGATTCTTAATCGAATCCTCAGCCTTCGGAGTCTCACCAACCTTTACAGTCTGATCCTGGCCCTTCGGATCATAAGTCTCAGCATCAGAC
>NZ_KV819515.1:0-36345 GCF_001815175.1 Corynebacterium sp. HMSC034H07
GCCGACCGAGCCGACGGAGCCGACTGAGCCAACCGAGCCGACGGAGCCAACTGAGCCGACTGAGCCAACTGAGCCGACGGAGCCAACTGGGCCGACCGAGCCGACGGAGCCGACGGAGCCGACTGAGCCGACGGAGCCGACCGAGCCGACCGAGCCGACCGAGCCGACCGAGCCGACCAAGCCGACCGAGCCGACCGAGCCAACCGAGCCGACCAAGCCGACCGAGCCGACCAAGCCGACCGAACCAACCGAGCCGACCGAGCCGACGGAGACTCCGGATGACGGCGACGGTAAAGATAAGGACGACAACAATGGCGGCTCGAAGAAGTCCGATCTGCCGTGGTGGCTGCTGCTCATCCCGGGTCTGGGCCTCATCAAGCTCATCATCGATGGTGGCAATGGCGGTGACGGTGGACATGATGGTGGCCACGATGGCGACCACAACGCTGAGGTCACCGAGGAGGGCGGCCGTGGCAACAACCATGGTGAGCCGACCGATGAGACCGGTGACAACACCGGCCGCGATGACCGCGAGGTCACTGTCCTGGACGCAACTCCGCCGGAGGACTCCGGTCAGCCGCTGCCGTCCAATGCAGAGCGCGTGGAGATCAAGCACGTACCTTCCGGTGCGACGAAGCTTGACCCGGGCATGAAGGACTTCATCAAGTAGTCCAGACCGCAACACCATCCCAGCCCTCACGGGTTGGGGTTGGTAGGGGCAGAGAACAATGAGGACAATCCCCTCCAGGGCATAAACGCTGGAGGGGATTCGTCGTCTGATTTTTAGTCTATTGTTTAGAACGAATAACTAGAGCCAATATTTTTATAAGCTAAATCTCAGAAGTTAGAACGTAGAAGCTAGGAGCGAGGAATAGAAAATGACTGATGATGGCGAAAAGAACGGTATCCCGGAGTATCCCGGTGAGTCCTCTGCACCTGAACACCCCGCCAGCGAAGCGCAGCCGGTAGGCGATGAGAAGAAGAGCAACAAGAAGCTGCTCATCGGTATTGCAGCGCTCATCGCGATTATCTTGGTTGTTGTACAGCTAGTGCTCTATGCGGGCCGCAGTGAGGACGATTCCGCGGAGACGAATGCGGCTGAGGAACAGACGTCAACCTCGCAGAGCGTTGAAGCTGAAGCGCCGACAACGAACAATGACCCCTTCGTGGATGACTCGGGTGAACAGGAACACGAGGTAGAACCGGCGCCGGGTGAGTTTCGGGGCTTTGGCGCGATGTCCTTAGGCATTAACGATGAGTTCGCGGCCGTGGACCCGATTCAGGTCACTGATACCGGCATGCTGATTCCCCCGCACGATGTACAGCGCTTGGGCTGGTACTCCGCGTCGGCAGTGCCGGGCGAGGCTGGTCCGGTGGGCTCCAGTGTTATTACCGGCCACATCAACTACCAAGGTCAGGGCACGGGCTTCGCAGAGAAGTTCACCACCATGGAGTTGGGCCAGGAATTTACCGTCTTCATCGATGGTGAGGAGCGCCGATTCCGCGTGACCGAGGCGCCGTACCGCCTGCAGAAGGGCGCGGGTTTCCCGGACGTGGTCAATGACACGCAGGGAGACAACCGCTTGGTCCTCATTACCTGTGGCGGCAAGTTTGTGGGTGGTCAGCTCGGCTACGAAGACAACATCATCACCGTGGCGGAGCCGGTGGCACCGGTGGAGGGTGCTGAGGCGCCGGTAGATGGTGGCGTCGAGGAGGGTGCTGAGGCACCGGCGGCTTAAGCCGTCGCAGCGGCCTAAGCAGGTGTACTGCTTACGCCGCAGACTGTTTAGGCGGAGGCCTCCTGCAGGCGGGCAATATGCAGCGTCAGGTAGGAGATCTCATCGGGGGTTAGGGCGCTGTCGAGGCGCAGCTCAATAAGGTTGGCCACCATCTGGGCGGTCTCGACGGCATCGGGGTAGCGCGCGGAGATGGCAGTGGCTACTTGGCGGTCGTCAGAGTCGAGCTGCTGGTGCTCCGCCATGCGCACAAACAGGTAGCGCAGGTGCGTGATGAAGCGGGCGACGGAGATGTCCTCGCTGTTGAGTTCCGTGCCGTTGTGGGAGCCGATGACGGCCAGGATCTGCTGAATCAGCCCCGTCATGCGGTAGGTGCCGGAAAGGTCTCCGACCGCGAAGCCGGCGTTGACCAGATGCAGGGTAATGGCCACGGCTTCGTCGGCAGCCAGTGGTGTGTGTAGGCCACTGTTGATGGCGGTGAGGAGCCGCTGCGCGAGGCTAAAGTCCTCGGCGTAGAGGTGGCGGACCTCAGCCTCGAGGGGATAAGACACCGTGTTGCCGCGGCTGACCGCGCCGTGGATGTGGTCCGCAATTGCCACGACCAGCGTGAGCTTGCTGCGTAGTGCCTCAGACATGTCCACGGAGTGCATGGCGTCGATGATCAGTTGCACGTACTCGCCGGGGATGCCGGCGATCATGGCGGCTAGGTGATCCGGGTCGCGGCCGGAGTCAGGAACGAAGACCTTCACCACCTTGGTCGGGTCAACCTCAGTGCCCGGCTTTGCCTGGAAGCCGATGCCGCGGCCGGTGACAATGACGTCCTCCGCGCCGCGTCGTGCGAGCACGACGTTGTTATTGAACACTCGCAACAGTTGCACAAGGCACCTTTCTGGTTGAGGGTAAAACGACTAAAGCCGGCCACGATGGTGGATACATCGAGCCAGCTTAGTCAGGGTGCGTTAAACGGGGGCCAAAGGTTCCCTCGTGGGTGCTTTAGCGGGTCGTGGTGATGACCGTATCGCCGGCGGAGGCGTGGTTGAGGCCAGCCGGGGTGACGGCGGACAGCGCCTTGGTGTTGGTTACGGCCAGGACGATGGTGGTGTCGTAGCCAGCTTCCTTGACCTTGTCGAAGTCAACGGTGGCCAGCAGCGCACCCTGCTTGACGGTGTCGCCCTTCTTGACGGCCGGAGCGAAACCTTCGCCCTTCATCTTCACGGTGTTGATGCCGATGTGGACGAGGACCTCCACGCCGTCTTCAGTCTTGATGCCGTAGGCGTGGCCGGATTTCATGGCGCTGACGATCGTGCCGCTTACCGGGGAGTAGACGTCGTTGCCCTCAGGGACGATGCCGACGCCATCGCCGAGCGTTCCAGCGGAGAAGACCGGGTCATCGATTTCTGCCATCGGGACGACCTTGCCGGCGGCCGGCGAGGCGATGTCGGTGGTGGTGCCAGCAGCAGGCTCAGCGGCCTGGGCCGGTGCGTCTGCCTTGGTGGCGGTTGCGGTGGCAGCGCCAGCGCCGGCGCCGGCAGCAGCGGTGCCTGCGGATGCGGGGGCGTCGGCAAGCGTGGCGTTGTTGGCGTTGTCGAGCTCGGCCTTCTCGGCGGCTTCGCGGGCGGCCTTGGCCTCAGCGCGCTCCTCCGGGGTGCGGTAGTCGGTGAAAAGGATGAGCAGGAATGCCACGAAGAAAGCCACTGCGATGGAAATGGCGTACTTGGCCATCGGGGTGAAGACCGGGATGGTCAGCAGTGAGGTGAAGACGAAGGCATTCGTCGTAATACCGTTGGAGCCCAGGGTCAGCAGGGCGACGGTCAGGCCACCGGCGAAGCAGCCCACCAGCATGCGCGGGTAGATGCGCTTGTAGCGCAGGTGGATACCGTAAAGGGAAGGCTCGGAAATACCGCCCAGCAGGCCAGCCAGAAGTGCAGAGCCGGAGGTCTGGCGCATTACGGTGTCGCGGTCACGGATGGACAGGGCCAGCACACCGGCGGTAGCGCCGAAGCAGGCAAAGTTCCATGCGCCCATCGGGCCCTGGATGAAGTCATAGCCCAAGGTCTGGATGTTGACCAGCATGAGGGCGTTGAGCGGCCAGTGCAGACCCAGCGGGACCAGGAACGGGTAGAGCATCGGGATGGCCAGAGCGAAGACGAAAGGAGCGTTGTCATTGAGCCAGGACAGGCCAGCGCCAATGCCGTTACCGGCCCATACGCCGAAGGGGCCAATGATGAAGGCCGTTAGCGGGATGAGGAAAATCAGGGTCAGGAAGGGGACGAAGACCATGTGGACCGCGGATGGGATGAGCTTCTGGAAACCCTTGTAGAAGAGCGCTGCGACGGCGGCCATGATGAGCGGGACGAAGACATTTCCGCCGTAGTCCTGCAGCTGCATTGGCAGGCCGAAGATATCGATGGAGCACTGCTCGGCAGACAGCGTCTCGTTGGTCACGCATTGGACGGCTGGGTTGTCGGTGAGGCCGGTGAACTCCGGGGTGAACATCGCGAACATGACCGCAGCGGGGACCCAGGGGTCGATGCGCAGCTTCTTGCCGGCGTTATAGGCCACCATGACGGGCAGGAAGAAGAAGACGGAACGCCACATGGCGTCGACGAAAAGCCAGGATGCTGGCTTATCCTCAGCGCGGAAGTCGACGATGCCTAGCGCATCCAGCACTGCGGCGAAGGCAATAACCAGGGAGGCGCCCAGCAGCACGCCCAGGATGGGGCGGAAGGAATCCGAGAGGTACTCGAAGAAGGTATCCATCCACGGCAGTTTGCCCTTAGCCTTGGAACGGGCAGCAGCCTTGACATCGTCATTGGAGCGGCCGGTAGACGCGCCGGCGTTCTTCATCTGGGGGAGAGCGTTGATCTCGTCATAGACCGTGGCCACGTCGCCGCCGATGACGACCTGGTAGTTGCGCCCGCCTTGGGGCACAGCGCCCATGACCTTGGGGATAGATTCGAGTGCTTCCTTATCGGCTTTGGAGGCATCAGCCAGCTCGAAGCGCAAGCGCGTGGCACAGTGCGTGAAAGAGGTGATGTTCTCCGCTCCGCCGATGCCATCCAAGATGGCTTCGGCTGCCGAGCGAGTCTCTGTCGACATGAGAATCCTTTCGAGAGTAGGCAGGCACTGTGGCTAAAAACCACAAAAGACCTAGGCCACAATGGTCCATAGCGAACCATCCCCACACGGCTAAGAGCGGGGAGCCTAGGTCTTGCCCGAAGTAACAATCCTGGTTAGGACCCTACTCCGAAGTGGTCACGAGGGGCAAGTTTCTGTGGGATACCGCACTCTATGGCGGTGTGAGGCGCTGGTGGCCTGCAACGTTGGGGATATGAAGCCTCGCTTTGGCGGCGCGAAGGGGTGCGTTCCCGTACTGTGAAAGTGTCGTAGTGTCACTGTGTGCCCAGTTTGTGAGCCCGGGTACACGCTTTCTAAGCAGAGAAAGGTTTCTCATGACCGCCAAGTCCTCACGGAATTCCGCCTTTATTAGCGTCATCGGGCGCGGCTTCGACGGATTGGACGTTGCTGCTGTGGCTCAGGAACTGGGGGCCACCTTCGCCCAGGTAGATGACCTGGGAACCACGCTCAGCGAGGTCCTGGAAAATGCCCCCGCGGGCAATCTGGTCCTCCAGGGCACCGGCGTCATGGACTTTGACGCCAAGGCCGCGGCCGCACTGGGTCTGCCCTTCGTGCTGATTTCTAACGCGCCTGCCCGCGCCGCGGAGTTGGCGCTGGGCCACGCGCGCTCTGTGGGTGCTACGGTGGTCGGCGCGTTGACCGACGTCTCCTCGGTTCCCGGTGCGATTTCTTCCCTGGAGAAGATCGAGCCCTATATGTCCGCCGAGCTCTTCCAGAAGCAGCTGCTGGACCAGGCCCGCGAGGTTGGGGCCCACATCGTGCTGCCGGAGGGTGAGGATGACCGCATCCTTCAGGCTGCGGGTGAGCTCATCAAGGGCAAGGTGGCGAAGCTGACGATTCTGGGTGACGGGAACGTCGAGAAGCGCGCCCAGGAGCTCGGGATCGACCTGTCCGGTGTGGAGATCATCAACCACCTGGAATCCCCACTGGTGGAGGAGTTCGCCGCGGACTTCGCGGAGCTGCGCAAGAAGAAGGGCGTGACGCTGGAGCAGGCGCGCGAGACCATGAAAGACGTGTCCTACTTCGCCACGATGATGGTGCACAAGGGTTTGGCTGATGGCATGGTCTCCGGCGCGGCGCACACCACGGCGCACACCATTAAGCCTTCCTTCCAGATTATTAAGACCAAGCCGGAGGCCTCCGTGGTTTCCTCCATCTTCCTCATGGTGATGCCGGGCCGCCTGTGGGCCTTCGGCGATTGCGCGGTGAACCCGAACCCGACTCCGGAGCAGCTCGGCGAGATCGCTATTGTCTCCGCGCAGACCGCAGCGCAGTTCGGCCTGGATCCGCGCGTGGCGCTGCTGTCCTACTCCACGGGCACCTCGGGCGCGGGCCCGGACGTGGAAAAGGTTGCACAGGCAGTCGAGGTGGCCAAGGGGATTGATTCCTCCGTGGCCGTGGACGGTCCGCTGCAGTTTGATGCGGCGTGCGACCCCGGCGTGGCCGCCAAGAAGGCGCCTGACTCTGACGTTGCGGGTAAGGCCACGGTCTTCGTCTTCCCGGATCTGGAGGCCGGCAACATCGGTTATAAGACGGCGCAGCGCACCGGTGGCGCACTGGCGGTGGGCCCGATTCTGCAGGGCCTGAACAAGCCGGTCAATGACCTCTCGCGTGGTGCGACGGTTCCGGACATCATCAACACGGTGGCTATTACCGCTATCCAGGCAGGAGTGAAATAGATGGCGTACGTACTCGTTCTCAACTCGGGTTCCTCCTCGGTTAAATTCCAGCTGGTGGACCCGGAAAGCTCGGCCACGGATACCCCGCTGGTCTCCGGCTTGGTGGAGCAGGTCGGTGAGCCGCAGGGTGCGGTGACCGTCAAGACGGGCGGTGAGGAATACAAGGAAGAGCTGGAGATTCCTACCCACTCCTTCGGCCTTGACCGCGCCTTCGGCATCATGCACGAGCACGGCGTAGGCCCGACGGATGTCGAGGTCATCGCCGTGGGCCACCGCGTTGTGCACGGCGGGCGCTTGTTCAGCGAGCCGCAGCTCATCGTGGACCAGATTGAGTCCATGATCGAGGACCTCATCCCGCTCGCACCGCTGCACAACCCGGCGAACCTGGACGGCATCCGCGTGGCGCGCAAGCTGCTGCCGGACATCCCGCACGTGGCGGTCTTCGATACGGCCTTCTTCAACCACATGCCGCCGGCGGCAGCACTGTACGCCATCAACAACGATGTGGCCTCGCAGTATGACATCCGCCGTTACGGTTTCCACGGAACCTCCCACGAGTTCGTCTCGCAGCAGGTGCCGAAGCTGCTGGACATGGACCCGGGGCACGTCCACCAGATCACGCTGCACTTGGGCAACGGTGCTTCGGCGGCGGCGATTCGCAACGGCCGCCCGATCGATACCTCGATGGGCCTGACCCCGCTGGCAGGTCTGGCCATGGGCACGCGATCGGGCGATATTGACCCGGGAATCATCTTCCACCTCTCGCGTGAGGCGGGCATGTCCATCGATGAGATTGATGACTTGCTTAATAAGCGCTCCGGCGTGAAGGGCATTGCGGGTGTTAACGATTTCCGCGTGCTGCGCGAGCGCATTAACAACGAGGACCAGGACGCCTGGCTGGCCTACAACATCTACATCCACCAGCTGCGCCGCTTCATCGGCGCGTACATGATTGCGCTGGGCCGTGTGGATGCGATTACGTTTACCGCCGGCGTGGGTGAGAACGATACCGAGGTCCGCCAGGATTCGCTGTACAACCTGGACATGTACGGCATTGACTTCGATAAGGAAGCCAACCTGGTGCGCTCCAAGGAGCCGCGCATGATTTCGACCGCGGACTCCCAGGTCAAAGTCTTCGTGGTTCCGACGAACGAGGAGCTGGCCATCGCGCAGAAGTCCGCGGAGGTTGCCGCCATGGCCCGGGAGGCGGGGCTGTACTAAGCCGAGCGTCGGCTATGCCGCCGGCCGGTAGCGCTGGCGGCTAGAACATCGTGACTGGGCGGACCTTGTTGGCTAGGTCCACCAGTGCATAGCGGTGGCGGGCGAACGGCGCCTGGCGCGCCAGTGCCCGCAGGGTATCCGCCAGGCCGTAGCGCAGGCCGCGCTGGGTGAAGGGGAACTCGAAGAGATCGTTGGGGGAGGCCGCCGCGTCGAGGTCTGATTCGCGCAGGAAGGTCAGCCCGGCGGAGATGACCGCAATCTTGATCTGCAAGAAGCGCGGCTCGTTCTGCGGAATCTCCTCCAAGCGGCGGGCAGCGCGGCGGATGCGGGACTCGGAGAGATCGTGCACGATGAGCTGCAAAACCGTGGTCAAGCGGGCCATGCGGTGGTGGCGCGAGGCGTTGGGGACCTTATCCAAGGTAGCTACGGCGAGCTCAACTTGGTGCTCGGCGCGCAGCTGGCGGGCCAAGCCGAAGGCGGAGGAGACAGTCGTAGGGTTCGTCGCCCACACGATGCCGTAGAGGCGCAGCGAGTTGAAACGCAGGTGGGCGGGGTCATCGGTGACGTGGTCCCAGATGCCGGGCTGATCCTCAAAAGCGTCATTGGGCAGATCCGCGAGCGAGGTGGTGAGGTTGGCGCAGGCGCGGGCAACGGAGGCGTCGATCAGCGCGGCCTCCGAAAAACCTAGCTGCTGCAAGATGAGCTCATTGACCGCGCCGATGGCCAGCTTGGGGGCGGCCTCACCAGGCAGCACGTCGAGGACGTGGGCGAAGTGGGCCTGGGCCTCGCGATACTTATCCAAAAGCAGCTCGGTTACGCCGGAGTACCAGTGGAAACGCCAGTCCCTCCCCAGGCGGTCTTCGATGGAGTTCAGCCACTCGCGGGCCTGGCCGATGTAGCCCAAGTCAATCATGGAGCGCACCACGCCGAGCGGAATCTCGGCGGACTCCTCATACTCCGGCGCCTCCATGGCCTGGCGAAGTGTTTCCAGCGCTTCCTGTGGCTCCGTGTAGGAGGAACCTTGCAGCAGCGGGGCGCCGATATCGGAGCGGACGACCAGCGGGATGGGCAGCGCTGAGACCACCTCGGGGGCTGTGATGCGGACGGTGCGGTCGATGCCATCGATGAGCTGGTCGGTGCGGAAGACCAGGTGCTTCGTGCCGAAGGTCGTACGCTGCGGGGAGAAGACGGAGTGCTGAGCTGGGTGCTGGATGCCATCGCGGAGCGCGATGACCTCGCGCAGGACGCCGAAGAGCTGGTCACGCAGCTCGGAGACCGACGCAAAGCGCCGCTCCGGATCCGGATCAGTCGCGCGCAAAAGCAGGCGGTAGAAGGAAAGGTAGCGGCGCAGCAGCGGCTCCTCCGTGGGGGAGGGCAGGCCGGGCTTGTAGACGCCATCCTCCACCGGCAGCTTCAGCGTCAGGCAGGCCAGGGTGCGGCCGATGGTATAAATATCGCTGGCCACAGATGGGCCCTGGGTGGAGATCTCCGGGGCCTGGAAACCCTGCGTGCCGTAGATGTGGCCGAAGGCGCCGATGCCGGAGACCGCGCCCAGATCAATGAGCTTGACCTGGTCCTCGGTAACGATGATGTTGGAGGGCTTCAAGTCGTTGTAGACCACGCCGCGGGCATGGAGGTAATCCAAGGCGGGCAGGATTTCGAGGATATAGGCAATTGCCGTGTCGACGGGGAAGCGGTCAGTGGCTTGGTCGTTGCGGCGCTGCTTCAGCGAGGGGCCGCCGACGTACTCCATGACGATGAAGCCACCGGGCACGCGGGGATCATCGATGAAGTTGAAAATCTTCACGATATTCGGGTGCGTGATATCCGCGAGGAATTCGCGCTCCGCCTCCGCGGTGGCTGTCTCCTCGGCTGAGTTGGTGGATTGCATGCCCTTGAGCACCACGATGCGCCCGGAGACGAAGTGGTCGTTGGCCAGGTAAATCCAGCCCAGCCCGCCATGCGCGAGCACGCCCAAGATCTCGTACTGGCCGGCCACCATGTCGCCCGGCTTGAGCTGCGGTGGGGCGGCGCGGGGCGCGTCCTTGGGATCGATGAGCGCGTCGCGCGGGTTGCCCGGGACAACGAAGGGCAAGGTGGCCATGCCATCGGCCACTTCGCGGTCGGTGCGCTTGGTGCTGCGGCGCTGGCGGAAGGTATCGAGCGCGCGGCGCCGCGAGGCTTGCGAGGGGTCCTCTGCTTTGCGGCGGTCACGCAGCTGCCCCAGCTCCTCGATGAGCGCGGCGATATTGTCCGAGTCGACGTATTCGCCATCGTCGGGTTGGCCCGTCGCCGTGCCGCTCGTGCCCACGCGATTCGCGGGGGAGAGGCGGGCGCCGGTGGCGGCCTCGTAGTCATCGTCATCGTCGTCCGCGAAGGGATCAAAGGGCACGGCGGCGGTGCGGTCGGAGGCTTCGGCGTCGGCGGCGCCGGCAGCTGTTGTTCCCGCGCTGTGCGAATCTGTTGGGGAGACGCTGAGGTGGTGGTCCTCCGAATAGTCGTCATCGTCATCCGCGAAGGGATCGAAGCGCACGGCTTGGGTGGCGTCGTTAGTGGCGTCGGTGGCGGCGTCGTTAGTGACGTCGTGGGCGGCGGGGTGGTTAGCGGTCGTGGCGGCGTCGTGCTGAGCGTCCTCGTGCTCTTCGGGCGTGAGGTGATCGAGCTCATCCTCGGTGAAGCGGTGCGACATTACTGGCCCTCCTTCTTCTCGCCGGGCTGGTCCTTGGCTGCGGAGCTCGGCTGTGATTCCTCGGCAGGCGGAGTCTCGTTGAGGTACTTCGGTTCCGGGAGCACGGGCTGCTCCATGTAATTCCCCAGCCAGGTATTAAAGAGCTCCTGCCAGGTGCCGTCGCGGCGGATGCGCTCCAGCGTGGAGTTGATCTGACGGATGAGCGGGCGCGAGTCATAGGAGGCATCGGGCTTGCGCACGGCCACGCCATAGCTCTGGCTTTCCAAGGGATCGCCGACGATCTCGGTGTATTTATCCTGCGCCAGCATGCCGGACAGCAGAGCGTCATCCACGACGATGCCATCCGTCTGGCCCAGCTGCAGCGCCATGAGGCAATCGCCCCAGGCGCGGGTCTCCAAAATGTCGGAAGACGGCGAGTGCTTGCGTATCGCGTCCACCATGGTGGAACCTTTCGCCGCACACAACGTTAGCCCGGCGGCCTCCGTGATGGAATGGATGCCTGAGTTCTTCAGCACCAGCAACCGCGCATCCGTCTGCATATACGGAATGGAGAAGGCCACTTCGCGCTGGCGCTCGGGGCTAATCGTCATGGTGCGGATGACCATGTCCACCGTGCGGTCATTCAGTGCACGCGCGCGGTCGGAGGCCTCCACGAAGCGGAAGTCCACCTTGTTGGGATCCCCGAAGATATCGCGGGCGATTTCGCGGGCGATATCGACCTCGAATCCGCGGACCTCGCCGCTGGCGGTATCGCGGTAGCTGAGCAGGTTATTGGAGCGGTCCACGCCCACGATGAGCCGGCCGCGCGCCAGGATGTTGGGCACGCGCTCCTCCGGCTTCTTATCGTCCGGGCGGTAGGAGCCGTAAACGTCCGCGGTGCTTTGCTTGGACACCTCTCCCGTGCCGGCGGGTTCGATGATGGCGTCCTCCGGCAGCGGCGGCCCCGGGGTGGAGTTGAGATCCGCGCTGGAGGGCAGGATCGGATCCGGCGTGCTGGGCGGCTCCGGCTCGCAGGCGCTCAGCGCCACGGCGGCGCTGAGCAGCAGCACGGCCGCAGTGGCGTGCTGGCGGTGGTCGGTTCGGCGGCGCATCACAGGTACTCCTGCAGGCGGGGGCGGATACCCAGCCACACGGCGATAATCGCGCCGAACGTGGCTAGGAGGACGCCGGTAGACACCATGGTCATGGCATTGAGACCCTGAACCAGGTAGGTGCGCATGGCGTCGCGGGCTTGGTCGATGAGCGCGGCCAGGGAGTTATCCACGGCATTGAAGGCGCTGGCGGCGGTCGGGTCACCATCCGGATCGATGGCGGTGGCTTGGTAGAGCGCGGCATCGTAGTGGCCCATGGAGAGATCCTCCATGAAAGCATCGTGGGTGGTTTCCCAATCCTCCAAGGCCTCCTTGGCACGAGGAATCAAGGAAGGATCGGAGGAGGGGAAGTCGTCGTCGTCAAGCGCCTGCTCATAGTCCCGCAGGGCCCGGTCCACCGAGTACACCGTGGAGTTAAAGTGCACGGACATGTCCTGTTGGGAGGAGCGCAGGACCAGCGCCAGGGTCTCGGAGGTGCGCATCTGCTGGGCCTCAATGCGCGAGGCAGTCAGCGAGTCCCAGGGGCGCGAGACCGTCTCGAAGCCTTGGTGGCCGGACGCCCACGTGGCGAAGTTGGAGCCAGCGGCCCACACCAGTGCCAGGAACAACAGTCCCGTGGCCACCACGAAACCGCGGTTGAAGCGGCGGCGAGTCAGCCGCCACAGCCACCACTGCGCCAAGCCGAGGAAAATGATCGCCGCGACCAGGCCCGAAAGCGGCACCCACTGCGGGCGGGTTAGGCGTTGCTGTTGCTGGGTCACCTTCTCCGAGGTCAGCGTGAACAGCTCCGCGGCGGCGGGAAGAATCTGGGTGCGCATGAGCGCCGAGGCATTGGACATGTAGGAGTTCGCCACGGCGTGGCCGGCACGGTGATTGACGCGGGCCTTTTCCACCAGGGCGGTGTAGACCGGCAGCTTGCGCTGGATAAACGTGACAAGCTCGCGCACGCGTTCATCCTCGGCGGAGGTGCCGACGATGGCCTGCGTGGCGGCGACGGAGGCGGCGTCGATGGCCTCGTTATAGCGGTCGCGGTTATCCTCCGGCTCCACGCCTGCCTGGACGAAGCCGGTGGTAGCGACGGTATCGGCCAAAGACAGGTTGGTGTAGAGGTGGTGCGCCGCGTTGGACATCGGCTCGGTGGAGGCCAGTAGTGTGTCCAGATCATCGTGGCGCGCGGCCGAGGAGGAGGACATGGAAAAGCCGGCTGCTGCGAGCGCTACGGTGAGAATTAAGGTAACCGTAAACAGCTTGCCGGGAGTGGTGATGGCGAAGCTATAGAGGCGCCGGATGACGCGCGCGGGGCCGGCGAAGGAGCTCATCGCCAGCTGCGTGGGGCGGCTAAAAACCGGCGCGGAGGGCTCGGTGACGTCATCGAGCCAATGATCGCCCCATGATTCGGGGGAGTGCTCGCGCAGTTCGGTGGCCGGGCCGGTCATTCCCTTAGGATAGCGCTCTCGTGCGCCTCGCGCGATGATTTCGGGGGCGTTGGCGCGGGGAGTTTGTCGCGTATCGTGTAAGGCATGTGTGCACGCGTTAACCCAGAACTTTCCGGTGATGGCTGGTCGAAGGGCCCGGGCGGGGTGCCGGTGTGGGGCAAGTTTGGAGCAGCTGGTCTCTTCCTCGTGGCGGGGGATGAGGTACTGCTCCAGCATCGCGCGACGTGGACGAATAACGGCGGGACCTGGGGAATCCCGGGCGGGGCGCGGGATAAGCCGGAGTCGCCGGAGCAGGCCGCGCTGCGGGAGACGGAGGAGGAAACCGGAATCTCGCCGGCAGACGTCGAGGTGCTGGATGCCGTCGTCACTGCCGGGCCTTTTTCGGAAGGCTGGACCTATACCACGGTGTTGGCCCGGACGGTTTCGGGGCAGCGCTTGGCCACGACTGCCAACGAGGAATCCGCCGAGCTGCGCTGGGTGCCGTTTGGCCAGGTAGAAGAGTTGGAGCTCTTGAAGCCCTTCCGGGAGGCGCTACCGGGGCTGCTGGGACGCTGGGAGGAACTCACCAGCTGATATAGGAGCTGATACAGGCGGCGGGCAGGAACCTGTGGCACTCTGTAGAGCATGATTGAAGTAGCCGGACTGACCAAACAGTACAAGTCTGTCCGCGCCGTCGATGACCTCACCTTTCAAGTAGAGCCGGGCCAAGTGACCGGCTTTCTGGGGCCCAACGGCGCTGGAAAATCAACGACGATGCGCATGATCCTGGGCTTGGACAAGCCCACCGCTGGCACCGCCCTGGTGCACGGCAAGCCCTACCGCGAGCTGAAGAACCCGCTGCGCGAGGTGGGCGCGCTTCTCGACGCCAAAGCGGTCCACGCCAACCGCACCGCCGCCAACCACCTGCTGTGGATGGCGCAGGCCAACGGTATCCCTACCTCCCGCGTCGATGAGGTTCTGGGCCTAGTGGGGCTGGCTGATGTTGCTGGCAAGAAGGCCGGCGGCTTCTCCCTCGGTATGGGCCAGCGCCTCGGCCTGGCTGCCGCACTGCTGGGGGATCCGGGCGTGCTGATCCTGGACGAGCCGGTCAATGGCCTCGATCCGGAAGGTATTCGCTGGGTGCGCTCGCTCGTGCGGGCGCTGGCGGCAGAAGGCCGCACGGTGCTCATCTCCTCCCACCTGCTGGCGGAGATGGCGCAGACGGCGGACCACTTGGTGGTCATTGGCCGCGGCAGGCTCTTGGCCAATCAGCGCACCTATGACTTTGTGAAGGAAAACTCCAGTGCTTCGGTTGTGGTGCGTTCGGAGCACCTGCGCGAGTTCGGCTCGGCGCTCAGGGAGGCTGGAGTGACCTTCCGCGAGTCGGTCGATGAAGAACAGCGCCCGACGCTGGTGATCCCTCACCAGACCACAGACTACGTGGGCAAGCTGGCCTATTCCACGGGCGTGCCGCTAACGGAATTGACCCTCCACCGCGCCTCACTGGAGGAGGCTTATGTGGCCATGACGGATCGCGCGGTGCAGTACCAAGCGGAGGCACCGCAGAAAGGGGCCCAGTTCTAATGTTTTTCAACACTGTTCACGCGGAGTGGACGAAGCTGCGCACGACGAAGTCCTTCTGGTGGACCACGGCGCTCATCTTCCTCATCGTGACCGGCTGGACGCTGCTGAACTCGCTCAACGTGGGGGAGGCGGTGCTGGGCATTAGCCCGCTGCAGCCGCGGAGCTTGGCCTCCATTCTCCTGCTCATGGGCGTGCCGATCATGATGATCCAGGGCGCGATGATGGTGACCACGGAGTACCGCTACAAGACGCAATCCCTCACGTTCTTGGCCAACCCGAATCGCTGGAGCGTAGCCTGCGCCAAGCTTGTGGTGTATGGCTTGATTGCGGCTGTCATTGCCTTCTTAGGCTTGGTGTACATCTTCGTGTTGGCGGATCTCACGGCAAACGAATCCGCGGCGGAGGCCTTCCAGCCTTTCTCCAGCGACGACGGCAAGCACATGCTGTGGGCCTTCCCCATCGCGGCCTTTGGCGCGGTGCTCTTCGTGCAGGGTCTGGGTCTGCTGCTGCGGCAGACCGCCGGCACGGTGGCGATTTCCCTCATCTTGTACATGGGTCTGGAAAACTTGGTGCGCCTGCTCCCGGTGGTGGGAGACAAGGTCATCCACTTCATGCCGTTTACTGCTTTCCAGAACTGGGCGTTGGACTACGTGGATGAGAACGCCCCGTGGAGCTCGATTGGATTCGAGGCCCTCGTCTTCTTCGGGTGGGCCGGTGTGCTGTGGATCCTGGGCGTTCTCGTGCTGGAGCAGCGCGACGCGTGATCCCTTTTCCGCTTCTGGCGACGTTGGCGCTGTTGTCCGCAACAGCGCCTTTCGCTACTGATATGTACTTGCCGGTGATGCCGGAGATCGTCTCCGATCTGGGCACCACCCGGGCCATGGTGCAGCTGACCATCTCGGGCTTCTTCGTCGGCATGGGCGTCGGCCAGCTCGTCATGGGCCCGCTGTCTGATGCCATCGGGCGCAAGCGCCTCCTTGTCGCCGGCGCCTTTCTCGCTCTGCTGGCTTCCGTATTGGCGGCGATGGCCCCGACCGCCTCGGTGCTCGTCGTGGCCCGCGTGCTGCAGGGTCTCGGCGGCGGTGCATGCGTGGTGCTCTCCCGCGCGGTGGTCCCGGACCTCGTGCATGGTGCCGCGGCGGCGAAAGCCTATTCGCTGCTCATGGCGCTCCAAGGTATCGCCCCGGCGGTAGCCCCAGTACTGGGCGGCATCCTGGCGGAGCCGCTGGGCTGGCGCGGCATCTTCTGGGTGCTGGCGGGGCTGCATGCGGTGCAGTTGGTGCTGGCCATCGCTATCGTCCCGGAAACCGCGGGCGGTCGCTCGCGCGATGGTCTGCTGCGCACGGTGGCGGGCAATTACTGGGCGGTGCTGACTAACGCCCGGGTCTGGGGCTACCTGGTGACCATGGCCTTCGGCTTCTGTTCGATGTTTTGCTACATCTCCGCCTCGGCGTTTGTGGTGCAGGACCAGTGGGGATTCTCACCGTTGGGCTATTCGATGGTCTTCGGCATCAACTCCGTGGGCCTCTTCGCGGCCACGTTGATTAACTCGCGCGCGATGGATTCGGTCTCCCCGGCGGTCATGCTGCGCACCGGCGTGACCGGCGTCTTTGTCTGCGGGGTGCTCTTGTTGCTGGCGGTGCTGCTCGGCGCTCCGGTGTGGGTCTGCCTCATTGTGCTTTTCGCTTGTGTGGCACCGACCGGCTTCATCATGGGCAATGCCACGGCATTGGCCACGGGTTTGATGCGCCCGCGCGCAGGAAGCGTGTCCGCCATCATGGGCTTTGGCCAGTCCATGCTGGCCAGCGTTATCAGCCCGCTCATGGGCTGGGGCTCGAACGCCGCGCTGACCATGGCCATCGGCATGGTGTGCTGCAGCTTCATCTCGCTGTGCGGCCTTGTGGCGTCCACGCGGCTTGCCCGCGGCGCCGCGTGAAGTTCACCAGATGTGCACAACGCATAGAGCGTCAATGCGTATTATTGGCCGCATGGCTACCCCACGTCTCGCCGAGCTTCGCCTGAGCAATTTCAAGTCTTTCCATGATGCTGTATTGACTCTGCATCCAGTCACCTTTCTGACTGGCTTAAACAGTTCTGGAAAGTCGAATGCTTTGGATGGGCTGGAGGTTTTGTCCCGCTTGGCATCGGGGGCAGAACTAGGAGACGCACTTGATGGGCGCATGACCCAAACCGGCCCAATCCGAGGTGGCTCTCGTGGTTGCGCCCCGCATGGTACCGAGAGCTTTGAACTGGGCTGTACTGTTGAATCTGGGACAGATACGTACCGCTATGACGTCGAGGTTCAGGTATATCCGGAGTTGCGTGTTGTCAAAGAAAGCCTCGTGGGTACCGGATATTCCGTAAAGAGCGGCACCCGCACTAGCGATGCAGAGTTGTTTAAGACCCAGCCGGCAGCAGACAACCGAGCTGGGATCTACACGTTAATTTTTAGCGGAAAGCGTGGGGCAAACCCCACCACACTCTTGCGTGACTCTCGCCTTATTTTGGGACAGATTAAGGCGGTGCTTGCGGGAAAGAACCGTGCAGAGAATTCAGTGTTGAAAGGGGCGTCGATTGTGTCCATGGCGCTTCGATCAGTGTTTCACCTCGATCCAGTCCCCAGCCTTATGCGGGATTACGTTCCAAGGAAGAGCACGCAGCTGAAGCGTAGCGGTGAGAACCTCTCGGCGGTGCTGTGGCAGTTGCACAAGGATTCCCCCAAGACTTTCCAAGAGCTAGGGCAGCTGGCCGCTCACGTGACTGGAGTGGATTCCACACTGGACTTTATTGACTCCCCGTTGGACGAAGTCATGCTGACCCTCGTGGAACACTTCGAAGATGGAAAGCAAGAAAGAACGCCTGCTCGTGAAATGAGCGATGGCCTCCTCCGATTCCTCGCAATTGCAACGGCGCTTAAAACTGCGCCCAAGGACTTGGATATCGAACAGCCACTTGAACTTGGTGATGACGTAGAGAACCCAGTAGCTCAAATTGTCGTCGAAGAAATGGAAAACGGGCTCCACCCTTCGCAGGCGCAAAGAGTTATGCAGATGCTTAGCGAATCCGCACGCAAACATGATTCGCAGGTTCTTGTCACGACCCACAGTCCTGCCATCTTGGACCAAATTTCTGGGGAGAAGAATAGTCAGGTAGCAGTGTGCTACCGGGATAGCAGAACCGGGCAAAGCGAGCTCTCGCCTTTGGTGGAGTTACCGGATTTCGTGGAATCCATTTCCAAGCACAGCTTGGGTGCTGCGGTCACCGCTGGTGAATTAGTCGATGACACCGAAACGCAGATTAGTTTCGAGAACATGAATCGGCTTTTTGGGATCGGCTGATGCGCGTTTACTTCATCGATACCTCTGTGCTGGATAACCTGCTTGCGATTCCTCACAAATGCCAAGCTAAAGAACAAGCCAAAATCGATTTTGCGGAACGCCAAAGTGAGAACGCGAAGTTCATCCTGCCGATTACCGCGGTGATTGAAACCGGAAATCACATTGCGCAGCTTCCGCAGGGCGACGTGAGGCGCAATATTGCGGAAAAATTTTCCCAGATGCTAGAGCTGACCGCCCATCAACAAGCCCCATGGATCCTGCATGACTTTCAGTGGAACAAGGAGTTCATCACCGAGCTCGTCTCAAGGCACCGTGCGGGTCTATCAATGGTGGATATGATGACTCAGCAGGTTGGTGGCGGCGACCTTTGTATTCTGACTGAGCGCGAGCTGTATAAGCGCGCCACCGGAATTACCGCAGAAGTGTGGACGTACGATGCGGCGCTGGGTGCATATTCTGGATAGGTCATGCCCAATCAAGGGCGAGGCACATCGAGCTCGCGGGCGTGCTCCTACTGCAGCGCTGAAGTCAGGCGCATGACGTTGTCCACGTAGCGGCGCAGCACGCCGCGCTCGTTCCACTCTTCGAGGGTGAGCTCGTGGCAGACCTTCTTGTAGTTGGTGGCCAGCTGGGTGAAATCCTCGATGAGGTCGCCCTTGGCCACCAGCATGGTCGATTCATAGTTGAGGCCGAAGGAACGCATATCCATGTTGGAAGACCCGAACATACACAGCGGTTCGCGCTCCGGCAGGCCCGGGTCCGCCAGGATGAACTTGGAGTGCAGCACGAAGGGCTCGGGGAATTGGAAGATCCGCACTCCCGCCTCCAAGAGTGCCTGGTAGTAGGAGGACTGCGCGTGGTGCACCATGAACTGGTCCGCCTTCGCGGATACCAGGAGCTCCACCTCGACGTCGCGGTAGCAGGCGGTGGTCACCGCCTCCAAGAGGGACTCATCCGGGATGAAGTAGGGCGAGCAGAGGATGAGCTTTTCCTTTGCGTGGTGCACCACGGAGTTGAACATGCGCAGGTTGGGTTCCGTGGTGTAGCCGGGGCCTGAAGGAACGAGCTGCAAGTGGTTGGAATCGGCCGTCATGGCGTCGTCATAGGGCTGCATGTCCAAGGACAGCTGCTCCTCTGATTCCAGATACCAATCCACCGCGAACACCGCGGCGAGCGAGGTGACGACCGGTCCGGTCATCTCGACCATGTAGTCGATCCATGCGCGGTCCTTGGTCTTGTACTCGCGCTTGATCATGTTCATCGAGCCCAAGAAGCCCGTGTGGCCATCGATGACCACGATCTTGCGGTGATTGCGCAGGTCCGGGCGGCGGAAACGTCCCTTATGCAGCTGCAGCGGAAGCATGAGCCGCCAGTCGACGTCAATGTCAGTGAGGCGCTTGCCCAGCGTGAAGTAGCCCTTGTATTTCAGGCTGCCGATCTGGTCCAGCAGCAATTTTACCTCTACGCCGCGCTCGCGGGCGCGCGCCAGGGACTGGAAGAAAACATCGGTCACCTCATCCCAGGACTGGATGTAGATCTCAATGAGCACGTATTTCTCAGCCCGGTCCACGGCCCGCGCCATGGCCAAGATGGCCTCCTCATAGGAGGCGTGGAGGCCCTTGTTGTGCCCGATGAGGGCCGGGTGCCCGGTGAGGTTGCGGTTGAGCTGGATGAGGGATTCCACCTCCGGGGAAAGCCGGCCGGAGGGATGGTTGGGGGTGGAGGCGGTGACGTCGTTTAGCAGCGCATTGGCTTCTTGCTGGATGCGGTGGCGGCGGCGGTTGATGTAGGGCGAACCCATGAGCAAGAACAGCGGCAGCCCCACGATGGGAAGTACAAGAATGGCCAGCAGCCAGGCGGTAGAGCTGGAGGGGCGGCGGCCCTCGGGGACCACGCCGATGGCGATGATCTTGATGCCGTAGTCAATAACCAGCAGCACGAGCTGCCAGACGGAGAGATCGACGTTCACGTTCATGGCAGGCTAGCGCACCGACGCGAAATCGGGGACATCGAAATCTGCGATCAGCGGCACGTGGTCGGAAGTCTTGTCACCGGCGCGCTCCACCATGTCCACCTGGGCGCCCTGGACGAGGCGCGCTAGTGGCTCGCTGGCTAGCTGGAAGTCGATGCGCATGCCCTCGTTCTTCTGGAAGCGCAGGGACTTGTAATCAAAGTAAGTCCAGCGCTCCTCTTCGGTGAAACGGCGCGTGACCTCCTGCAGCCCGGCCTCCTGAAGCATCTGGAAAGCCGCGCGCTCGGGCTCGGTGACGTGCGTCTTGCCGCGGAAAAGAGAGATGTCCCAGACATCCTCATCCCGCGGAGCGATGTTGAAATCGCCCGTGAGCAGTAGTTTCGATTGCGCGCGGGTTTCCACATAGCGCGCCAAGGAGTAGAGAAAGTCCAGCTTGTAATCGAAGTGCCGGTCCGTAATCTCGCGCCCGTTGGGAACATAGAGGGACCAGATCTCAATCCCGCGGATGCGGGCTGAGACCGCCCGGGCCTCGCGCTTTTGCTCCTTGGCGGGGTCCTTGTGGAAACCCGGCTGAGCAGGGAAGAAGGTCTGGACCTCCTCCGGTTCTTCCTTGGATAGGATGGCCACGCCATTCCACTGGTTCAGGCCGTGGCAGGTGACGTGGTAGCCGGCCTCCTCGAAAGGCTCGCGGGGGAACTTCGCATCCGCCACCTTGGTTTCTTGCAGGCAGAGCACGTCGATGTCGTGTTTGGCCAGCAAGTCCACCGCGCGCTGGGCGCGGGTGCGGACGGAGTTGATGTTCCAGGTAGCGATGCGCATGTGGTTTAGGGTACTTGAGGCAGGCGGCGGGCGTAACGGTGGCGGTGCTGCTCTAGGAAGCCGAGCATCTCATAGAGCCGAATCCCGGCCGTGTTACCCGCCACGACCTGCAGGTAGGCTTTCTCAGCACCCTGGGCTTTGCCCCAGGCCAGCATGTGCGCGCCCAGCGCGGTGCCCAGTCCCTTACGGCGCCAACCTTCGGCGACCTCCACGGCGGAGTAGCCCAGCCACACGGTGCCGTCACCGGATTCCGTCAGCGTGCCCCGCGTAATCGCGATGGTCTCACCCGTCGGGGCGAGCAGGCGCCCAAAGCCCATCGTCCCGTCGATGCGGCTGCGCAGGTACTCCAGGGCCAACGGCGGCAGGGCCTGACCACGGAAGTGGTAGAGGTCGAGCCACTCGGAATCGGGCTGCTCGTCGATGCGGAAGCTGACGTCCCCCGGGGCAGGGAGCTCCGCCAAATCGCGCACCATCACGAGGATCTCCGGTTCGAGCTCCCACGCTTCGGGTTCTGCTGCCAGCAGCTTCTCCGCGGAGGCACCGATGCGCTCCGGAATGGCCAGGCACACGGGCAGCTCGTGGCGGGCATAAAACGCTTCGATCTCCTCCATCGGCACCGGGAGGAAACCCGCAGAAGGGCCGAGCGGGATCGCCGAGTTGGAGCGGCCGGTCACGCCGTCGCCGGCGCGCATGAGCCACTGGCCATCCGAGGTCCACGTGTGCTCCTTGCCGGGGAAGGCCGCCGCGGTGGCCACCTCGACGGCCCGGATATCGGAGTTGCGAACCGTGCGCGGCGAGAGGCGCTTAATAATCTTGAGCTGCTCCGGCGGAATCTCCACCGCGTCGAGCGAAGACGGGTAGCCGCCGACCTCTTGCGGCCGGATGAGCAGTGGATCCAGGCTGAGCACGTGGCCGATGACATCGCTGTACACGCCGTCGAAATCGCGCCGGGCCACGACGCGCTCGCCCACGGAGACGTCATCGGATCGGAAGATGCGGGACATTAGTCGTCGTGCCCGAAGGGGTCCTCGTCCTCGCCCGGCAGCCAGGTAAGCCCGGCCTCGGTCCACCCGTTGCGCTTGATGACCTTCTTGGCCTGGCGCTTGTAGCGGCCGGTGAGCACGTCGGTGTAGACGAAGCCGTCGAGGTGGCCGGTTTCGTGCTGCAGCATGCGCGCGAAGAAGCCGTAGCCCTCGATGGAGATGTCCTCGCCCTTCTCGTTCTTGCCGGTCACGCGGGCCCAGTCGGCGCGGCCGGTGGGGAAACCCTCGCCGGGGACGGAGAGGCAGCCCTCGTCCTCGGAGCCGTCGTCAGCCGGCATGGTCTCCGGGATCTCGGAGGTTTCCAGCACCGGGTTGATAACGCAGCCGCGGCGCATGCCGCCGTCGGGAAGCTCGGTGCCATTGGGACCGTCGGTGTCGGGGCAATGGTAGACAAAGAGGCGCTTGTTCACGCCGATCTGGTTAGCGGCCAGCCCAACTCCGTGCGCGGCGTCCATGGTTTCGTGCATGTCCGCGATGAGCTCCTGCAGCTCAGGAGAGTCGATGGCTTCGGTGACCGGCTCGGTGGGATTGTGGAGGACCGGGTCGCCGTGGATAACGATGGGACGAATAGTCATGGCATACAGTCTAAGCATGCACTCCCTGTCAGACCTAGACGCCGCGATTTTGGAGTTCGAGTCCCACGCCCCGCGCGATATCGGCGCCAAGGAGGAGGCCATCCGCACGCAGCTGGACATCACTCCGGTGCGCTATCACCAGCGCCTCAACGTGCTCCTGGATGACCCCGCAGCGCACGCCTCCTACCCGCTGTTGGTCACCCGCCTGCGCCGGCTTCGCGACGTCCGCGACGACGTCCGGCGCGCCGCACGCGATAATGCCCCAGACTGAGCGAATCAGATACTAAAGTTGCCAATGTGACTAATGTGAATCCGGAAAACTCTGCCTCGTCCGCTGACCACGCGCGCCACGCCGCCGATTCTGACGCGGCCGCCGCCCCGGCCGCCGCTGCCGCTCCTGCGAGCAAGCTCCCCCTGCGCGGGCTCGCCATGGTGCTCATCGCCGTTGCCGTCATGCTCGGCATGTGGGCGCTCTATGCCATGACCTCTGATGACTCCGAGGACACCGCGCAGAACGCGCCGGCAGGAAACGATGCTGTCGTATCCGGCCCCGCGACTGGCGGCGCCGAGGGCGACGGTGCTGCAGCTGGTGGCGCGGAAGGAGAGGCGGACAAGAACCGCGAGGAGTCGGATGCTGCCGGTGCTGACGCCGAGGCTGGCGCAGACGGCGATGCTGAAGCCGAGCGTGACGCTGCCCGCGACGACAACGCTGAGGAAGGTGCTGCCGCAGGTAGCCCCGACCGCGCCCAGGCGGAGATCCCCGTCAACGTCTACAACAACTCCGGTCGCGCCAACTTCGCTGCCGATGAGGCCGAGCGCCTGAAGTCCCAGCACTTCCACATCGCCGAGGTGGGCAATATCAGCGGCGACGTCCTCGTTGCACCGAAGACCACCGTCTACTTCCCTGAGGGCGATGCGGCCGCCGAGAGCCTGGCCAAAGAAGTTGCCGCCCAGTACTACGGTGCCAACGTGCCGGCGGAAGCGATTGCTCCGTACCCGGCCGAGCTGACCGGGGACTACACCAAGGGCGATGCCGTCGTGGTTGTCCTCGCGGTTCCCCAAGCCTAGGGAATAAAATCTTATTAAATTCATCCGCCCGACGGATAGGATGAATGGGTGAATATTCCGGAAGAGAACTTCGCCCGCTCGCCCGAGCCCACGCTGGGTGTTGAGTGGGAAGTTGCCCTCGTTGATCCAGCGACCTGGGATCTCGTGCCACGCGGCGCTGAACTCATCGATCGCGTGCACGCCGCTCATCCCGACATCCACCTGGAAAAGGAATTCCTCCAAAACACGGTGGAGCTGGTAACCGGGGTGTGCCGGACGGTGCCGGAGGCGATGGGGGACCTGCGGGCGTCGCTCAGCGCAGTGCGTGAGGCGGCCGACTCCTTGGGCGTGCGTCTGTGGGCCTCGGGCGGGCACCCTTTTACGGACTTTCGGCAAAACCCCGTCTCCAACAAGGAGAGCTACTCCGAAATTATCAACCGCACCCAGTATTGGGGGCAGCAGATGCTGCTGTGGGGCACCCACGTGCACGTCGGCATCAGCCACGAGGAGCGCGTGTGGCCCATCATTAATGCGCTGATGACGAAGTACCCTCATCTGCTGGCTATTTCCGCCTGCTCGCCGGGGTGGGAGGGGCTCGATACCGGCTATGCCTCCAACCGCACGATGCTCTACCAGCAGCTGCCCACCGCGGGCATGCCCTACCAGTTTGAGAACTGGGAGCAGTGGAAGTCCTACATGCGGGACCAGGCCATTTCGGGGGTTATTAATCACACGGGCTCGATGCACTTCGATGTCCGCCCGGCCTCCAAGTGGGGCACGGTGGAGGTGCGCATTTCCGACGCCGCCTCCAACCTCCGCGAGCTCTCCGCCATCGTGGCGCTGACACACTGCCTCGTGGTGCACTATGACCGCATGATCGACGCCGGCGAAACGCTGCCCACGCTGCAGCCGTGGCACGTGGCGGAGAACAAGTGGCGCGGCGCGCGCTATGGCATGGACGCGCTGGTCATCACCTCGCGCGAGACCGATGAACGCTGGATCAAGGATGAGCTGGCGGATCTCTTGGTGGAGCTGGCTCCGCTCTCGGAAGAGCTGGGCTGCGCCCGGGAGCTGCAGCTGGTGCAGGAGATCATCGATGGCGGGGCGGGCTATGAGCGCCAGCGCCGTTTGTACCAGGAGACCGGCAGCTGGCAGAAGGTGGTTGAGGCCACTGCGGATGAGATGGAGCGGCTGGCGTAAGTACCGAACGATCAATTAAGGCCCGAAAATTGGGGGTTTCAGGGGCTTAATTGATCGAAACGTCCCCCTAGCTCTCCGCCACCGCGCGCTTGCGCGGTGCGATGAAGCCCCACACGGCGTAGACCACGATGAAGGCCAAGCAGGACAGCGTCCACAGCGAGGTTGCCCACGGCTGGAAGGATTCGATTGCGTCGAGGTTGGCCGAGGACATGGTGAACCACACGGGCACCGACATGAAGGGCAGCGAAAGCACGAACAAGGCCGCCACGGAGGCAAGCCCCGCGAGCTGCTCACCGCCCTTGCCGGACACACGCGAGCTCACCGCCTGGTTAACCGAGACGAAGACCATGACGATGAAGGGGATGGTCCACACGAAGTGGTGGTACCACGAGAAGGGGGAGACCAGGCAGGTGCTCAGGCCCGTCAGAGCGAAGGCCGCCGAGCGGTTGCCGCGCAGGTAGGCGGTGCGCAGCGCCAGGCAGGTCAGCGCGAAGACCACGATGACCGCCAGGATCCACCAGATGCCACCGTCGATGCCGAGCTCGCGGAACATGAGTGAGCGCAGCGACTTCGCCCCGGGGTTGGCATGCTCGCCCACACGCGATGAGTTGAACATGGCATCGGTCCAGAACACCATCGCATCAGGAACGAAGAGGAATCCGAGCCCCACCGTGACGAGGAAGGTGATCACCGCGCCCGCGGCGGCCCACCAGCGCTTCTCAAAGAGCAGGGCCAGGCCCATGTACGCCGGGGTCAGCTTGATTCCGGCAGCCAGGCCAATGCCCACGCCCGGCAGGCGGCGCTTGATAGGCAGGAAGTCAAAGGCCACGAGCAACATGAGGAAGACGTTGACCTGCCCGTAGTACAGCGACCCGTGCATGGTCTCATTCGCCGGGGTCAGCGCGGTTAGCAGCACCGCGATGAGGACGGCCGCCGGGGTCATCTTCACGCCCCGCTCGCGGAAGATCATGACGATGATGGCCAGCACAGCCAAGAACATGAGCGAAGGCCAGATAATGGTCAGCGCGTCCTTGCTGAAGAACGGCAAGACCTTGAACAGCAGGCCCGCAAAGGGTGGGTAAGTGAAAGGGAATTCAAAGATATAGGGGGCGTCGTATAGCAGTCCACCGGCGTTGAGATCCTCGCCAGCCATGCGGTAGATGGCGAGGTCGAAGGGGAGGATGAAGGTGAAGGCCTTGTGGCCATCGAACTGGATGATCTTGTACACCATCACCGCGATGCCCAGTGCGAGGACAGCACACATCGTTGGTACGCCTTGCAGCTTCTTCACGTCGACTCTCCTCGTCTGACCACCTATTAGTGCCTTTTGCAGCCTATATTATTGTCCCCGCATTTCCCGGCAGAAAGGTACCGTGTCCTTACTTTCGGCGCATCGAACGCGCGGCCGGGCTCTCGTTGCGTGTCATCGATTCCGGGGGACCGTACAGGCCCTCGCGGCGGGCGATACGCGTGGTTCTCTGCGCGGTCACCGGGCTGGTGATCATGGCGAAGAGGACGAGCAAGACGAGGATTCCCAGGTCGCCCCTCTCGGCCACGCTGAAGTCCTCGGAGCCCGTCACCTTGATGATCGCGCCCAGAATGGTGAAGATCAGACCTGTGGTCTGTGGTTTGGCGATGGCATGCACACGCGCCATCGTGTCCTTAAAGCGCGCCACGCCAATCGCGGCCGCCAAGATGAGGATGGAGCCGACGAGGATGAGGATGATGGAGAGGATATCGGCAATCAGTGCGTAACTCATGAATCCCTCTTCCTAAATCGGGTGACAGAGACCGTGGAGATGAAGCCGAGGAGCGCCACGACGATCATCGCGTTGGAGACCGTCGTGTCCAGCGTCCAGCAGATATAGGTGGCCAGGGCGCATTGGAACATGGCCACGAGTCCGTCCATAGCGATGAGCCGGTCGAGCGAGTTCGGGCCGATGACGATGCGCCACGTGGTGATGAGGAATGCCACCACGAGGAAGCCGGCGGCCACGGTGAGCAGGATGTTATACAGGTCCGTATCCATCAGGGGTGGCTCCTTTCAAAGATGGCAATCATATCGGCCTCGAGCTTGCGTACGGCCGCGATTTCGCGCTCCAGATCTTCCTCGGAATCGGCGTTCAGCAGGTGGATGGTCAACATGCGGTTGGCAATGTCGATATCGGAGACCGTGCCGCCGGGCTGCAGGTTATACAGGCTGACCGCCAGCGAGAGAACGAACTCGTTCTCCACTCGCATCGGCAGCTTCACAATCGCCGTCTTCGGCACCGGCTGCGGGCGCACCGCCAGCCAGCCGACCATGATGGAGGCCTCCATCAGCTCCACAAACCACTGCGCCATGAAGACGATCAGTTTGCCCCAGCTCACCGAAATCCCCGCCACGGGCATGGCCGGCAGGGGCAGCGCAAAGACGATGAAGAGGCTGGCAAGCAGCCCACCCACCAGGTTCGCTACGGTAACTTCGCCCATGAGCATGCACCACATGACGACGATCCACACCATGAACCATGGCCGGAAGCGGTGCTTAATACCGGAGAATCTCATCGCGACACCTCCTTTTCATCATCGTCCACGGTCGTGGGGAGTGTAGCCGTCGTGCTTGGCGACGTCCTCGTGGTCGGCGCCACCGGTTCCGGATCCGGGAGGGGCTCGCTGCGGTTCTTTCGCGAATCCGCGCCCTCCTCGTAGCGTTCGGCGGGGTCCAAGTGCCGCGTTGGGTCCTCGGCGGAATCTCCCAGCACGGCATAGCGGTAGATGGAGTCATCCTGCGCCGAGGTGGCCGCGCGGGTGGTAACACCGGAGATGGGGCCGGCGAGGAAGGTCATCGACACCGAGGCGATGACGAGCAGGGACGTCGAGGCCAGCATGCCGAAGGGCACGCGGCCGACGTCATCGCGCTCCTCTAACTCGACGTACTCGGTGACTTCTCCCAGTGGAGAAGGGCGAACCATGGCGAGGTTGCCCTCGGGCGCATCGCCGCGGTCGCGCAGGAAACCCTTGGCCCACACGAGGATCATGACGTAGAGGGTCAGCAGGGAGGTGATCACCGCGCCGCCGATGAGGACCCAGGACAGCCAGGAACCCTCATTCGCGCCGGCTTGGAGCAGCATGATCTTGCCCAGGAATCCGGAGAAGGGCGGGATACCCCCCAGGTTCATGGCCGGGATGAAGTACAAGATCGCGATGAGCGGCGCGGTGTAGATCAGGGAGCCCAAGCGCCGCAGCGAGGAGGTGCCGGCTTGGCGCTCGATGAGGCCCACCACCAGGAACAGCGCGGTCTGCACCAAAATGTGGTGAACCGCGTAGAAGATGGCGCCCGACAAGCCCTGGGCGGTTCCGAGGGCAACGCCGAAGATCATATAGCCGATGTGGCTGACCAGCGTGAAGGACAGCAATCGCTTGATATCCGATTGGGCGATAGCGCCCAAAATGCCCACGAGCATCGTGGCCAGCGCGACCCACATGAGCAGGCCATCCAGCCCGCCATCGGTGAAGATTGAGGTGCGCGCGCGAATGATGGCGTAGACACCAACCTTGGTGAGCAGGCCCGCGAAGACCGCGGTGACGAGGGACGGTGCGGTGGGGTAGGAGTCCGGCAGCCAGGCATCCAACGGGAAGACGGCCGCCTTAATTCCGAAGGCAATGAGCAGCACGGCGAACACTGCGGAGCGGGTGCCCGCCGGGATATCCTCCATCCGGATGCCAATCTGGGCCATGTTCATCGTGCCCACCGTGGCGTAGACATAGGCCAAAGCCAGCACGAAGATGAGCGAGGAGGCCATGGAGACCATGACGTAGCCCACGCCGGCCCGCACGCGCGCGGGTGAGGCGCCGAGGGTGAGCAAAACGTAGGAGGCCACGAGGAAGATCTCGAAGCCCACATAGAGGTTGAACAAGTCACCGGCCAGGAAGGACACGTTCACGCCCATGGTCAGCAGCATGTAGGTGGGCAGGAAAGCCGCCACTGGCTCGTCCTTCGTACCGTCGCGCACGCCCTGTGCGATCGCGTACCACATGACGGAGAAGAGGACGATGGAGGAGGTAAAGAGCATGACCGTGGACAAACGGTCCGCCACCAACGTGATGCCCACCGGCGCGTCCCAGCCGCCCACCTGCAGGGTTTGAATGCCGGTGGTATCCGCGATGGCAATCAGAGCGGCATTCACCACGGCGAGCGTGAGCAGCGAGAAGAAAGCGATGCGGCGCTGCGCATTGGTATTGCGCGCAAAGAGCATCGCCAGCGCAGCAGCCAAGGCCGGGATGATGATCGGCAGGGGGATCAGGTAGCTGATATACGGCAGCAACAGATCCACTAGGGGCGAGATGGTCTCACTCATCGGTCGCCTCCTTCACGGGAGCCTCGAAGAACTCGGGGCCAAACTTATCGCCTTCCTTGGTGGTGCGGCCGGTGGTCGGGTCATTAGACGCGTCGTGGTCAGGGGCGGCTGAAGCATTGCCCGGGCGCGAGGCAATCGCCGCGATGGCAGCGTCTTCGGTGTCGTCCTCAATCACGTCCGCGGAGCGGTAGCGGTATTGGCGGTAAGCCAAGGTGAGGATGAAGCCGGTCAGCGCCATCGAAATGACGATGGCCGTGAGGATCATCGCCTGGGCCAGCGGATCGGCGATCTGATCGCCGTAGGGGAGGGAGTTCCGGCCGTCGATAGGCGGCGAGCCGGCTTGGCCGCCAGCCATGAGCATGAAGAGGTTCGCGCCGTTGCCCAGCAGCAAGATGCCGAGCAGCATTTTGGTCATCGCGCGGTCGAGCAACAGGTAGACTCCGGTGCCGCAGAGCACGCCCGCAGCGAGCAGGAGCATGAGATTGGCATCCATTAGGCGTGTCCTTTCTCTGCCGTGGCAGCGGTTTCTTTTGCTTGTGTGCGGCGCGCCAGGGAGCGTGCGCGATCGCGGGCGCGTTGCTTACGCATCTCTTCTTCCTCATCGAGCTTCGCGCCCAAGGAGGACAGCACGTAGAGCGTGAGGCCAATGACGATGAGGTAGACGCCGGCGTCGAAAATCAGCGCGGACGGCAGCGACACATCACCGATGAGCGGTATACCTACCTTCGTGTACCCAGAGGTCAGCGGCGGGTAGCCCAAGAGCATCGGGGTAATAACGGCGCTGAGGGAGAGCAGCAGGCCTACCGCCATGGTGCGGCCGCCGTCGAGAGGCAGCGCCTCTTCGAGCTCCTCGCGGCCGCCAGCCAGGTAGCGCAGGATCAGCGCGAGAGCGGCGACGAGGCCACCGGCAAAACCGCCGCCAGGGGCGTTGTGGCCACCGAAGAAGAAGTACAGGGACAGCACCATCATCGAGGGGAAGAGGATGCGGGTGCTCACGTCCACCATGAGCGAGCGGTTGAGCGCCTTTTCGGATTCCACGCCCGCGGCCAGCCAGCGGCGGCCGGTGACCTTCAAGGTCGGGCGGCGGGAGGCACGGGTGAAGCTCTGCGTGCGGAAAATCAGCGAGGCAATACCCGTTGCGGCAATGACGAGCACCGTGATCTCGCCGAAGGTATCCCACGCACGCAGGTCCACGAGCAGGACGTTGACCGTGTTGGCGCCGTGGCCGATCTCCTTGGCCAATTCCGGCATGTACTGCGAGATGGGCTCCTCGCGCCGAGCGTTGATGGCAAACATACCCACCACGGTGACGGCGAGGCCTACGCCTACCGCGAGCCAGGCGCGCAGGCGGCCGGTCTTGGGATCTTGCTTCCACTCGGTATTAGCCGGCATACGGCGCAGCACCAGCATGAAGAGCACCATGATGATGGTTTCCACGAGGAGCTGCGTCAGCGCCAAGTCCGGAGCGCCCTGCAGCGCAAAGATGAAGGACAAGGCGTAGCCGGTCACGCCCACCAGGATGACCCCGGAGAGGCGGTTATCCAGCACCGTGGCGGCCACGGCGGCGATGATGATGATCACCGCGGCGATGGCCTGCCAGGGGTTTTCGGCCACGATCATGCGCACGTTGGTGAGATCGCCGCGGATGAGCATGACGATGGGCAGCACCATGAGCGTGGCGAAGATGACCGTGAGGTTGTACTGCAGCGAGCCGCGCTGCGTGGAGGCGGTAATGCGCAGGGAGAGCTGGCGCAGGGAGTTGATGATGGCGTCGTAAGCATCGTCGGCAGAGCCCAATGCGGGGTAGGTGAATTGGGCCTTGGTGAGCGCCTGGCGCTGCCAGTGGAGGAGGGAACCCGCAGCGATAATGATCACGGAGAGCAGCAGCGGGATGGTCCAGCCATGCCACAGGGCGAGCTCGGAGGCGTCCTGCGCCCCAAAGGTGTTGTCCAAGTGCTGCGTGATGCCGTGGGAGAGCGGCAGCGGCAGCAGGCCGAAGAAGATGGCGAGCAGGGTCAGCACTGCCGGTGGGATCCACAGGAAGGGGCCGATGTGGTGCATGTGTGCTACCGCCTCAGAGGGCTCGTCCTGCCCCTTGGAGGAGAAGGCTCCCCACAAGAAGCGCAGCGCGTAGGCCATCGTCAGCGCGGAACCGACGACGACGGTGACAAGCAGCATGTTGCGCGGCATGCCGACCAGAAGCTCCTCGCCCATGATGGCCTCGAGCGTGGCTTCCTTGGACACGAAGCCCAGCAGGGGCGGGATACCGGCCATGGACATCGCGGGGAGGATGGCCAGGACGTACAGCGCGGGATTCTTCTTGCCCAGGCCCGCAAGCTTGTCGATGTCCCTGGTTCCCGTCGAATGGTCGATAGCGCCGACGATCATGAAGAGCGCGGCCTTGAAGAGGGAGTGCGCGACGGTCAGCGCCAGTCCTGCCTGCATCGCCTCGCGGGAGCCAATGGCGATGATGGCGGTAATAAAGCCCAGCTGCGAGACGGTGCCGTAGGCCAGGATGAGCTTCAGGTCACGCTGCTTGAGCGCCATCCAGCCGCCGAGCAGCATGGTGAAAGCACCCAAGGGGAGGACCACGAGGTGCCAAGTGGGGATGTCATGCACCGAGGGGGCAAGGCGTGCGACGAGATAGATGCCGGCCTTCACCATGGCCGCGGAGTGCAGGTAGGCCGAGACCGGGGTCGGTGCGGCCATGGCACCGGGCAGCCAGAAGTGGGCTGGGGCGATGGCGGACTTGGAAAGCGCACCACAGAGAATGAGCACGATAGCCACGGTGAGGTAGGGCGTGTTGGCGAGGTCCTCGGTGGCGGCGATACTGCTGAAAGACCACGCGCCGGTCTGGCGGCCGAGGAGGGTAATACCCACCAGCATGGCGAGACCGCCCAGGACGGTGACCATGAGCGCCTGCTGCGCTGATCGACGCGACGAGGCTCGCTCGCCGTAATAGCTCACCAAGAGGAAAGACAGCAGGGAGGTGATTTCCCAGAAGACGTAGAGCAGCAGGAAATTATCGGAAATCACCAGGCCATACATGGCCGTGGCAAAGCCCACCATTTGGCTGCTGAAGAGGGCGAGGCGCCGCCGGGAGTGGTCGAAATAGCCCCAGCAATAGAGCAGGACCAGCGCGCCTACGCCCAAGATGATGAGGCTGAATAACGCGGAAAGCGCATCCATGCGGAAGCTGACATCGAGGTGCGCTGCTGGCATCCAGTTGAGGTCATAGGCCAGCTGGTTGCCGTCGCGCAGCGTGCCATCGGTCAGCCGTTGGAGCACCCAGAAGAACCCAACCGCGGGCACTATTGCCAAGAGGCCGAAGGCACGGCGGCCGAGATAGAAAATCAGGAAGGGAGCGGCGATGGTGGTTAGAACCAAGGCACAAAAGAGAGTGAGCACGAGGTTGCGGTGGCGTCCTTTCCTTGTCGGGGGACTGGGCTAAACCCACCGCACTGGCGGGCGTCTACTAGTGCTCACGATACAGTCTGAAATCCCAATTTTCACATTTTCATTTCATACAGTTATATATGCGTCTCCTGTTGGCGTTCTTCCACGTCGTCAGCGGCCCAGGTTGGAGGGGTACTGCGCCGCCCGCCCGGGATGCCCGGGCCACGGTGGGCAGCGCTGCGGTGCGCTTAGGCGAAGCGCTGCAGGAAGAGCGCCTCGGCGATGGCGATCTTTTCAATCTCGGTCGGGTCGACCGACTCGTTAGCGGAGTGGATGGTGCACTGCGGCTCCTCGACGCCGAAGAGTGCGATCTCCGCGTTCGGGTGCTTCTCCTGCAACTCCACGGTCAGCGGGATGGATCCGCCCATGCCCTGGGTGATGGTCTCCCCACCGAATGCCTCGCCGAGGCACTCGCCGAGCAGAGCCACCGCGGGCTTTGCCGGGTCGGTCTCGAATCCCAGGTTGGCCTCCAAGATGGTGACCTCGATGTGTGCGCCCCACGGGACGTGCTTCTTCAGGTGCTCGGCCACGGCCTCCGCGGTGGCGCGGGGATCCATGGTGGCGGGCGTGCGCAGGTTGATGTTGGCTTCTGCGGTGGCGGGCACAGCGTTGACGGCCTCGGCCACCGGGGTGGAAGTAAAGCCGGTGATGGTCACTGCCGGGCGGGCCCAAATCATATCCGCGATAGCGGTGGCACCGGCCGGGTCCTGCGCGCCCATGACCTCGGTGCCCTCGAGCATCTGGGCATCAGCGCGGAAGTTCTCCTCGCTGTAGGCGGTGTCCTGCCCCTCAGCCAGCGGCCAGGTGCCCTCGCAATCGACGCCGTCGATAGTCGTGCGGCCATACTCATCCGTCAGGGAATCTAGCGTGCGCATGAGCGCCTTGACGGCGTCGGGAGCCGCGCCGCCGAACTGGCCGGAGTGCACGGCCGAGTGGAGGGTGGAGACCTTGACGTTGATCTGCGAGCCGCCGCGCAGGGAGGTCGTCAGCGTCGGGACACCTACCTTGGCGTTGCCGGCATCGGCGATGAGGATGGCGTCGGCCGCGAAGAGCTCAGGGCGCTCCTCGATGAGTGCGGACAGGCCCTCGCCGCCGCGTTCCTCGGAGCCCTCAATAAGCACGGTGAGGTTGAGGTCGGTTCCACCGTTGGCGTCGAGCGCGCGCAGGGCCGCCAGGTGCATGGCGACGTTGCCCTTGCAGTCAGCGGCGCCGCGGCCGTACCAGCGGCCATCGCGCTCAGTCAGGGTGAAGGGATCAGACTCCCACGCGTCGGGGTTCCCGGCAGGAACCACGTCGTAGTGCGAGTACAGCAGCACCGTCTTCGCGCCCTCCTTGCCGGGGCGCTTGGCGACGATCGCCGTGGAACCATCAGCGGTAGGGATGGCCTCGGGGGTGAAGTTGGCGTCGACAAGCGCGGCGTGGACCCACTCCGCCGCCTTCGCGGTCTGGTCCTCTAGACCCGGCTCGTTGTGGACGGAATTGAAGGAGACGAGCTCCTTGAGCTGGTTGAAAATAGTGTCGCGGTCATTGTTCACAAACTCAGAAATCTTGGTCATGCACTCCAACCTACTCGGATCCTCAACTCGGCCTACCGGCCGCTAGGTAGTAACATATGCACGGTTCTAGTCCATATTGTTTATAAGTTCTTTTTAGAAAGGACCTGACATGGCGTCTACCACCGCCGAAGGTTCCCAGTCCACGCTCCGCGAGCTCACGCTGCGCGGCATCATCATTGGTGGGCTCATCACTCTTATCTTTACCGCCGCCAACGTGTATCTGGGCCTCAAGGTGGGCCTGACGTTTGCCACGTCCATTCCTGCCGCCGTGATTTCCATGGCGGTGCTGCGCCGTTTTGCCGGGCACAACATCAAAGAAAACAACATCGTGCAGACCATCGCCTCTGCGGCCGGCACGTTGTCCGCGATCATCTTCGTGCTCCCGGGCTTGGTCATGGTGGGCTACTGGCAGGGCTTTTCCTTCATCGATACCGCCGCGGTGTGCGCCATCGGCGGTGTGCTCGGCGTGATGTACTCCATTCCGCTGCGCCGTGCGCTGGTGACGGGCTCGGACCTGCCCTATCCGGAAGGCGTGGCCGCGGCGGAGGTCCTCAAGGTGGGCGATAGCACCGGTGAGGAGGGCGAGGCCGCCCACGAAGAGAACACGAAGGGCCTGCACGTCATCCTCTTTGGCGGCATCCTTTCTGCCGTCATGGCACTGCTGGCGGCTATGAAGGCAGCCGCCTCCGAGGTGGCCACCTACTTCAAGCTGGGCCCTGGCGCGACGACGCTGGGTAGCTCCCTCTCGCTGGCGCTGGTCGGCGTGGGCCACCTCGTGGGCTTGGCCGTGGGTATTGCCATGCTCGTCGGCGTGGTCATCTCCTACCTCATCCTGCTGCCCATCCTCACCGGTGGTGAGGGGCTGGGTGATCCGGCCACGCTCATGGACACTGTTGATTCCGTCTTCTCCGGCCGGATTCGCTTCATCGGCGTGGGCACCATGGCTATCGCCGCGATCTGGACGCTGATCAAGATCACCGGTCCGATTGCCAAGGGCATGGCTGAGTCCTTCGCCTCCTCCCGTGACCGCAAGGGCGGCCAGCAGGTAGCGGTGGAGGAGCGCGATATTCCGGCGCCCTATGTCATTGGCACCATCCTGGTCCTGATGATTCCGATTGGTCTGCTGCTGTGGAACTTCGTGCGCGGCACCGATATCCACGACCACATGGCCGTCCTCATCACGGTCTCCGTACTCTTCACCTTGCTCGTGGGCCTGATCATCGCGTCGGTGTGTGGCTACATGGCTGGCCTCATCGGTGCCTCCAACTCGCCGATTTCCTCCATCGGCATCATCGCGGTCATCGCCGCCGCGCTGATCATTGCCGCCGTGACCCGCGGGACGGACGCGGAGCCGCTGTCGCTGGTGGCCTACACGCTGTTTACTGCGGCCATTGTTTTCGGTATCGCGACTATTTCCAATGACAACCTGCAGGACCTCAAGACCGGTCAGCTGGTCGGCGCGACGCCGTGGAAGCAGCAGGTAGCGCTCATCATCGGTGTCCTCTTCGGCTCCCTGGTGATTCCGCCGATTCTGCAGGTCATGCTCACCGGCTTCGGCTTCCAGGGCATGGAAGGCGCTGGTGAGGACGCACTGGCTGCACCGCAGGCCGCGCTGATGTCTTCGGTAGCCTCCGGTATTTTCGATAACTCCCTGCCGTGGGATCTCATCGGTCTGGGCGCGGCTATTGGTGCCGTCATCATCATCGTGGACGAGTGCCTGCGCCACTTCCCCGACAAGTACTCCCTGTCCCCGCTGGCCGTGGGCATGGGCATGTACCTGCCGGCAGCCATCACCATTGTGGTGCCGATCGGCGCTTTCTTGGGCTACTTCTACAACCGGTGGGCGGCCCGCCAGTCCAAGCCGGACTTTGCCAAGCGCATGGGCACGCTGTTGGCCACTGGCCTCATCGTGGGTGAGTCGCTCTTCGGCGTGGTCAATGCGGGCATCATCGCGGCGTCGGGAGGCGATTCCCCGCTGGAGATCTTCGAGGGCGGCACGGCAGCCAAGTTCGTGGGCGTCATCCTCTTCGTTGCCGGCATTGCCGCGGCGTATAAGTGGACGGCGAAGAAGGCTGCGTCCTAAGAGCGACAGGGACTTCGTTGTGACGGGCGGTTCGATCTAGCGGGCAGTTTACTTTGATGGGCGGTGCTTTCGCACCGCCCGTTCGTGTTGAATCTTGCAGTCGGTAGGTCTGAGTGCCAGAATGGTCGCTAGCACTTCCACATGGCAAGTGCCAGAAATGAATCAAAATCATCTATGTGGTTGGGGCTGGAGAACACTCGCCAGCCGTGCCGTCGCGGGCGTCCGTCATAGATCCAGACGTGAGTGTCGTCCTCAACAAAGCTTAAGGAGCACAAACACATGGCAAAGATCATTGCCTTCGATGAAGAGGCACGTCGCGGCCTCGAGCGTGGTCTCAACACGCTTGCCGACGCCGTCAAGGTC
>NZ_KV819515.1:36445-166674 GCF_001815175.1 Corynebacterium sp. HMSC034H07
GCCGACGCCGTCAAGGTCACCCTCGGCCCCAAGGGCCGCAACGTCGTCCTGGAGAAGTCCTGGGGCGCCCCGACCATTACCAACGACGGTGTCTCCATCGCGCGCGAGATCGAGCTCGAGGACCCGTACGAGAAGATCGGTGCAGAGCTGGTCAAGGAAGTAGCTAAGAAGACTGATGACGTTGCCGGTGACGGCACCACCACCGCTACCGTTCTGGCACAGGCTCTCGTGCGTGAGGGTCTGCGCAACGTAGCCGCTGGTTCTAACCCGATGGGCATTAAGCGCGGCATCGAGGCCGCTACCAAGAAGGTTGTTGACTCCCTGCTCTCCTCCGCGAAGGAAGTAGAGACCCAGGAAGAGATCGCCACCACCGCTGGTATCTCCGCTGCTGACCCGGCAATCGGCGAGAAGATCGCCGAGGCTATGTACACCGTGGGCAACGGCTCCGTAAACAAGGACTCCGTTATTACCGTTGAGGAGTCCAACACCTTCGGCGTCGACCTTGAGGTCACCGAAGGCATGCGCTTCGATAAGGGCTACATCTCTGGCTACTTCGCTACCGACATGGAGCGCCAGGAGGCTGTCCTCGAGGATCCGTACATCCTGCTGGTTTCCTCCAAGGTCTCCAACATCAAGGACCTCGTTCCGCTGCTGGAGAAGGTCATGCAGACCGGCAAGCCGCTGCTGATTATCGCTGAGGATGTTGAGGGCGAGGCCCTGTCCACCCTCGTGGTCAACAAGATCCGCGGCACCTTCAAGTCCGTTGCCGTGAAGGCTCCGGGCTTCGGCGACCGCCGCAAGGCCACCCTGCAGGACATGGCTATCCTCACCGGCGGCCAGGTCATCTCCGAGGAGGTCGGCCTGTCCCTGGAGACCGCTGAGATCGAGTACCTCGGCCAGGCACGCAAGGTTGTCGTGACCAAGGACGAGACCACCATCGTTCAGGGCGCTGGCTCCCAGGAGCAGATCGACGGCCGCATCAAGCAGATCCGCGCCGAGATCGAGAATTCCGATTCCGACTACGACCGCGAGAAGCTGCAGGAGCGCTTGGCCAAGCTGGCCGGCGGCGTGGCAGTCCTCAAGGTCGGTGCCGCTACGGAGGTTGAGCTCAAGGAGCGCAAGCACCGCATCGAGGACGCCGTGCGCAACGCTAAGGCAGCCGTCGAAGAGGGCATCGTCGCCGGCGGTGGCGTGGCCCTGCTGCAGGCAGCTGATGTCCTGGATTCCCTCTCTGACCTCACCGGTGACGAGGCAACCGGCGTCAAGATCGTCCGTGAGGCACTGTCTGCTCCGCTGAAGCAGATTGCTCAGAACGCTGGCCTGGAGCCGGGCGTTGTTGCGGACAAGGTTGCGTCCCTGCCGGCTGGTCAGGGCCTTAACGCTGCTACTGGCGAGTACGTGGACCTCATGGCCGCTGGCATCAATGACCCGGTCAAGGTCACCCGTTCCGCACTGCAGAACGCTGCGTCCATCGCGGCCCTGTTCCTGACCACCGAGGCAGTTGTGGCTGATAAGCCGGAGCCGGCCGGTGCAGGCGCTGGCATGCCGGACCCCGACGCAATGGGCGGCATGGGCTTCTAATGCTTAGCTCCCCGGGCTGAGGCGTCTCGCGGCTGCAGCCCGTAGCAAAACGAACGCTCCCCACGGTCAACCGTGGGGAGCGTTCTCTGTTCTGAGACCTTTTTGTGCCCTTATGTCACCCCGGATGGGGGTAGGCGAGCATGTTCTTGCGGAAAATATTTCTCGCTTTTACTTTGTTTGTCAGGCCTATGAATCGCTAGTGGAGGGGCTAGCGTTACGTTTTGCAGAAAATTTCTTGTCGCCTCGCGCCTGATGCTGTTTATTTCCGCAGTTAGAGGCGTTGTTGCTGGTTAGGTTAAGGTCGAGTGAATAAATAACGCTCGTTGCATGCTTGATCTGCAATGATCTTCATCCGAAAAATTAACTCGCCTAAACGCTTGCAAAGTCGGGGAGGTGTGCCAAAATAGTTTTCTGTGACGCCCGCTGAGGGTGTCTGCAAAACCGCAAACCCCTCCGGGCACTTCTGAGTCCGGACTTCACAAAAGGAGACCATAATGGATCTTTCTTTCGTTGCTGATCAGCTGGGCAACTTCGCTGACTTCGCTTCCGGCATCAAGAACCTCTTCCAGGGCTTCGCTAAGGCTTTCGACATCATCGCTGGTGCTGCTACCGCTGACTCCGTTGAGGTAACCCCGGACACCTCCAAGCTGGACGCCCTGTCCTCCACGAAGTAATCTTGTGCCCTTCTGAAGGGCGCACTTAATACACACACTTTCAATCCCAAGGAGATTTTAAAATGGAAACCCTGTCTTCCACCGGCATCTTCGGCCTCATCCTGCCGCTTCTCTACGCTCTGGGCGACGCTGCTTCCGGCGCCAAGAAGCTGATCGGCCTGCTCTAAGCAGCACGCTGCTCACGCAGAACTAAGCGTTAACCCCGCTGACCCACTTTGGGCAGCGGGGTTTCTCATTTCCAGAACCCTGGGCCGGCTAGCGCAGTGGCGCGGTACGTTTTCGCAAACATGCCCTTGGGATCATGCGGTTTCCGGACCTTGCACGCGAAAACGTACCATCGCGTAAGCGGGGCAGGTACGGATCGATCATTTAAGGCCCCAGAACTTCGATTCTTGGGGCACTATTTGTGAGAAACGTACATTCTGGGCGGCTGCTGCCGCCCGTTTGCCACTACGGGGGTAAATTGGGCGGCGGCAACCAGTTTTATCGCGCCGGATGCCTGTTTCATAGATAGAATTATTGGCATGGCTGACATTAAAGACGACGAACTCCCCGAGATCGACCTTGCGCAGACCGACGGCTACGTCGTCGATGACTCCGATGAAGACGATCCCTCGCTCATCATGCCGGATGGCTCGCCGGTTGAGACTTGGCGCGAGAACTACCCATACGAAGAGCGCATGACGCGCGATGAGTACGAGTCCATCAAGCGCTCCCTGCAGATCGAGCTGTTGAAGTGGCAGAACTGGACCAAGGAAACCGGCCAGCGCCACATTATCCTCTTTGAGGGCCGCGATGCTGCAGGTAAGGGCGGCACTATCAAGCGTTTCAACGAGCACCTCAACCCGCGTGGTGCCCGCACCGTAGCGCTGGAGAAGCCGTCCCCGCGCGAATCCACGTCGTGGTACTTCCAGCGCTATATTCAGCACTTCCCGTGCGGTGGTGAAATCGTCTTCTTTGACCGCTCCTGGTACAACCGCTCCGGCGTGGAGCGCGTCATGGGCTTCTGTACGGAATCCCAGCACGCAGAGTTCCTGCGCGAGGTTCCGATGCTGGAGAACATGATTCTCGGCTCCGGCATTTCGCTGACTAAGTTGTGGTTCTCCGTGACCCGCAAGGAGCAGCGCACCCGCTTCGCCATCCGCCAGATCGACCCGGTCCGTCAGTGGAAGCTTTCGCCCATGGACTTGGCCTCTCTGGATAAGTGGGATGATTACACCCGCGCCAAGGAGGAGCAGTTCCGTTACACCGATACTGAAGAGTCTCCGTGGATCACCATCAAGTCCAACGACAAGAAGCGCGCCCGCATTAACGCGATGCGCTACGTGCTCTCCAAGTTTGAGTACACCAACAAGGACCACGAGCTCGTTGACCAGGTGGACGACAAGATCGTCAAGCGTGGTCGCGACCAGATCGGTGACTAGTCTCGACGCATAAAGAAAGGAGGCGGCAGGAAATCCTGCCGCCTCCTTTCTTTGCCTATCTAGTGCTTCCAGGGCTCAATCGGGTTGCCCTGCCACTCGGAGTTGCTCGGAACCTGGTCGCCGCGCATGACCAGCGAGCCGGGGCCAACGGTTGCCACGCTGCCGATGACCGAGGCCGGCAGCGCCACCGAATGCGAGCCCAGGGTAGCGCCGGCCTTGATGGTGACGGTATCTAGGCTCATGACGCGGTCCTGGAAGAGGTGCGTTTGCACCACGGTGCCGGGGCCGACGGAAGCGCCTTCGCCCACAAAACACAGGTCCGTTTCCGGGAACCAGTAGGAGTCGATCCACGCGCCGCGGCCAATCGTCACGCCCAGCGCGCGCAGGCCCTGGTTGATTTCACCCATGCCATAGGCGTGGGTGAAGAACCACGGGGCGGCAACCGCCTCCACAAAGGTGTCCTGCAGCTCGTTGAGCCACACGAAGGCGGACCACAGTGGGTGGTCGCCAGCTGTCTGCGTGCCCACGCAGATCCACTTGACCGCCACGGTGATCACCATCGCGATAGCGCCGGCCACCATGAGGACGACACCGCCGAGGGCCCAGGCGGCGGCGATGCCGAGGGCGTCGGCCAGCGCGTAGAGTGATGCCAACGTGCCCGCCAGCAGCATGGCCGAGGTCATCGGCGCCAGCAGGCGCATGGTCTCAATCGCACCACGCGCGGCCTTGACCCCAAAGCCCGGGTTGTAGGTGAGGGACTCGCCCTCCACACCGTCCACGTGGGCCTCCACGCGGCGCATGCGCTCCGGCGGGGAACCCCACCAGTTGGCGCCGGACTTGGTCTTCTTCGGCGTCGAGGACAGCACCGCCACCAGCGAGTTCTTCGACAGCTTACGGCCCGGGCCAGTGATTCCGGAGTTGCCCACGAAGGAACGCTTGCCCACCTTGGTCTCACCCGTGAGCATCCAACCGCCGCCGAGCTCATAGCCGCCGATCATGGTGTCATCCGCCAAGAAGGCGCCGTCCTTGACCTCGGTGAGCTTGGGCACCATGACGGCCGTGGAAATCTCCACGTCCTTGCCAATCGTTGCACCCAGCGAACGCAGCCACGCCGGGGTGAGCTGCGAGGCGTAGATGGGGAAGAGCTGCGTGCGGGCCTCGTCCATAAGGCGCTCGATGGCCCACAGGCGCCAGCCCTTGGCGGAGCGCACCGGTGCCACACCGGGCTTGATACCCAGCGAGAGGATGCGCACGCCCAGCCAGGTTTGCAGCATGAAGGTGGCAAACGCCGCCAGGGCACCGAGCGGAGCGAAGAAGATAGAGCCGACGTAAGGGGAACCGTCGGTCACCGCGATGAGGGCAACGACCACGGCAGCGCCCACGGCCAGCGCCACGATGGGCTGGAAGGCCAGCAAGATAGAGGTAGCGCCGTAGATGGCTACCCACCACGGGCGGCGCTTCGGGGCATGCGACGGGAAGCGGTGCTTGGAGCGGCCCACCTTCTTGGCAGGAGAGCCGGACCAACGCTGGCCGTCCTTGATCTTCTTGCGCCCAGTGACGGTGGAGCCAGCCTCGACGTGGGCATCCTTGCCCACGACGGTGCCTGGGAGCAGCGTCGAGCGCGCGCCCACGCGAGCGCCTTCCTTGACCTCAATGGCGCCGACGTGCAGGATATCGCCGTCGAGCCAGTAGCCGGAGAGATCGACCTCGGGCTCAATCGCGGCGTGCTTGCCCAAGGTCAGCAGACCCGTCACAGGCGGCAGCGAGTGCAGGTCCACTCCGCGGCCCATCTTCACTCCCAGCGCGCGGGCATAGTTGTTGACCCACGTAGCGCCCGCGATCGAGCGCGAACCAGAAGCATCCGCCCAGCGCTCCGCTGCCCAAATACGCAGGTGCGTGGAGCCCCCGCGCGGGTACTCGCCGGGCTTAATACCGGTGGTGATCAGCCGCGCGCCGAAACCACCGATGGGGATGCGGCCGATGGGGGTGACAAAGATGACGAGGAGAAGGATGACCAGCCACCACGGGGTGGTCATGGCCCACTCCACACCCAGCAGGTTCGCCAGGTTTGAGCCCAGCAGCAGCCAGGCCAGCCACGTCGTGGCGGCCAGCGTCATGATGGGCAGCTGGATGAGTGTTTGCGCGATGCGCGTGCCAGCGCCGACGGGCTTGACCTCGCGGGCAGGCCCGGCGTCTTCGACGGACTCGGCACCAGCAAGCTGCTCCGCCAGGGATCCTAGGCGCGGGTGGTCGTACAGATCGCGCACGGCCACGGTGGGGAAGCGCTCGCGGATGCGGCCGACCAAGGTCGCCGCGGCCAGCGAGGTGCCGCCGAGGGAGAAGAAGTCTGCGTTGACGTCCTCGACGGACACCCCCAGGGTGTCCACCCACAGCTCCGCCAGCCACTGCTCGGTGGGGTTGAGGCCGTCTGCCTCCACGCCCACTCCCGGCAGCGGCCACGGCAGGGCCTTCTTATCCACCTTGCCGGAGGTGCGAATCGGCAGCTCATCCATGACGCAGATGCGCGGGACGAGCGCTGCCGGCATGGTCTCCGCTAGGCGGGCGTGTGCCGCTTCGTGGTCGAACCCGGCATCCGGGTCATCCAGGGAGACGTAGCCGACGAGCACGGACTCTCCGCCCGGCGTCTTCTGCACGGCCACGGCGGAGTTATACACGTTCGGCAAGGCGGCGACGTTGGCCTCCACCTCACCGAGCTCGATGCGGCGGCCACCAATCTTGACCTGGTCATCGACGCGGCCCACAAAATACAGGCCGTCCTCTTCCAGGCGCACGTGGTCGCCGGTGCGGTAGGCGCGCTCCCAACCCAGGGACTCCAGCGGCGCGTACTTCTCCGCATCCTTCACCGGGTCCAGGTAGGCGGCCAGGCCCACACCACCGATGACGAGCTCGCCCACCTCACCGATGTTCACGGGGACGCCGTGCTTGTCGACGACCACCAGATCCCAACCCTTCAGCGGCAACCCAATCGATACGGGCCTGCCTGGCAGCAGGCGCTGCGCGCAGGCCACGACGGTGGCCTCGGTGGGGCCGTAGGTATTCCACATCTCGCGGTCCTCGGTGGCCAGGCGGTCCGTGAGCTCCTGGGAGCAGGCTTCGCCGCCGACGATGAGGAGGCGGATGTTGTCCAGGGCCTCGGCGGGCCAGAGGCCGGCCAAGGTGGGCACGGGGGAGACCACCGTGATGTCGCGGCGGATGAGCCAGGGGCCTAAGTCCATGCCGGAGCGCACCAGGGAGCGCGGGGCCGGGACCAGGCAGGCGCCGTGGCCCCAGGCCAGCCACATTTCCTCGCAGGAGGCGTCGAAGGCCACGGACAGGCCGGCTAGGACGCGGTCGTCCGGGCCGAGGGGGCCGTGCGGGCTATCCGCCAAAAAGAGGGCAGCTTCGGCGTCCACGAAGGCGGCCGCGGAACGGTGGCTCACGGCCACGCCTTTGGGCTTGCCCGTCGAGCCGGAGGTGAAGATGATCCACGCCGTGTCTTCGGGGTGCGGTTCGTCGAACGCTGTGTCGTCTGCGTTGTCCGCCGTGTCGTTTCTGCCGTGTTCCCGCAGCATGCGGAAGCCCTCATCGGTGAAGACACCGTCGATGTCGGCTTCGCCGAAGACCATCTCGGCGCGCTCATCGGGGTCGTCGGCGTCGACCGGCACGTAGGCCGCGCCGGCGGCGAGTGTGGCCAGGATGGCCAGGTAGAGCTCGCGCTTGCCGGAGGTCATGCGGATGCCGATGCGGTCTCCGCGACGCACGCCGCTGGCGTGGAGCTCGGTGGCCCATGCGGAGACGTCGGCAAGCAGCTCGGCGTAGGTGAGGATTTCACCGTCGTCGAGGGCCGCGGCCTCGGGGTAGTGCTCGGCGGTGGTTTGAACGATATCCCAGAGGGTGCGCGCGGGTGCGGCCTCGGAGCCTAGGAGATAGTGCGCGGGAACCTTGGGCGTTGCTGGGTTCTCGGGCTTGTCCGCCTGGAGGGCGTGGCGGCCCCCAGTACTGGGAAGATTATCGGGCTCCGTCATTTAAGCATCACTGCCTTCAGCATCAGCAGGCGCGTCCGCCGCGATGATGGCGGTGGCCAGCTTACGCAGGTGCTTGAGCTGCTTATTGGTGGACTCGTCGAGGGCCTCGTCCTCTGCTTTGGCTACCAAAACGGCGAGCTCCTTATGGGCCTTCACGCCTTTCTTGGTGGAGGCAATGATTTGGCGGCGGCGGTCTTTGGCATCGCGCTCGCGCTTGACCCAGTTGCGAGACTCCAGGGAATCCAGCAAACGCACCATGTCGGAGGCGTCAATGGCCAAGGTTTCTGACAGCGCGGACTGGGAGGATGCGGCCTCCGCAACCAGGCAGGTGAGAACCCAGTACTCGCGCAGGGTGGTGCGCTTCGTTTGCAATGCGGCCTCGACGCCTTCGCGGGTGCGGCGGCGGAGGCGCTCCAGCTGGAAGGAGGGGGACTCGAGGAGCGAGGTGGGAATCGATACGGAGTTAAAGGTAGGCATGCCGACGATACTACGCGCCTACCGTAGCAAACTTAAATCATGGGTTATGGCCCATTAGTTTCAGGCTGAGGCTAGCTTCTGCATAATAAGTGTGTTGAGAGAAACGCCTTCCCGTTCTGCTTCGATGGTCAGGTCTCGGTGAAGTGACTGAGGTATGCGGAGGTTGAACTTCCCCGAGTAGCTTCGCTGTCCGAATGGTTCCGGGATGTGTTCATTGTTGCGTTGCATATCTTCTAGGGTTTCTTCGACGACGCTGCGCAACTCGGACTCAGCGGTGGCTGCAGTGGAGTCGAGCCATGACAAGGAGGGGAACTCTAGGACGGTGGCAACGAACTCTCCATCCTCTTCGGACCACGCGGTTTGGTAGGTGTATTTGTCTGCGAGGTTCATGGTCTGCTCCTAGAAATGGAAGTCACACACAAGTTGCAGCTCTGAGAAGCGGACGTTTGTCCGTGAGGTCCGCATCTTTGTGAGGATCTTTTCTATCTTGGAAACCACACCTGTATGGTACCGCAAATGGTACCACTAGTGGTTTGGGTAAACCATAGGGCAGCCTTGTGCTTTCCAACCATCCGTGCCGCCCTCGACGTTGATGACGTCCCAGCCCTTTGCCTGCTCGAGGTACTGGCAGACCTGCATGCTGCGCCCGCCTGCATGGCAGATGACGTAGATATCGCGGTCCGGGTCAATCTCGTCGAGACGCTCGACTAGGTCTCCCATCGGGATGTGCGTGGCGCCCTGGGCGTGCTCGGTGTTCCACTCGTGGTCCTCGCGGACGTCGATGAGCTGGGCGTTCTCGGGTACTTCGGTGGGTTGTACGTTCTGCATGCGCACCAGCTTACGCGGGCGCGGTTGTGAGGCTGGTGGGGCACTGTAGCGTGAGTAGCACTTTCGGCCCCGGCGCTCCCTTATGCCACACTTATTCAGGTGATGAACTCCAGCACTGTCGCGCTTATCCCCGGAGACCCCACGGGTCGCTTCTTTGGTTCTCGAGTGCTCGTGGTGGATAATTTTGACTCCTTCACCTTCAACATCGTGGACTACCTGGTGCGATTAGGTGCTGAGGTGACGGTCACCCCTAACACCGAGCCCGTGCCGCTGACTGGCTACCACGCGGTGGTTCTCTCACCGGGGCCGGGAACCCCTGAGCGTGCAGCGGACATTGGCTTTTGTGCTGAGGTGTTGAAACGTGCTGCGGTGCCGGTGCTGGGGGTGTGTCTGGGCTTCCAGGCGATGGCCCAGCACCTCGGCGCGCGGATCGCTCCGGCCCCAGAGCCTGTGCACGGGCGGGTGAGCACCATACATTGCTCCGAGGATCCGCTCTATGCCGGGGTTCCCACCTGTCACGATGTGGTGCGCTATCACTCATTGGTGGTAGATAAGCTGCCTTCCGGTATGAAGGAACTCGCGCATACGACAGATGGCCTCATCATGGCTGGCCGCAGCGAAGAACGCCGCTGGTGGGGCGTGCAGTACCACCCGGAGTCGATTTGTAGCGAACACGGTCTCCGGCTCTTCGAGAACTTCCTGGCTATCGCTTGTCCCGAAGCAAACGAGGTGGCATCTCCTGACGTCAAAGTCGACACCCCCTCAGTTGCGCCCCTGCCACCACTGCACGTGGAGGAGCGCCTACTCGCCATCGATCCCCTCGACGTCTTCGATGTCCTAGGCGGCAAAGGGGCGCTGCTAGAGTTCGAGGGCACTTCGATCATTGCACCGTTGGGAGAAATGGTGGGAATGGAAGCACTAGCGGAGCCCCCTCGCTTTTCCCGCCCCGCGGGGTGCCTCGGCGTTCCAGGTGTGTTCGGCTATCTGGGTTACGAGGCCCTCGGCGGCTTGTCCACACGCCACCCTCATGGTCTCTTCCGCGCGCCAGGTGTGGTGGCCATCCAAGGGCAACGAGTGCAACTGATTTGCGAGAAATCCTCGGCCTCCTGGCTGGCACAGACCTGGCGGCTCATTGAAGGACTCGCCGACAGACCTGTTCAACAACGGCGCCTCGATGCCAGCACGATTGGCCCGCTGATCTGCCGCGATACCGCCGCCAGCTATAAGGAGAAGATCCGCCGCGCCCAAGAGCTCATCAGTGCGGGTGAGACCTACGAAGTCTGCCTCACTACCAGCCTCGAGGCGGCAGCCAAACTCGATCCGCTGGCCCTCTACCAGCGCCTTCGGCAGCAGGTGCCCGCGCCGATGCGTTCGTTGTTGGTGCTCCCTGAGCTTGCAGTGGCTAGCGCCTCCCCGGAACGCTTCCTTAAAGTGTCTGGCGGCATCGTCTCCTCGGAGCCGATCAAAGGCACCCGCCCTCGTGGCCACAACCCCACCGCCGACGAACAGCTGCGGGCGGACCTGGCCAGCAATCCGAAGGATCGCGCGGAAAACCTCATGATCGTTGACCTAGTGCGCAACGATCTCACCCGTGTAGGAATCCCAGGCACCGTGCGCGCCGAAGAACTCTTCGCGGTCCGCAGCTTTGCCACCGTGCACCAGTTGGTCTCCACCGTTTCTGCTCGGCTGCGCCCGGATGCCTCGCTCATCGACGTCCTCCGCTCCACCTTTCCCGGTGGCTCTATGACCGGTGCGCCGAAAGTCCGCACCATGGAGATCATCCGTGAGCTCGAGACCGCACCGCGTGGGGTGTACTCCGGTGCGATTGGCTATCTCGGCTGCGATGGCAGCGCTGATTTCGCCATGACTATCCGCAGCATCGTTCTGCATTCCGGGAAGCTACACTATGGCGTCGGCGGAGCGGTTCTGGTGCTCTCCGACCCGGATGCCGAGTGGCAGGAGGTCGTGGATAAGTCCACCCCGCTGCTCAAACTCTGTGAGCAGTCTTTCCCTGGTGATCACTGCTACCGCTTCGAAGCCGGTGGCCTTCTTCCCGTCCCATCGATTCCCGAGCCCTTGCTCATCGACTCCTTCCGCCTTGAAGAGGGCCAGGTGCGCGGTTTCGATCTGCACCGCGAGCGTTTCATCGCGGGCGCACAAGCCCTGGGGCTGGATTCCCCGACATCGTTTCTGGAAGCAGTCCAGGAACACCTGCCCAACCGAGGCCGGTGGTTCCCGCGCCTGGAGGCTGGCCCCAGCGGTTTCGCACTTCGGTTGCGCCCTCTTCCTACTCAGCGGAAAACCACCCGTTTGCACAGCGCTACGGCAACAGTGGAAAATCCGCATGTCAAGGGGCCGAATCTGGCGCTGTTCTCAGAGCTTCGTGAGCCGGACGATACCTTGCTCATCTCCGACGAGGGCGTCGTCTGCGAAACCACCACGGCCGCGCTCATCGCTTGGGATGGAGACACGATGCTCACGATGGACGCACCTCGGTTGCGGTCAGTCACTGAGTCTCTGCTGGTTGCCGCGGTGAGAAAGGAAGTGAGCGTCGAAAAGAGAACGCTCGGACTGTCCGATCTTGCGGGGCTGGAGTTGTGGACCCTCAACGCCTTGCACGGGATTACCCCGGTGGTGGAACTCGACGGAAAGCCACGGCCGGCACCCGAAGACTCACGCCTCGAGCACTGGCGAAGCGTGCTAGACGGCATGCGCGCTACGATTGCGCGCGTCAAATGAACAGCAGTCTGCTCTGTTTCGCTGCCTCACAACAGCATTTGATGCTTGCCTTGGGCTTTAGCGGTGCGCTGAGAGGTACTCCAGAATGGCTTTCACGCGGCGGTTGTCTTCGCTGGGGTCCAAGCGCAGCTTGGTGAAGATGTTGGAAACGTGCTTGGCCACCGCGGCGGAAGACAAAACGAGCTCGGCGGCGATGTCCTTGTTGGACTTTCCGCGGGACATCAACTCGAGGACCTCGCGCTCGCGCGGGGTGAGCTCGCCCAGGCCGCTGCGCCCAGAGCTCATGAGAGCCTGCGCCACGGTGGGGTCGATGACGGTGCCGCCCTGGGCCACCACGTCCAGGCTCGAGAGGAAGTCCCGCACCTCGGAGACGCGGTCCTTCAACAGGTAGCCGGTGCCGGCATCGGGGGAGTCGAAGAGTTCCACCGCATATGCGGGGGCCACATACTGGGAGAGCACCATGACGGGCAGACCCGGGTATGCATTTCTCAAGTTTACGGCGGCTTTCAAGCCGTCATCGCCCATACCTGGCGGCATGCGCACGTCCGTGATGACGATGTCCGGAAGCTCATCGCGCAGCTTATCCACCACGGCCTCCAAAACTGGAGCAGAATCCGCCTGGCCCACAATTGAATGCCCGCGGCGCTCCAGAAGGCCGGCGAGGCCCTCGCGCAGAATGGCGGAGTCATCCGCCACCACGATTCTCAAACTCATTTCTTAAACTCCTGACTGTCCGCGATCGAGAAGAAGTGGAATCGAGCATGCCAGCCTCGTGGGCCCGCCCGGGGGAGAGCTCAGCGTCATCTCCCCGCCAAAGGCGGCGAGGCGCTCGGCCATCCCCGCCAAGCCGTGACCTTGTATAACCTGCGCGCCACCCGGGCCCTCATCCACCACGGTGATGCGCAGCGAATCATCCGCGATCACTAAAACAGACACCGGCGCGCCGGGCGCGTGCTTGGCCGCGTTGGTCAAAGCCTCCGTGCCGAAGAAGTAGCCGCAGGCCAGCACGGATGCGGAGAGCTTCGGAAGCGGATGCGGGGCGAAGACGCTGACGTGGGGGCCGTGGGAGGAGGAGACGTCGGCAAGCGCGGCGACCAAACCGTGATCCTGCAGGACTTGCGGGTGGATGCCGTGCACCGTGGCGCGCAGGGAGTGCAGGCCGCGGTCCACGTCCTGCTTGGCAGCGGTGAGAAGCTCGGCGAGGTCAGAGGGGGCGTCGAGAAGAGCCTCCCCCAACTTCATGCTCGCGGCCACGAGGTATTGCTGCGCGCCGTCGTGCAAGTCGCGCTCGATGCGGGCGCGCTCCACCTCATAGGCATCCGCGATGGCGCGGCGCGAGGCCGTGAGTTGCGCAATTTTCTGCGCCTGCTGTTGCTCATGGTTGGTGGGCTGGGGTTTTCTTCGGAACACAGGCCCAGCATAGTGGCCCGCCCCTGCGGCAGGGGTAGTGCTGGCACTACCTTAAAGAGCAACGCTAGGACTGTTCTTTATGAGGGCCCGAGACGGTGAAATGAGAGACATGGCACAGACACTTTCCCTGACAGACATCACCAAGGATTTCGGCGGCGGCCCGGTGCTCGCCGGAATCTCCCTCGACATTGAACCGGGTGAGCTCGTGGCGGTCATGGGGCCGTCTGGTTCCGGCAAGTCCACGCTGTTGCACTGCATGTCCGGCGTGCTGACCCCCACGCACGGCAGCGTGCGCTACGGGGATGACGAGCTCTCCGCGCTTGGCGACGGCCCCCGCTCCCGCCTCCGCCTGCGCAACTTCGGCTTCGTCTTCCAGGACGGCCAGTTGCTGCCGGAGCTGAGCAACGTGGACAACGTAGCGCTTCCCGCGATGCTCAACGGGGTCTCGCGCGGTGCTGCGCGCAAGCGCGCGATGCAGCTGCTGGACCAGCTGGGATTGGGCGGTTTGGCGGAGCGTCGCCCGGCGCAGGTCTCCGGCGGCCAGGCGCAGCGCGTGACCATTGCGCGTGCGCTGGTGGCGAACCCGGGTGTGGTCTTCGCCGACGAGCCCACCGGTGCGCTGGATCAGTCCACCGGTCACGAGGTCATGCAGATGCTGACTACCATCGTGCGCCAGTCCGGTGCCAGCCTGGTCATGGTCACGCACGACCCGAAGGTGGCCGACTGGATGCAGCGCCGCGTGGAGATTCGCGATGGCATCATCCACGACGACCGCCGCCTCGAGGTGATCCGATGAACACCGCGACTTTAGTCTTTGACCTGCAGCGCGAATCGATTCGCGCGCGCTCCGGAACGGGTATCGTTTCTTTGCTGGCGATTGTGAGCCTGACCATCGGTTCCGCCATCGCCTTCCTGGTTGCGGGCGGTACCTGGATGTTCTGGGAGCGCGCTCAGCACGTCGAGGAGGCCGCGCCCGCTCTGCAGGAGGCTTTCGGCGACGAGATGGAGGCCTTCCTCTACCCGTGGTTTGCCCTGGCCCTGCTGGCCTGCGCCTTCATTCTTCCGGCGCTGTTTAACCTCACTGCCCAAGCCGCCGTCCTCGGCGCCTCCGGCCGGGAGCAGCGCTTGGCCACCCTGCGCCTGTTGGGATTGAGCTCCCGCCAGGTGGAGCGCATGGCCATCGTGGAGACCGGCCTGCAAGCCATCCTCGGCATCGTGCTCGGCGGGCTTATCAGCCTGCTCGTCGCGCCGGTCTTTACGCAGGTGGATTTCCAGATGCGTTCTATTGCTGTATCCGAGATTCTCCTCCCGTGGTGGGGTTATCTGGCCGTGGCCGGTGTGCTCTTTGTGTTGGCCATCGGTGCGGCACTCGTCGGCATGCAGCGCGTGCGCGTGAGCCCCCTGGGTGTGGCCAAGCGCCAGATGCCCGCGGCCTATCGCTGGTGGCGCGTCATCGTCTTCCTCATCATCGCGGGTATCGGTGGTGTGTTGCTCTCCGGGAAGGCGGGACCGCCGACCGCCATGGTCATCGTGGTCATGTTTGGCATGGTGATGAGCATCAACCTCATTTCCCCTTTTATCTTGCAGCTCGGCGCACACATCATGTCTCTCTTTCCTGGCACCGCGCACTTCGTGGCCTGCCAGCGAGTGGCGAGCAATGCGCGCCCGGCGTGGAAGCGGAGTGCGGCCATCGCGTTCTTCGGCTACTTGGCGGGCTTCCTCGTTGCGGCGCCCCTAGGCTCTGATGCCTTGGCCATGGTTCTCAAAGAGGACCCGGGGATGAACGTGGTGTTTAAGGACATCTCCACCGGCGTCTTATTAACCCTCATCTTCGGCTTCACGCTGACCACCATGTCCATCATTCTGGGGCAGGTCTCCGGCATCTTCGAAGACAAGGAACTCATCCGCTCTCTGGATCTCATGGGTGTGCCGCGCGGTTTCCAGTTCCGCTCCGGTGCCCTGACCATCATGGGGCCTGTGGTGGGATTGAGCTTCTTCGGCTTCCTTTTCGGCGGTGGGATCGCCTCACTGATGTTCTTCTCCAGTGTCGAGCAAAGCGATGTCGACGTTCTTGGCCGTCTGCTCATGGCCTTCGGTTTCTTGGCCATAGGCTGGCTGGTCACGCTGCTTGCCATTGTCCTTGTTGAACCCCTGCGCGGCTACGTGCTGCGGACTGGAGGTCGAAAAGAATGAAAACGGTACTGAAAATCTTCGGCGGACTCTTTCTCGTTGCTCTTGTTGCTGTGGCCGCGGCCGTGTATTTCTTCGGCCCCTCCTATGGCGGGGCGCTGCTGGGCAAGCCCTACTTCCTCTTCAATGCCAGCGAGAAGCGCATCAACACTGCGATGGTGGATACTGCCGCGATCTCCGGAATCTATGGCGAGAGCGAAGAATTCCAGCGCGCCCGCGAGGCCTTCAAAGCGGACCCCACGAACGCTGAGCTCCTCGATGCCGCCATCAACGCTGCCGGTGGCAAGCACTCCAAAGTCTTTAGCACCGAAAAGGAAAAGGCCGCCGAAAGCGCTGAGCCTTCGGTTGACTTCAACGATGGCGTCTTGCGCGCTACCGTGCCCTCCATCGGCCGCCACGATGACGGCCAAGCCTACGCCGACACTTTGGCCCACGGTCTGACCTCTCACCCGGAGGCCTGTGCTGCCGTGGTGGATCTGCGCGGCAATGACGGCGGGGACATGGGCCCGATGTACGCGGGCTTAAGCCCCCTTCTGCCGGATGGCACCGCCCTCTCCTTCGTCAGCCGAATGACTACTTCTGACGTGGTCATCGACGGTAATTCCGTTACCGGCGGTGGCACGCCCACCACCACGTCGGGCGGCAAGCTGAACATTCCCGTCGCCGTGCTCACCGACGACGAGACCGCCTCCTCCGCCGAAGCCACCCTCCTGGCCTTCCGCGGGCTGGACAACACACGGACCTTTGGCAAGCCGACCGCCGGCTACGCCTCCGCCAACGTGGTCCTGGACTATCCGGACGGCCGCTCGCTCATGCTCACCACGGCCAAGGACAAGGCGCGCACGGGCGAGGAGTTCGCCGAGGATCCCATCGCTCCCGATGCACCCGAATCCGAGCTCGACGGCTGGCTCGCCTCCCACTGCGGCTCCTAAGTGTGGTGCGGCGATCTAGCCGCAACGCTCGCCTTCCCACCGCCAGTAGTGGTGCCATGTCCACGGCGGGGCCACGAAACTGCCCCGCCCTTGTATGACCGCGAGAACCTGCTGGACGGCGACGTCGAGGTGGTACTCAATCGTGGCGGCGGTGAAGTGGAGGGGCCGATAGCCGCGCTGGACGGCGTCGTTCAGCTTTTGGCGGTCGATTTCGAAACGCTGTCGGTTCTCGCCTTTGTGATAGGCGTAGCCGTCCACCTCGATGGCGACCTTGTGTTCCTCCAGCACCAAGTCCCAGCGGTAGGGCCCAATCCGCACGTTGTTGCGGACTTTGACGTGGGGCTCAAGGCCCCTGGTCAGGTCGCGCTCCGGCTTGCTATCCGCTCCGACGATGGCCTTTTCCAGAACTTCGCGCGTGTGCTTGGGCAGGCGGCGAAAGTCCAGCTGCTCGGTCTCGATGCGCGAACGCCCGTGCGGCCCGGCGAAGAAGGCCTCGATGAAGGCCACGGCATCCTCCTGCGCCATCGCCTCAACACACTGCAGTGGGCTGCAGACGTTCACCCGATTCATGCTGCCCAGCGCTTTAGGCCGTGCCCGCCTGCTGCGAAAATAAGTGCTCGATGGGAGAGTGGAGTCGCGGATAAACTCGAGCGGGAATTGAAGGGGCTGTTCTAGGTACCGGCGCGCGGCGGAATAGCCATCAAGCGCTAAATCGGGCCATTCACGTGACATGATTTGTGCTAGCTGAAGCGGTGTGGGCTCCTCTGAGAGGTAAAAGCCATTCGCAATCTTGATGGCCCCCTTGCGCCGAGCCCCGCGGGAGACATCGCGCCCCCGATAAATCTCAATCAATGTTCCCCCCGGAACGAAAAAGGTACGTTTTCGCAAATAGTGGCGAAAAACTGGTAGGTTTTCAGCCCCTATTTACCAAAACGTACCTGACAGTGCCGTCGCCGGCATGCGGAACGCGGCTGCTTACTTGAAGCGAGCCTTGGCTTCCTCGAGGATCTTCTCTGCTTCAGCCTTGTCTCCCCAGCCGGAGCCGGTAACTTCCTTGTTCGGCTCCAGGTCCTTGTAGCGGGTGAAGAAGTGCTCGATCTCGTCCTTGATGTGCTGCTCTACATCGTTGATGTCCTGGTAGCGCTCCCAGCGCGGGTCATCGACGACGGCGAGCAGCTTGTCGTCGCCACCGGCCTCGTCGGTCATCTTGAACACGCCGAGGACACGAGCCTCAACGACAACGCCGGGGAAGACCGGTTCCGGGAGGATGACCAGCGCGTCCAACGGGTCACCGTCCTCACCCAGGGTGTGGTCGATGAAGCCGTAGTCAGCCGGGTAGGCCATCGGGGTGAACAGGTAGCGGTCGAGGTGGACCTTGCCGGTCTCGTGATCGATCTCGTACTTGTTGCGGGAGCCCTTTGGGATCTCGATGGTTACTTCAACGCTCACGGCTGAATCCTCCATAACTAATAGGTTGGCATGTGCTCCGCTTAGTCTACCGCGCTAGTCTAAAGGGCGATGAAAGCTAAGCATGTCTGGTGGAGTACTGCGGCCCTCGTCACGGCGGGAGCCGTGGCGGCGACGGCCGCCTTGGGCGTAGAAATCCAGCGCACCTACGATCACCTGGACCACGGCCAGCCCTATAAACAGGAAGAACCCACAACACTGGTCCAGCCCGTCGAGCCCGGTGATATCGACGCCGCCGCGCTCAAAGCCAGGTTGGATGAGCTAGGCAAGGACAAGGCTCTAGCCACTTTCGGCGGGCAGATCATCGACACCACCACCCAGGACGTGCTGTGGGAGCGCGAGCCCGCAAAGCCGCTGACCCCGGCCTCCGCCACCAAGGTCCTCACCCTCGCCGCGGCTACGCTCAAGCTCGACGAAGAAGAGCGCCTGACCACCGAAGTGGTCGCAGGTGAGCACGAGGGCGAGATCGTTATCAAGGCCGCCGGCGATGTCTGGCTGACGGACGAGCGCCTCGATGAGCTGGCGGAACAGATTCAGCAGAAGATGGATACCGTCACGCGGGTCTCCATCGACACGTCCATCTGGGCCGGGCCCGACCAGGCACCGGGCTGGGATGATGACAATATTGACGGCGGTTTCGTCGCCCCCATCCAGCCGGCCATGCTCTACGGTGGGCGCATTGGGGAGAAGACCGGCGACGTTCCGCGCTCCCACGAGCCGGCCCTCGACGTCGCCCGCGCGTTGGCCTCCCGCCTGGGAACCGACAAGGCGGACACGAGCTCAGCGCCCGAGAACACCGAGGTCATCGCAGCTACAGAATCTGAGCCGTTGGCTTTGCGCGCCCAGGAAGCGGTGAAGGATTCCGATAACGTCATGGCGGAGGCCATCGCCCGCGAGCTGGCCGTCAGCCAGGGCGCGGAAGCAAGTTTCGAGGGCGCCACGAAAACCATGCTCGACGTGCTTAAAGGCCACGGCATCGACATCAGCGACATCACCCTCAAAGACGGTTCCGGCCTGTCCCGCGATAACCGCATCCCCGCCGACGTACTCGCCCACATCATGGACCAGGCCGTAGCCACCGAGGAGCTGCGCCCGCTGTTGGGCTACCTGCCCCTCGCCGGCGGTGAGGGCACGCTCTACCAGCGCTACCCCGATTCGCCGGCCCGCGGGTACGTTCGCGCCAAAACCGGCACCCTCACGGGAACCTCCGCGCTGACCGGCACCGCCCAGGGCCAGTCGGGTCGCGTGTACGCCTTCGCCTTCTTAGTCAACGACGGCGAAGTCACCTCCGCCCGCCAAGCCCAAGATGCTCTCGCCGCTGCCCTCCATGACTTCTAAGAAACCTTTTTGGCCGCGCAGAAGCCCCAACTTTTTGGCGTGCCGCGTCGCCGCCCGCGCCGTGGTCGGTGAGCAGCCACGCGCCATCGCCGTGGGCTTGTCCGGCGGGGCCGATTCCTTGGCGCTGACCGCCGCTCTCGTGGCCGAAGGACACGAGGTGACAGCGCTCTGCGTCGACCACGGCTTACAGGAAGGCTCGGCCGCGCAGGCGCGCCGGGCTGCCGAGCAGGCCCGCGCCTTGGGGGCGGGGGCGGAGGTGTTGCGGGTGGACGTCGGCAAGCAAGGCTCCGTGGAGGCCGAAGCCCGCGCCGCCCGGTACCGTGCCTTCGCGCCCTGGGGTGAGGTGGCGGTGGCGCATACCGCTGATGACCAGGCCGAAACCCTGCTGCTGGGTGCCCTGCGGGGGAAGGTCGCGGGCATGCGCGAGCGCTCCGAGGTGGAGGGCGTGCGCGTTGTGCGCCCCCTGCTGAGCGTGCGCCGCGCCCAGACCGAGGCCGCCTGCGCGGAGCTGGGGCTGGAGGTCTGGCAGGACCCCCAGAACCAGGACCGAGCCTTCCGCCGCGTGGCCCTGCGCCGCGAGCTCCTCCCGCGGCTGCAGGAGATCGTGGGCGGTGACCCCGTCCCGGCCTTAGCCCAGGCAGCCCACGACGCCGCGCTTGACGACGTCCTCCTCAGCACCCACCCCACCACCGACTGCGCCGAGCTGGCCGTTCTCCCAGAACCGAAGCGCCGCCGGGCGATCGCTGCGTGGCTGCGCGAGGAGGGAATAGAGGTTACGCGCGAGGCGGTGCGCGGCATCGATGCCCTGTGCACGCAGTGGCATGGCCAAGGCCCCGTCGCCGTCCGTGGGGAAAAGAAAGGTACAAGGTTGGAAGTCGCACGCGTTGGTGGCAAACTGTCACTATTGCCTCGGTCAGCAAAGGAGCGCTCACGTGCACGATAACCATGATTTAGCCGTCCCCGCCCATCCTTATGGAGAGGACATCAAAAACGTTCTCATCACCGAAGACGATCTTCAGGCGCGCATCCAAGAGATGGCGGATCGCGTGTCCAAGAAATACAGCAATGCCGACGATGACCTCATCTTGGTCTGCGTGCTCAAGGGCGCGGTCTTCTTCCTGACGGATTTCGCCCGCAAGCTGGCTATCCCGTCCCAGCTGGAGTTCATGGCGGTCTCCTCTTACGGCAACTCGGCCTCCTCCTCGGGGGTTGTGCGCATTCTGAAGGACTTGGACCGCGATATCGAGGGCCGCGATGTGGTCATCGTGGAGGACATCATTGATTCCGGCCTGACTTTGTCGTGGCTTATCCGTAACCTGCAGGGCCGCCAGCCACGATCCCTTGAGGTGGTCACCCTGTTGCGCAAGCCAGAGGTGGTTAAGGCAGAGCTTGACCTGTTCGATGTAGGCTTCGATATCCCCAACGAGTTTGTCGTGGGGTATGGCCTGGATTTTGCCGAGCGCTACCGTGACCTGCCCTATGTAGGTACGCTGCATCCGGCGGTCTACAGCAACGATTAATCTTTATTCTTGTCCGGCGCTTTAAGCCGCAATTGTGCAAGGTAGTTAATGAAAAACAAGAACATCATCCGCTACGGCTCCATCGCGGGCCTGGTTCTCATCCTGCTGTACGCATTCACGTTCTTTACCAACGATGCCCGCAGCTTCAAGCAGGTGGACACTTCGGTGGCCATGGAGCAGCTGACCTCCAAGAACGTCGAGGAAGCGCAGATCGACGACCGCGAGCAGCAACTGCGCCTCAAGCTCAAGAAGCCGGTGACGGTGGAAGAGCAGGAGGGCATCGAGGAGGTCATTGCCAAGTACCCGGCACGCGCCTCCGAGCAGGTCTTTAACGCGGTCAAGGACTCCGGTGCTGAGAAGTACCAAACGAAGGTCACGCAGGATTCCTTCATCGGCTCGATGATTAGCTTCCTGTTGCCGATGCTGCTGCTCTTCGCGCTGTTGTTCTGGATGATGTCGCGCATGCAGCAGGGCGCTGGCGGCATGTTTGGCATTGGCGGCTCCAAGGCCAAGGAGCTGACCAAGGATATGCCGACCAACACCTTCGCGGATGTGGCCGGTGCGGACGAGGCCGTGGATGAGCTGCAGGAAATCAAGGACTTCCTCGATGATCCGGAGCGCTACCACGCCCTCGGCGCGAAGATCCCGCGCGGCGTACTTCTCTACGGCCCGCCGGGCACCGGTAAGACCTTGCTGGCCCGTGCCGTGGCGGGCGAGGCCGGTGTGCCCTTCTACTCCATTTCTGGCTCCGACTTCGTGGAGATGTTCGTCGGCGTCGGTGCCTCCCGCGTGCGCGACCTGTTCAAGCAGGCGAAGGAAAATAGCCCGTGCATCATCTTCGTTGATGAGATTGATGCCGTGGGCCGCCAGCGCGGCTCCGGTACCGGCGGTGGACACGATGAGCGCGAGCAGACCCTCAACCAGCTGCTCGTGGAGATGGACGGCTTCGGTGACCGTGAGGGAGTCATCCTCATCGCCGCTACCAACCGCCCGGACATCCTGGACCCGGCGCTGCTGCGCCCGGGCCGCTTCGACCGCCAGATCCCGGTGACCAACCCGGACCTGGCCGGCCGCGAGCAGATCCTGCGCGTGCACGCCAAGGACAAGCCGTTGGCCAAGGAGGTCGACGTGGCGCAGCTGGCCAAGCGCACCGCCGGCATGTCCGGCGCGGACCTGGCCAACGTGCTCAACGAGGCTGCCCTGCTCACCGCCCGTATCGGCGGCAACGTCATTACCTATGACGCGCTGGAGGAGGCCACCGACCGCGTCGTCGGCGGCCCGCGCCGCCAGGGCAAGATCATTTCCGAGCATGAAAAGAAGGTCACCGCCTACCACGAGGGCGGTCATACCTTGGCCGCCTGGGCGCTCAAGGACATTGAGCGCGTCTACAAGGTCACCATCCTGGCCCGCGGCCGCACCGGCGGCCACGCCATGACCGCGCAGGAAGATGACAAGGGCATGTATACCCGCGATGAGCTCTTCGCGCGCCTCGTCTTCGCCATGGGTGGCCGTGCCGCTGAGGAGCTGGTCTTCGGCGCACCGACCACCGGTGCTTCCTCCGATATCGAGCACGCCACCAAGATTGCGCGGTCCATGCTTACTGAGTACGGCTTCTCGCCGGATCTAGGCACCGTCAAGTACGGCAAGGAGCAGGGCGATCCCTTCAGCCAGATGGGTGGCGGCGGGACCATCGACTACTCCGATGCCATTGCCGCCAAGATTGATGAGCAGATGGCTTACCTCTTGGACCGCGCGCACCAGCAGGCCTATGACATCCTGTCCGAGCACCGCGACTACCTGGATAAGCTCGCCGAGATGCTCCTGGAGAAGGAAACCCTGCGCCGCCCGGACCTCGAGGGCATCTTCGAGGGCATCGAGCCGCGCGAGGCTTTCGACGTTTTCCCGAACGAGGACGCTCGCTTCCCGCGCCAGGCCGGCCGCGAGCCGGTAAAGACCCCGGTCGAGCTTGCCCAGGAGCGCGGCGAGGAGCTGCCGAAGCGCATGACGCTTCTCGACGCCTCCCGTGCCGCCCGCGAGCGCCGCCACGCGGAGCTCGAACGCGCGAAGGAAAACGGTGACGAGGCCGCCGCCGCGACATCGGAGGCATCGGTCGAGGAGATTGGCTTCAGCTTCGGCCAGCACGCGGGTGACTACGTGGATCCGGAGAAGGGCAATACCTTCTTCGGCGAGTCCGATATCACCGAGCCCACCGGTCGCGAGCTCAGCGCAGACGAAGCGGTCAGCGATGGGGCGCAGGAAGAAACTGTTGCCCCAGAACAGGCTGACCCCAGCCACGAGGACACCCAAGAGATTCCGCGTGTGCCGGATGCCGCCGCATCGCAGCCAGAATCCCAGCCCCAACCAGAACACCAGCCGCAGCCACGCGAACCGGAACGCCGCGGCCGCCACGCCAAGCCGGAGGAGCACGCCTGGGGCGCTCCCGGCTGGGGAGAACATGAACACCGCAACAACCCGTACAAGGATGGCGACACCAATGAGCGATAACATCCCGGCGCAGCGCGACTTCGACCACGAGCGCGCCGAAGCAGCCATCCGCGAGCTGCTCATCGCAGTGGGCGAGGACCCCGACCGCGAGGGCCTGCGCGAGACCCCGGCCCGCGTGGCCCGCGCCTATGCCGAGGTCTTCGCAGGTCTCCACCAGGACCCGACTGAGGTCCTGCACAAGACCTTTGCCGAGGAGCACCAAGAGCTCGTCCTCGTGCGCGATATCCCCATCTATTCCACCTGCGAGCACCACCTCGTGCCCTTCTACGGCACGGCGCACATCGGCTATATCCCTGGCTCCGACGGCCACGTCACCGGCCTGTCCAAGCTGGCTCGCCTGGCGGACATGTACGCAAAGCGCCCGCAGGTCCAGGAGCGCCTCACCAGCCAGATCGCCGATGCGCTGGTGGAGGTCCTCCACGCGCAGTCCGTCATCGTCGTCATCGAGTGCGAGCACCTGTGCATGGCCATGCGCGGTATCCGCAAGCCGGGGGCGACCACGACGACATCCGCGGTGCGCGGCGGATTCAAGAAGAATGCGGCCTCCCGCGCGGAGGTCATGAGCCTGATTAGGAGCTAGCAGCAATGGCAGTCAGTGATCTCACCGTTCCCGGCCGCACGCTGGTCATGGGCATCGTCAACGTCACGGAGGATTCCTTCTCCGACGGCGGGCGCTGGATTAATGTCGACGACGCCATCGCGCACGCCCGGCACTTGGTGGCCTCTGGAGCGGACATGATTGATGTGGGCGGCGAGTCCACCCGCCCGGGTGCGGTGCGTGTCGCGGCCGAAGAGGAAGAGCGCCGCGTCGTGCCCGTCATCAAGGCGCTGCGCGAGGAGGGGATTAAGACCTCCGTGGACACGATGAGGGCCTCGGTTGCTCAAGCCGCTGCGGAGGCCGGCGTGGACATGATCAATGACGTCTCCGGAGGTGCGGCCGACCCGCACATGTACCGCACCATGGCCGAAACCGGCCTGCCGGTCTGCCTCATGCACTGGCGCACCGTCCAGTTCGGCTCGGCCGCCGGTGTGGCCGACCACGGCGGGGATGTGGTGCGCGATGTCCACGAGTCCCTGGCGAAGCTCGCCGATAACGCGCTGCAGGCCGGTGTTAGCCACGACAACATCGTTGTTGACCCGGGCCTGGGTTTTGCCAAGTCCCCGCAGGATAACTGGGCTTTACTCAAGGCTCTGCCGGAGTTCCTCCAGGGCGAATTCCCGCTGTTGGTGGGTGCGTCCCGCAAGCGTTTCCTCGCCGCCATCCGGGAGGATCGCGGTGCCGAGTCCAGCCCGCTGCTCGCGGATCCGGCCACCGCCGCCGTGACTGCCATCTCCGCGCAGATGGGTGCGTGGGGCGTGCGCGTGCACGAGGTGGAAGTCTCGCGCGATGCCGTGGATGTCGCCGCGGCCTGGAACGCGGGCGCGGCCTACACCGGCGGCGCGCATGCCTCCGGCAGCTACGCCAACGGCGCGGACGGCGGAACAGTGGTGTCCACTTCTTTGGGAAAGGCATAAAACATGGCGGATCGCATCGAACTCACCGGCCTGGAGTGCTTTGGCTACCACGGAGTCTTCGAGGAAGAGAAAAAGACGGGGCAGCCCTTCATCGTGGACGTCACCTGTTGGTTGGACACCGCGGGAATCGGGGATGACCTGTCCCGCACGGTGAACTACGCCGAGCTTGCCGACGTCGCCGCAGACATCGTCGAGGGCCCCTCCCGGGACCTTATCGAGACGGTGGCTGAAGAAGTTGCTGAGACCGCGATGCAGCGCTTTGAGATTCTCCACGCCATCGAGGTGACCATTCATAAGCCAAAGGCGCCCATCCCGCGCCCCTTCGCGGACGTGGCAGTGGTGGCCCGCCGCTCCCGGAAGAGGATGGCAGGCTAATGCGCGCCGTGCTGTCCATCGGCTCCAACATGGAGGATCGCCGCGCGCTGCTGCAGACCGTCTTTGACGAGTTTGCTGAGGAGACCGTCGCTGCCTCTCCAGTCTTTGCCCCCCCGCCGTGGGGCGTGACCGACCAAGATGAATTCCTCAACGCGGTGCTCATCGTGGACGTGGACTGCACCCCGCTGGAGCTGCTGCGCCGCGGCCAGAAGCTGGAGGAGGCCGCTGAGCGTGTGCGGGTGCGGCACTGGGGTCCTCGCACCCTGGACGTGGACATCGTACAGATAGACGGCGTGACCTCCGAAGATCCGGAACTTACTCTGCCGCACCCTTATGCTCACGAGCGGGCCTTCGTGCTCGTGCCGTGGTTGGCCGCGGATGAGCACGCGGAGCTCAACGGCACCCCGGTGCGCGAGCTCATCGCCGACCTCGATGAGGACGAGGTCGCTGCGGTGAAGGAACTGGGGGAGTAATGACGAGGACGTCGATCGGCGCGCTTGTCGGCACCGCCCTCTTCGTGGCTGCGGCGGCTGCCATCCTCACCACCCGCTTTTATGGCTCCATGCTGGCCATTCCGGCAACCGTATCGATTTCTCTGTGGGCTATGGCGCTGGTGTGCGTGCTGTTGACGCTCAAGGTGCGCGGTGCCAAGGAGGACGAGCACGGTATCGGCCTGGATAACTCGCAGCTCAATCCCATGACCATCGCGCAATTCCTGCTTGTCGGCAAAGCCTCGGCGTGGACCGGGGCCATCGTGGGCGGGGCCTATGCTGGCATGGCGGTCTACGTGGTGCCGCGCGCCGGTGAGCTCGTCGCTGCGGCTGGTGACCTGGCCGGGGTGGTGTCTTCGGCGCTGGGCGGTGCCGCGATGTGTGTTGCCGGAGTGGTGTTGGAGCGACACTGCGAGGTGCCACCTCCAACTGATGGGGCACAAGCGGTAAGTTAGTGGGCATGACGAGCCCGCACCACGCCCCTGATCCCCAGTACGAGTCGGCCCCGGATGATCGCCCGACCACCCAGTTTTCTGCGCAGCCGGACTCTCAGCCACCGACAACGGCGGAGTCTTCCCAGGACGGTTCGAAGACGGATGCTGGTTCTATTGGGCTTATCATCCTCGTCATCCTCGCGGTCATCGCCAGCCTGGTCATGTTGATTTCGGGTTCGGCGAACGCACTGAAGATTGCCCTGCTGGCTGCCCTGTGGGCCGCGGTGTTGGGCTTCTTCTTGGTGGTGCGCTATCGCCGTCAGGCCCATGAGGCCAAGGAGCTTCTGGCGGTGGAGCGCGCCCATGCCGCATCCACCTTGACCGCTTCCGGTGCTTCGAGCGCGGATAACAGCAAGGTCCTGGCGGAGATCCGATCGGAGCTGGAAGCCATCCGCACCCAGATCGAGGAGATCTCCGGGCGCGAGTGGGTCTACGAGCCGGCCGCCCTGTATGCGGAGGCTCGCCGCATCCAGGAGCTGGAGCGCAAGGCTGGCGGCGCTGGCGTGGATGAGCGCGGCGATGCCCCCAACGTGAACTTCACCCAGAAGTCCGGCGGCGCGCCGTCTGCCGACGCCGTCGCAGGCCGCCTCGGCTCGCAGCCGACCCACCCGGTGAGCAACCCGCTGGACAATCTGCTGGCGGATAACGCCCGTGCCAACGCCCAGCAGCCGGCGGCGAAGCCAGCCGCGAAGCCTGCTCAGCAACCCACGCAGAAGCCAGCCGAGCAGCCCGCCGGGAAACCCGCAGATCAGCAGGGCACCCGCCCAGCACCATCGGCCTTCGGCGCGCCGCAGCCTTCTCAGAACCGTCCCTCGGCGTTTCGCCCAGTGACCGAAACACAGCCTCAGCCGCAGGCGGCACAGCAGAAGCCGCAGCCGAAGCCTCAACCCCAGCCGAAGACTGAGAAGCCACAGCCCCAGCCAAAGGCACCGGAGTTCAAGACCGATAGCTTCCAGGCCGTGCAGTGGAACCAGGGTGCCGCGGGCGGGCAGCACGTCAAGGAGAACTCTGCCCCGGCCCAGCCGCACCACCGCCACCGCAAGCCGGAGGCAGACACCGCACAGACCAGCACCCGTGGCCGCCGCCGCAGCGATGAGCACCGCGAGGGCGCGGTCTCCGTGGCGGAGCTCATGGCACGCCGCAAGCGTCAGCAGGAACAGCAGAACAAGGGCGACAAGAAGTAGATGAAGGCACCACGCATGCGGGTGGCGGTCTGGGGTAGCTCCCGGGCCGGCCTTAACTTCGCGCGACGCCTCGAGTGGGCGGGCCATACCATCGAGAGCCTTGAGGACCCCGCCCAGCTGGACCGCTTCGATGCGCTGATTCTCGCCGCGACGGCGAGGGAGCTGGAGGGGGCAGTGGGGGACGTCGAAAAGCACGTGCGCCCCAAGCAAATCGTCATCCACACCTCATTGCTGGCTGGGGTGGAAGCCCTTGATGAGCTGGAAACGCGCGGGTGCCTGACGATTGCCGCAGCTCCCCTGGGCGACTCCTACGCGGTGGGCACCCTCGATGAGGTGGCGGAGACCGTCATTGGGTTGCTGCTCTCGGAGATTCACCAAACTGCAGAAACGGTGCCGGCGGCACAACGTGCCGAGCGAGCCGCGCGGTTGTACTACGCGGAGATGCTCGGTGAACTCAGCGCGTGGGCGGCGCTTAAGGCGGGGATTATCGAAGATTTTATGGGCAGTTCCTTCGACCTTGACGCTGGCGACATCATCGATGCTTACCCCGCCGCCGTGGAGCTGGGCATGGCGCGCAACTACCGCGACGTCGCCCGCATGGTGGGTGAGAAGAAGAACATGGAAGAACTGGAACTGTGGGCAGTAAGAAAGGAAGCGCCGTGGCAGAGCAACTCCTAGTGGAGGACAACGAGCGCATCCGCATGGTCGGCAGCGCCTACCGCAAGACCGGCAAGCGCGTAGTGCTGGTGCCACTCGGCCGCGATATTCACGCCGGGCACCTGGCACTCGTGCAGGCAGCACAACGCGTGCGCGGTGGCATCGTGGTCGTGGCAGTGGACCCGGAGACGGACATCTCTTCCCTCGATGGGGTTGATGTGGTGTGGCGCTACGACCAGCAGAGTCAGCGCACGCGGGTCCTTGCACCCGACCACGGCATGGAGGACGTGAGCGCGGAGCTGACCCGCATTGTGGCGCTGACCTGCGCGCTGGGTCCCAGCGATGTGTTCATGGGGGAGAAGGACTACGAGCTGCTCGTGGCCACCCAGCAGGCCTTTACGGACCTCCACATTGCGGCGCGTGTGCAGGGCGTGCCCTCGGTGCGTATGCCCGATGGGGTGGTGATGAGCCTGCGCAATGCCGACGTCGCACCGGAGGCCCGTGAGCAAGCCAGCGCCTTGTCAGCGGCACTCACCGCCGGTGCGTACGCGGCGGAATCCGGGGCCGAGGAAGTCGTGCGCGTGGCACGTGAGGTGTTGGCTGCCGCGGGCGTGGAACCGGAGTACGTGGAGCTGCGCGGGCGCGACCTGGGTGAGGCCCCCGCAGAGGGCGATGCCCGCCTCTTTATCGCCGCCACCGTGGGTGGGGTGCGGCTCATCGATAACGCGGGCGTGCCGTTGGGAATTGGGTTCCGAAACTTAGAACAGCGCGGATAAAAGTCTGTGGCGCAGGTCTCCACCAGCTAGGTTGGAGACATGAAGATTGGAATTCTGGGAGCCGGCGCCATCGGCGGATACTTTGGCGGAAAACTGAAAGCAGCGGGCCACGACGTCGCCTTCGTCGCTCGCGGTGAGACCTTGCGGGTGCTGGGGGAGACGGGCGTGACGCTGATCGACGCCCACGCGGAACCCACCACCACCGAGGTCATAAAGGTCCCGGCTGCCCACACCTTTGCTGAGGTCAAAGAACTCTTGGGCGGATTGGACGTGGCGATTATCGCGTCGAAGGCGCTGCCGGGCAACGAGACCTTTGGAAGCGCGGAGGACCGCGAGGCGCTGCAGGGAATCCCGGTGGTGACCACGCACAACTCGGTCGAGATTCCGTACTTGGCGGCCGAGGAATTCGGGGAGGAAAACATCCTCGCCGGTGTCGCTCGCGTCTATGCCACGCGCCTGGCGCCGGCACGGATCAAGCGCAACCCAGGGCCTTTGGCTTTGGCTTTCGGACCGCTAAGTGCCGATGCGCCGGAGTCCCTGCGCCGCACGGGCGAGGAACTGGCGGCGGCGCTGAAGGAGTCTGGGGCTTCCAGCAAGTTCCATGACGCCGCGCTTGTCGACGTTTGGTCGAAAGCCATGTTCGTTACCCCGACAGGAACTCTGGGCGCCTTGGTGGATAAACCGATTGGTTACCTCTGCCAGGAAATCCCCGGCCAGCTTGAGGCATTCATGCGGGAAGTCGAGGCCGTCGGGCGCGCACTCGGCGTGAAGCTGCCGGAGAACGTGGTGGAACAGACCATGGAGTTCGCCCGCCAGCAGCACCCGGACAGTACGTCCTCGATGCAGCGCGATATCAAGGAGGGGCTTCCCAACGAATTAGACGCCCAGGTCGGAGCGATCCGACGCATGGGCGTCAAAGCTGGCGTTGCAACCCCGTTGTGGGACTTTGCACAGGAGGTGCTGGAGGCGCAGCTGCGCACCGCCTAAGAGTGCGCACTACGCAACGTCGGTGCCTTATTCGGTACCGATCTTGCCGCCCTTCTTCCACACCACAACCACGGCCGGGCGCGGGGTGGACTTACCGCCATCAGGCCAGTGGGAGGTGGCGTTGTCGAAGGTGGCGTCATCAGACTCGCCCGGGTGCTGAACGTTGACCATGACGCGGTCATCGTCGACGATCGGGCCACAGGTCTCCGCGCCCGCCGGGACGGTGAGGAAGCACTTGAGCTCGCCGCGGGTCTCGCCCTCGGTGGTCACGGCGTAGAGGCCGTCGTTAGAGTCCAGCGCGTTGCCGTCAGTGGAGATCCACAGGTTGCCGTGGTTGTCGAAGGCCAGGTTATCCGGGCAGGAAATCGGGGAGACCTTCTCCTTATCAAAGCCACCGAAGTAGGTGCTGGCCTCACGCGGGTCACCACAGACCAGGAAGAGGTTCCAGGTGAACTTCTCGCCGGCGTGGTCATCCTCGAGCTCCATGACCAGGCCGTTCTTGTTCTCCTTGACCGGAGCCCATTCCTTGGCGTCTTCCTTGTTCTTCTTAGCGTTCTCGCCGGTGGCGCCGCGGTACTTATTGTTGGTCAGCGCGATGTAGACCTTCTCGGTCTCCGGATGAACCTCAACGTCCTCCGGGCGGTCCATCTTGGTGGCGCCCACCTTATCGGCGGCCTCACGGGTAAAGACGGCGACTTCTTCGGCGGACATGCCGTCCACGTGGGACTCGAACTTGTTGTTCTCCGTATCGGAGGTCAGCAGCTTGACCCACTCACCGGTGCCGTCGAAAGCACCGTCCTCCGGCAGGACGCCGGAGCCGTCGATTTCCTTCTCCGGGGAGTTGCCCTCCATCTTGGCCACGTACAGGGTGCCGTGGTCCAGGATGGTCATGTTGTGCTTCAGGTCGCCCTCCTTGTACTTCTTGGAGGAGACGAACTTGTAGACGTACTCGAAGCGGGAGTCATCGCCGGAGTAGCAGACCACGGTGCCATCCTTGGTGATGTGGATGTTGCCGGCCTCGTGCTTGAAGCGGCCCACGGCGGTGTGCTTAATCGGGGTGGACTTCGGGTCCAGCGGGTTGATCTCCACGAGCCAGCCAAAGCGGTTCGGCTCGTTCGGCTCCTTGGTCACGTCGAAGCGGTCATCGTACTTTTCCCACTTACGCTCGGACGGGCCCTCCTCGATGCCGAAGCGCTTGAGGGATTCAGCGGCCTTCTCATCCTTGACATCGCCACCGGCGAAATACTGGTCGAAGTTCTCTTCGCCAGAGAGCATGGTGTTCCACGGGGTCACGCCACCGGAGCAGTTGTTGAGGGTGCCCAGGACCTTCTCACCCTTCGGGTCGGCGGAGGTCTTCACCAGGTCGGTGCCCTTAGCGGGGCCCACCAGGGTGAACGGGGTGGTAGCGGTAATGCGGCGGTTGAGCGGGCCGAACTCGCGCTTGAGTTCGCCGGAGCCCTTCACCTTGGAGACCTCGAGGATGGTGTGGCCGTGGCCAGCCCAACCGATCTTTACCTGCTCCTCGGTAGGGTTCTCCGGGTCGTAGTCCGGGAACATCATCGGCTCGGTGGTGTACTCGTGCGAGCACATGTAGATCATGCGGTTCTTGTCATCCGGGTGCTCGATGAGGCCGGCGAAGTCATTGTTGAAGCCGAACTGCTTCTCCGCATCCGCGGCAGTCTGGTTGTTGACGTCGAATTCCGGCGCGCCCTCGATGACCGGGTCACCCCAGGCAATCAGGACGGACTGCTCATAACCCTTGGGGATGACGACCTCATCCTTGGTGTTGGCCTCCACGGCTTCAAAGTGCATGCCCTCGGCGGAGGTGAGCTCGATGTCAGAGCCCTTGACCTCGCTGGTCTTGTTGGAGGAGCTGCCAGCCGCAGACCCGTTGTCATCCGGCGCGGCACACGCAGCCAGCGCAGAGGAGCCACCGACGGCGACGACGGCCAGACCACCGGCGCGCAGAGCAGTGCGGCGGGAGAACTGGTCACCAAAGTAAGGGTTATCGGAGGTGTTCTCGCACTCGCCGAAGCAGGCATTACCGCACTTGTAGGTGCAGGTAAGAGAAGAACGAGAAGAGGTAAACATGTTAGCCAAGAGATTGCGGCCGTTGAGTGCCATGAAAATATGCTCCAAAAATCGAACTCGTTGGTTGCGCGGGGATGTCGCAACGGACGCACTGAGTTAATACGGTTGAGATGGCCGCGCGGTTGATACTGTCTAACGGCTAGATGAACACTCTGTGAACCGGGATCGCGCCAGCGTATGGGGATCGACTACCCTAGACAACCGTGAGCGAGAAGAAGAATACTGAAGTTACTGACGTCCCCGAGCAGCTGCGCATCCGCCGCGAGAAGCGCGCCCGACTGTTGGAGTCCGGCACCGAGCCTTATCCGGTGACCGTGGACCGCACGATCTCCCTGCGGGATCTCCGCCAGCAGTTCCAGGTCGTTGCAGAGGGCGAAGAGCCGGCCGCGGAAGAGGGCGTCACCTACCTCAACGCGGGTGAGGAGACTGACGTCGAGGTGGCCATCGCCGGCCGCCTTATCTTCATGCGTAATACCGGCAAGCTCTGCTTTGCCACCTTGCAGGATGGTGATGGCACCCAGGTACAGGCCATGCTGTCGCTGGCGGAGGTAGGGGAGGAGCGCCTCGCCGCGTGGAAGTCTGACGTTGACCTGGGTGATTTCATTTCCGTACGCGGCCGCGTCATTGCTTCGCGCCGCGGCGAGCTCTCCGTCATGGCTTCCGAGTGGACCATGGCGGCGAAGTCCTTGCGCCCGCTTCCGGTTTCCTTCGCTGACATGAACGAGGAAACTCGCGTGCGCCAGCGCTACAACGATCTCATCGTGCGCGAGGAGGCCCGCAAGAATGCCATGACCCGCGTGAAGGTCATGCGTGCGTTGCGCAACTACCTGGAGGATCAGGGCTTCGTGGAGATCGAAACCCCGATGCTGCAGACCATCCACGGTGGTGCGGCGGCCCGCCCGTTCGTGACCCACTCCAATGCCCTGGACATCGACCTCTACCTGCGCATCGCTCCGGAGCTCTTCCTGAAGCGCGCTGTCGTCGGCGGCATTGACCGCGTCTTTGAAATCAACCGCAACTTCCGCAACGAGGGCGTTGACCGCTCCCACTCCCCGGAGTTCGCCATGCTGGAGACCTACGAGGCATGGGGCGACTACAACGACTGTGCTCGCACCATTCGCGAGTCCATCCAGTCTGTGGCCCGCGCGGTCTTTGGCTCCACCACCGTCACCCTGGCGGATGGCACGGAGTATGACCTCGGCGGCGAAGAGTGGCCGGAAATTGAAATGTACCCCTCCCTCAACGAGGCTCTGCAGCGCAAGTTCCCCGGCCAGCCGGAAGTGACCATCGACTCCACCGTCGAGGAGCTCAAGGCGATTGCCGACGTCATCGGGCTCGACGTCCCGAAGAACGGCGGCTGGGGCCACGGCAAGCTGGTGGAGGAGATCTGGGAGGTGCTCTGCGAGGACCAGCTCGAGGGCCCGATCTTTGTGAAGAACTTCCCGGTTGAGACCTCCCCGCTGACCCGCCAGCACCGCTCGCAGCCGGGTGTGACGGAGAAGTGGGACCTGTACGTGCGCGGCTTCGAGCTGGCCACGGGCTACTCGGAGCTGGTGGATCCCGTAATCCAGCGCGAGCGCTTCGAGGACCAGGCCCGCCTTGCCGCCGGCGGTGATGAGGAAGCCATGGTGCTGGATGAGGACTTCCTCGCCGCCATGGAGCAGGGCATGCCGCCGACAGCCGGTGCTGGCATGGGCATGGACCGCCTGCTCATGGCCCTGACCGGCCTGGGCATCCGCGAGACCGTGCTCTTCCCGATCGTGAAGCCGGAGCACTAGTTTCTCCTAGCTTCCACCTGCCCGCGCCCGCCACTGTGGTGGCTGCGCGGGTTTTCTGGTTTTCTCATTGCTGCGCCTTCAGCCCCCAATGAGGGAAAGTTGCTGCGGCTAGCCGCAGGATTGACCAATCCATGGGAAAATGCAGGTGTGACAAAGCTTCTGAATGCCCTGCCCCTCGCACTGATCGCCTGTACAGCGGCAGCGTGTTCTGCTGCCGAGGATTCCACCAGCGGTGAGCCGCAATTCCACAACACCTCCACCGCCGAGACTTCCGCCGATAACACTGAATCTACGGAAGCGAGCCCGGCTCCGACGTCCGCGAAGGACAAGGAAGGTGACTCGGGCCTTAAAGAATTAGATAAGGAAGACTTCATCGCCACCAACTTGGGACACGCGACCTCCACGGTGTATGGAGTGAGCAGCCCGAATGACCGTGTGGCCTGCACAGTTACTGAAGATCAAGGTTTGATCGGGTGCAGCGTAATGCTCGCTGATCCGCCCCTGTACCCGGCGACCGGGCAGCCGTTCTGGCTTTCTAACTCCGTCAACTTCGATGCGAACGCGGGCTTTTATCCCAATGTGAAAATGGGCGGAGACGCCGCGGCGCCCACCATGCTAGAAGCAGGGAACACCGTCACGATGAACGGTGTGACGTTTGAATCCGTGAATGAGGATGAGTTCACGGTCAAGATCGATGGCCACCACTTCACAGTGAAAGACGATGGTGAGTACTACTCCGATACCTTCCCACCGCAGCCAGATGGGGAAGGGAAAGCTATGACCGGAACCATCTGTGGGGACCTCGGCAATGGCGAGTATGTCTATGCCAAAGAAAACGGGACGAATTGCGCGCGGGCAATGGAAGTTCTTGAGTATTACAAGAACTATGACTTCGCGCCCATGGAGGGCGGTAACCGTGGGTACCTCATGGAAGATGATTTCAGTTGCTCCTATAACGCCGATCCCGGCTGGCCAGACGAGCCCGACTATCGGTGGCTTGGCTGCAGCATTGAAGACGGTGGCGCTGTCGTCGTCCTGGACCCGGCCGCGCGTGCACTCGTGTCAGAGAAAGGTGGGCAGCGCTAGATCAGTGCGGGCCGCGAGTCAGCGTGAGTTCGTAGGAGCCGCTGGGCGTCGTGAAGCACAGCAGCGAGGTGCCCTCGGGGATGGCTGCGGTAGCGTGCGGCAGCAGCCTGATGGGGCCGTGCGTGCGGATGCGTGGGGAGGATAACTCCGCCGCCAGGAAGCTGCCCACGTTACTCACCATCCAGTTATCCTCTTGCTGCCAGAAGTGGAGGAAGTGACGGTGCATGGAGGCGTCATCAGGAGCCAGTGGGAAGTCCCCCGCGCGGCCTGCCACGAGCTGCTGACCTGGGCGCACGACGGCGCGTTCCCCAGCGGAGTTAGTGACAAGGAGGTCGCGCTGCATCCAGAGGCCTTTCTGTAACTTTAGGCAGTAGCTTTTAGAGCTTTGAGTAGTACGGAGGGCGCTGTCACCTTTACACTGCCGTGTGGCCTAGCGCGCCTGCTGAGATTCCGGGGAGTGCCACCCAACGAGGGTTCACATTTGGCTCGTGTGGCACCCCCGGCCACCAGAGGAATACACTAAATCGCTCACGTGTTGTCTCTTGGGCGCTGACGATGTGAGTAGCAGCGCTGAAGACCCAAAATAGAAAAGTTGAAAGGTGTAGCCGGCCGCATGTCCGCTGAAATCCCTTCGAAGGTAATAACTACCCTCAGCATCCTGGTGCTGGGAGCGATGGTCATGATTCTCAACGAGACCTCGCTCTCCGTTGCGCTACCAGCCATTATGGCGGACTACTCCATTCCTGCCACGAGTGCCCAGTGGTTGTTGACGGGATTCATGCTCACCATGGCTGTGGTTATCCCGACCACCGGCTTCCTTCTGGAAAGGCTCACGACGCGCCAGATCTTCGTTGCGTCCGTGGGGCTCTTCCTGGCCGGAACCGTGGTGGCGGCCCTCGCACCGAGCTTCTTCATCCTGCTGGTGGGCCGCGTCCTTCAAGCTGGCGGAACCGCTTTGATGATCCCTACCCTTATGACCGTGGCCATGACGCTGGTCCCAGCGCAGCGTCGTGGCACGGTGATGGGCATCATTTCCGTGGTTATCTCCGTGGCCCCGGCATTGGGACCCACCGTCGGCGGAGCGATTCTCAACCACTTCACCTGGCACGCCATCTTCTGGTCCATGGTTCCGCTCATCGCCCTCATTCTCATCGCCGGGCTCTGGCGTTTGGACAATGTGGGTGAGAACCGTGATACCCCGCTCGACGGCCTCTCCGTCATCCTTTCCGCCTTCGCGTTTGGCGGGTTGATCTACGGCCTGTCCTCGATGGAAAAGATCCTGCAGGGAGGCGGCTGGGTGGACATCGCCGTTACCGTGGTGGGCGTCATCGCGCTCGCCGTATTCATCCGTCGGCAGCGGCGCTTGGCGCTGGAGGATCGCGCCCTGATGGATCTGCGTCCCTTCCGTGTGCGCAATTTCACCCTCGCGGTGATCATCCTCCTCCTGTCCTTTGGGCTCATGCTGGGAATGGTCACGGTCTTGCCCATCTATCTGCAAACCACCCTGGGGGCTACGGCCTTTGCCACGGGGTTGGTGGTGATGCCGGGCGGCATCCTCCAAGCCTTCCTTTCCCCGATTGTGGGCCGGCTCTTCGATTCCTATGGCCCGCGCCCGCTCATGATTCCTGGTTCACTGCTCATGGTGGCCGGGCTGTGGCTCATGGCCACCTTGGGTGAGAACTCAGCTGTGTGGATGGTCGTGGGTATGCACGTGATCTTCTCCCTCGGCATGTGCTTGATGATGACGCCGCTGATGACCACTGCGCTGTCCTCGCTTCCGAAGAAGCTCTATTCGCACGGCTCGGCAATCATGAACACTTTCCAGCAATTGGCGGGTGCGACGGGAACGGCTTTGCTCGTTGTCTTCCTCACCCGCGGCACCCTGGCTGGCGCTGCCGCTGGGCTAAGCCCGGCCGCGGCGACGGCGCAGGGAACGCATTGGGCTTTCCTGTTTGCCGGCGTGGCCGGCATCGCCATTGCTGTGATAGCACCGCTGCTTAAGCGCGCGGACTAAGTGCGCGGTTTAACACAGAGGTAGGTTGAGGCGGATGTCCTCTGCGTCCTCGCCCCAGACGAGGACGGCGTCGGTGGAGTCCTCGGCGCTCATGTAGAACACCGGCTCGGAATCGGAAATGTCGTAGCTGTACACGGTGCAGCGTCCGTTGGATAGTTCCTGCGCGCCCTGCGTCGGGCCGGCGGCCTCGCGCTGGGTGACGTCCCCGTACCGCGCCACGGAGTAGCTCACGCCGTCACCAACGCACGTAATCTTCGCCTCTTGGCCGTCCTCCGGAGCACGGGATTCGCAGGTGGCGCCGTTGAAGCCTTCGTCGCCGGGGCGGGAGCTGATGAGCCCGGGGTGGCCGTCGGCAAGCGCCTGCTCTGAGTCGGACCACGCCGACCGCCCCAAGAAGAACCACAGCAGCCCACCAACCAGGAGCAGGAGAAGAAGGCCCACGCCCAAGCCCGCAAAGACCTTGCCCTTCGATTTCGAGGTGCGCGTGGTGGGTGATGACTCCGCGGGATCGGCAGCATAGCCAGGTTGCGGTTGCTGGGGTTGCTGGGGTTGCTGCGGCCCGGCCCAGTCCGCCTGTGGGGCGGCGGTGGGCTGCGGAGCTGACTGCCACGAGGCCGCGCCCGGACTATCTGTGTTTGTGCTGCGCACGGCGTCGATAACGGCGGCCGCTGAGGGGTAGGCGGCCGCAGCACGGAAGCCTGGGTAGGCCGCGGAGACGAGCTGGGCTAGGCGGTCAATGACCTCCTTCGCGGAGGCAGTGGGGGCGTCGGTAGCGGTGGCCGGGCCGACCGTGGCGAAGAAGGCGTTCGCGCGGTTATCGGTGAGGATGATGCGTCGCGGGTTGAGCGCACGGAGAGCGAAGCCAGCGCGGCCCTGCTGGATAAGGAAGTCCGTGGCGTCGGCCAAGGGAGCAAAGACGGCGAGAGCCTCCTCCTGGGAAAGGTGATGGGCGCCGATGCCAGATGACGTGTACTTCGACAGCTGCTCGCCCGGCAGGCTGCGGCGTACAAAAAACTCCTGACCATTGTTCATCGTGCCCGTGCCCACGACGGGGGCAATAGCGCTGTGCTGCAGCTGGCCAACGATTCCGGACTGGCGGAGCACGCCGCGGTGCTCCGGACCATAAATCTCTACGAGGAGTTCGTCTTGCGAGGGATCTTCCACGAGAAACAGCGAGGAGCCCGTCCCTTGGTCCAAGACAGCCTTCTCGCGCAGCCGGTGCTGGGTAGTGAAAAATTCAGGAAGCGTAGTCACGGTGAGAGAAATCCTTCGTGGAGGAGGTCGACGGTGAGGTATACGAATCTTCCTCATTCTAAAGGCGACACCGTGTCCATGGGCGTGACACAGCGCTCCCGCCAGGGTGGGCTAACAGATGGGCAAGCTCAAACGGTCCTCGTGGGCCTGCGGACCAGCAAGAACGAGAGCAAAACGCGCGGAGACGCCCGAGGGGTACACTCCCCACGTTCCCGGCTGGTGAGGGATTTCCGCCGAGGTGATGCTGCACGCATCCTGGACTAAGACGTCGAGGCGGCGCGGCATGATGGAGTTACGGTTGTCCTCCGTGCCGAAATCAGCTGCGACGAGCGTGAGGTCGTCGCCCCTGCACACGATTCGAGCCTGCTGCCCCGCTTCCGGCAGCGCGGGGCGGCAGTCGAGGTTGCGCCACGGAGCGCGGCCAGGGTGCTCCGGCAACAACTGTGGAAATTGTTGGGCCAGAACCTCGTCGTAGTCGTCCCACCCCGCGCCGTACAGCGCTAGTCCGCCGGCGACTGCCAGACACAGCAACACCGCCGCAAGCACGCCCCCGAGGATGCTCAGATGGCGGCGCCGCGGCTGCTGGGCGCGCTCGTGGTGGGGGCTGGCCGGTGGCGTAGCAGGGCCGGCGGCAGCATCCGGGGCTGCGGGGCGCGGCGCGGACGCCAGCTCACTCAGCTCCGCGAGCATCTCCGATGCGCTGGCGAAGCGCTGATGAGGATCCGGGTTCAGCGCGCTGGCGAAAAAAGTGTTGAGGGCGGGGGCGAGGGGAGCGTCGCCAGGCGCCAGATTATGAGCGGTCAACTGCGGTATCACACGGCTGTGCGCCCACTGCTGGGGACTGGTGGCGCGGCGCAGATTAACCAGAGTGAGCATCTCCAGCGCGATGAGCGCGAGCGAGTAGCGGTCGCTGGCGGCGGTCGGCTGCGGTGGCTGCTTGACCAGCTGCGTGGGGTAGAGCTCCGGCGCCATGTAGGCATCCGTGCCCACGCGCAGGCCTTCGCGGGTCAAGCGCGTCGTGTCCTCATTGATGGCGATGCCAAAGTCCGCCAGCATGACGGTACAGCCCTCGTTATCACTGTGGGCCGTGGGGGAAGGCGTGCTATCGGCGATGATGTTCGCGGGCTTGACGTCGCGGTGAATGACCGGCGAAGGCAGGGCCGCCAGGTAGTCCAGGGCCTGTGCGATGGGCGCGAGCAGCTGCACGGTTTCCTCCACCGTGAACTTGGAATTGTCCAAGATCCGCTGGTTAATGTGCGCCTCCAAGCTAGGGCCGCGCAGAAATTTCATAATGAAATAAGGCACGCCGCCCGGGGTGATGTCGCCATCGTAGATAGGCACGATGGCCGGATGCTCGAGTGCCGCGACGGTGCGCATCTCCGCCATGAAGCGGCGGACCTCCTCATCATCCTCGGCCGCATGCTGCGCGATGACCTTGATGGCGACCTCGCGGTCCAAGCTTTCCTTGCGGGCAAAGACGATGGTGCCCATGCCACCCGCACCGATCTGGTGGAACTGCGAGTAGCCCTTGGCGCTGAGCTCGGGCTCAAGATCCAAAGGCAGACCGGAAGCGGTGGGCTGGCTGTTCATGGCTATGCGGCGACGATGATGGGCTGGTGAATGACAAAAGGCTCATAACCGGCCTGCCGGATGCTGATCTCTGCGACGAAGTCGCCGGGGTCGGTGAGCCGAGCAACCAGCGTGCACTCGCCGGACTCACAGTCCACGACGAAATCCTCGCCCTCCTTGAGGTGGTGTGACTGGGTGTCGTCGAGAAGCGCCACCTGCCATTCGGCATTGTTGTCCAGATCTGCCTCGTCCCCACTCAAGTTCGTGGCCTGCACGCTGAGGACAAGGGCACCCCCGGTGGCCCACTGCAGCACGCCGGTCGGGGCAGAGCCGCCGGTAGCCCCGTCGTAGCGCCGGTTGTCCAGCTCAACGCGCAGGGTTTGGAAACCGTAGGGCTCTACGCCCGAGTAGGTGGCCACGATTTCGTTGACCACACCGGGGCCCGCTTCCTTCTTCGTGAGCAGGTAGGTGCCGTCCTCCTGGCGCAGGTGCGAAGGTTCGCTGGGTTCTGGGCTCTCGGAGTCGGCCCCCTCGACAGGAACGTCTTCGTACTGGGACAGGGTGGTCTGGCCCGTGACCGTGAATTTGGGCGCATCCTCCGCGGTGTCCTTGTTCGTCGCGCACGCAGACAGCGCGAGGAGCGCTACGCCGAGTCCAGCTAGCGCGCGCGGAGAGACGGAGGCGAACATTGGTTGTCAGATCCTTGCAGAGGGACAGATGAGGGATAGAAGGGGATAAAAATAGAAAGGGGCCAGAATCAGACAAAGAATAACAGCACCGGTGAGCGGCTTAAAACAATAATGCTGAATTGTTATGAAAGGTGCGCATAGTAGTGCGGGTGTGCGGCCGCGAACTGGGCGAGCACAATGCGCCACGAGATTTTCTGGCCCGGCTGGAACTGCGGAACGCCGAGCTTTTGCAAGGTCTCCGCCAGCGTCTGAATCTTGCGCTCTACTTTCTTTTCGGTCCAGTCTAGGGCCTCTGCTAGCTCGCGCTGACTACTCACGACCACCCGTGGCTCCGCAGCGGGGTTGTCGAGGAGTGGCTGAGCGAGGGTCTTGAGCAGCAGGCACTGCTCCTCATTCGGCTCGAAGACGTGGGTGGTAAACGGCCCATCCGGTGGAAGGCTGGGCTGTGGGCTGCGCAGCGACTGCATGACGGTGAGCTCGCACTCGTAGCTCATGGTGGCAGTGGAGAAATAGAGCGTGGAGGTTCCCGGGTGCAGGACCTCAATGCTGCCGGGGCTGATGAGGGTGCGGCCGAAGCCGCAGGCGGCGGGCGGCTGGATCGTAGCGGCGATGAAACTGCCGATGTTCTTGATGAACCACTGTGAGCCATTGGACCACACCTGCAGGAACGTGCGGTGCATGGCGGGATCATCGGAGGCCAGTAGGAAGTCCCCCTGGCGGCCAAGGGTGACGCTTTCGGAGACCTCGAGGAGGCGGGAGTGCCCAATCAGATCGTCGATAAGCAGGGTGCCGTGCTGTGCCTGTTGCATCGGGGGAGGCTCCTTCCCGCGGGGATGTAACCAGTGTTGACTGAAGAGTTACTTTACTTCAAGGCTTGCGCGCAGGCGCTTGGCGACGCCTCCCGCCACCTGTTCGCTACCGGCGTACAGTGGCTCTACCTGGGGAAATGAGGTTTTTGAGTAGGGGGGTGCGGAATTCGCGAATGGAGTGTCCGCCCCGCGCGTTAGAGTGGATGACACATTTACAGCGAAAGGTAAGAGGTAATGTTCGAGAGGTTTACTGACCGTGCTCGCCGCGTCATTGTTTTGGCGCAGGAGGAAGCACGCATGCTCAACCACAATTACATCGGCACCGAGCACATCCTCCTGGGGCTTATTCACGAAGGCGAAGGTGTAGCGGCCAAGGCTTTGGAGTCCATGGGTATCTCGCTGGAGGACGTCCGCCGTGAGGTGGAAGAGATTATTGGTCAAGGTTCTCAGCCGCACACCGGCCACATCCCATTTACCCCGCGCGCGAAGAAGGTTCTCGAGCTCTCCCTGCGTGAGGGTCTCCAGATGGGCCACAAGTACATTGGCACTGAGTTCCTGCTGCTTGGCCTCATCCGTGAGGGTGACGGCGTGGCGGCTCAGGTGCTGACCAAGCTGGGCGCCGACCTGCCGCGCGTGCGCCAGCAGGTTATCCAGCTGCTCTCAGGCTACGAAGGGAATGAAGGCGAAGGCGGCCAGTCCCAGGGTGGCCCCGGCCCGGTAGGTGCCGGTGCCGGCGCTGGCCAGGGAGGCCGTGTTGGCCCGGGTGGCTCCGGCGAGCGCTCCAACTCCCTGGTGCTGGACCAGTTTGGCCGCAACCTCACCCAGGCTGCGCGCGACGGCAAGCTGGACCCAGTCGTGGGTCGCGATTCCGAGATTGAACGCATCATGCAGGTTCTGTCTCGCCGCACCAAGAACAACCCGGTGCTCATCGGTGAGCCCGGCGTGGGTAAGACCGCCGTGGTCGAGGGCCTAGCCCTCGATATCGTTAACGGCAAGGTCCCGGAGACCCTCAAGGATAAGCAGCTCTATTCGCTGGACCTCGGCTCCCTGGTGGCTGGCTCGCGCTACCGCGGTGACTTCGAGGAGCGCCTGAAGAAGGTGCTCAAGGAGATTAACCAGCGCGGTGACATCATCCTCTTTATCGATGAGATCCACACCCTGGTCGGCGCCGGTGCCGCCGAGGGCGCTATCGATGCTGCTTCCTTGCTAAAGCCGAAACTGGCTCGCGGCGAGCTGCAGACCATCGGTGCCACCACCCTGGATGAGTACCGCAAGCACATTGAGAAGGATGCTGCCTTGGAGCGCCGCTTCCAGCCTGTCAAGGTGGAGGAGCCCTCCCTCGATGACACCATCCTGATCCTCAAGGGGCTGCGCGATAAGTACGAGGCACACCACCGCGTCTCCTACACCGATGAAGCGTTGAAGGCTGCAGCCTCCCTGTCGGACCGCTACATCAATGACCGCTTCTTGCCGGATAAGGCTGTTGACCTCCTCGATGAGGCCGGTGCCCGTATGCGCATCAAGCGCATGACCGCCCCGGAGGGCCTGCGCGAAGTGGATGATCGCATCGCAGAGGTCCGCAAGGAAAAGGAAGCTGCGATTGACGCCCAGGACTTCGAGAAGGCCGCTGGACTGCGCGATAAGGAGCGCAAGCTGGGTGAAGAGCGCGCGGAAAAGGAAAAGCAGTGGCGCTCCGGTGACTTGGAGGAAATCGCCGAGGTCGGCGAGGAGCAGATCGCTGAGGTCCTCGCGCACTGGACCGGCATTCCGGTGCTCAAGCTCACGGAGAAGGAATCCAACCGCCTCCTCAACATGGAAGAGGAGCTGCACAAGCGCATCATCGGCCAGGACGATGCCGTCAAGGCCGTGTCCCGCGCCATTCGCCGCACCCGTGCCGGCCTGAAGGACCCGCGCCGTCCTTCCGGTTCCTTCATCTTCGCAGGCCCCTCCGGTGTGGGTAAGACGGAGTTGTCGAAGTCCTTGGCTAACTTCCTCTTCGGTTCGGATGATGACCTCATTCAGATCGATATGGGTGAGTTCCACGATCGCTTCACCGCGTCCCGCCTCTTTGGTGCTCCTCCGGGATACGTTGGCTACGAAGAGGGCGGCCAGCTGACCGAGAAGGTTCGCCGCAAGCCTTTCTCCGTGGTGCTCTTCGATGAGATCGAAAAGGCCCACAAGGAGATTTACAACACCCTTCTGCAGGTGTTGGAGGATGGCCGCCTGACCGATGGGCAGGGCCGCGTGGTGGACTTCAAGAACACCGTGCTTATCTTCACCTCCAACCTGGGCACCCAGGACATCTCCAAGGCTGTGGGACTGGGCTTCACCGGCTCTTCGGAGAATGACGCCGATGCGCAGTACGAGCGCATGAAGAACAAGGTCAATGACGAGCTGAAGAAGCACTTCCGCCCCGAGTTCCTCAACCGTATTGATGAGATTGTGGTCTTCCACCAGCTCACCCAGGAGCAGATCGTCGAGATGGTGGAGCTGCTCATCGCCCGCGTAGAGAAGCAGCTCTCCGAGCGTGACATGGGCATCGAGCTCACTCAGAAGGCCAAGGACCTGCTGGCTCAGCGTGGCTTCGATCCGGTCTTGGGTGCTCGTCCGCTGCGCCGCACCATCCAGCGTGAGATTGAGGACCAGCTCTCCGAGAAGATCCTCTTCGGCGAAATCGGTGCGGGTGAAATCATCACCGTGGATGTTGAGGGCTGGGACGGCGAGTCCAAGGACAATTCTTCCGCCACCTTCACCTTCACGCCGCGTCCACGCCCGCTGCCGGAGGACACCTTCGACAATGAGCTCGAGGAGACCGCCGTGCGTGAGGCCGATGAGGAACTCGCCACCGAGATCGACGCCGAAACTCACGGCCCCGACTCCAATGGTCCGGACACGGTGACCCCGGACGTCCTCGACGAGTCTGGTAGCGATTCCGCTGAGGAATCCCACAACGACGATGGCGATGACGGCAACCCGCCGCCGGCAGGTGCCGGTGCTGGCCAGCCGCTCTAAGCGCTGACCTGGGCCCCATAAGGATTAGCCCCGGATCGCATGCGTGTGACACTGCATGCGGTCCGGGGCTTTTTGCACGACCAGTGGGCGAGATGGCCCGGTGGGTGGGAAGGCCCAGTGGGCGGGATGACCCGCCCACCACTAGAAGGGAATCAGCACACCGTCTCGTGGGATTCGTGCTCTGGGTGCTCGATCTGGATGGTGGAGTGCTCGATGCCGTGCTCGCGCAGGGCTTGCTGGGCGGCATCCAACAGAGGGCCGGTCTCGACGGTACCGTCGCGCACGATGTGCACGGTCGTCAGCACGTTCACGCCGTCCAGGCTCCACAGGTGTAGGTCGTGGATGTCGGCAACACCCTCGATCTGTCGCAGCGCGGGCTCGATGACGCTGGCGTCGAAGTCCGCCGGGACCTGCTCGAGCAGCACGCTCGCCGAGAGCCGCATGAGCTGCCAGGCGCGCGGGAGCACCATCGCCGCGATCACCAGGGAGGCGATCACGTCCGCCGCCACAAACCCCGTGGTCAGTACCACGACGCCCGCCACGATCACTGCGATCGAGCCGAGCATATCCACCAGCACGTGCAAGAACGCGCCCTCCACGTTGATTGAGGATTCGCGGTGCCGGTGCAACACCCACGCCGATAGCGCATTCGCCACAAGGCCAATCACCGCGATGATCAGCATCGTTGTTCCTTGTACCTCAGCTGGGCTCTGCAGGCGGCGCACCGCCTCGACGACAATCCACACCGAGATCGCCAGGACCATCACCGCGTTCGCTAGCGCAGCAAGCACCTCTACTCGCCGGTAGCCGTACGTGGCCTGGGCTGATGCTTGTCGACGCCCAACCAACACCGCTAACACCGCGATGATCAACCCAGCGGCGTCGGAAAGCATGTGCATCGCATCCGCCATCAGCGCCATTGAGCCCGCCAACCAGCCGCCGATCAGCTCCGCGAAGAAGACGGTTCCGGTAATGCTCAGCGCAATCAGTAGTGCGCGCAGCGGCGTGCTGGAGTGATCGTGGTCGTGGTGCTCGTGTGCCATGCACTCAGTCTATCCCCGCCGGCGCTTATTGACAATTAAATGAAAATGGATGGCGGCGCCAGGGGGCGATTCTAGGATTCGGCAGGTTGGCAGTTTGACGGTGCGGGGACGTCGCGGAAGCGGTCGATGAGGTAGTTCGTGCCCTGCAGAACCGCGCGGACCGTGGGGGCGGCATGGTTGGTGCCCGAGCCTGGGTTCACGTTGACCGCCCAGGCGTCCTCAAAGTAGACGGTCCCGCCGGCAGCACAGAAGTCGTGGGCCATGCGGCGTGCTTGCTGGTAGGGGATGATGTCATCGGTCGGGGAGTTGACCACCATCATCGGGGCGTTGAGAGCGCGCTGGCCGAGGCGCTGCTCGTGCAGCATGCGGGAGGCTACCGGCTTGCGGCGCAGGAGCTCGGCGAAGGACTCGCCGCTCGTGGTCAGCTCACTGGTTCGAACATTTCCCCAGGTAGACATCGATTCGCGCAAACAAAAAGTGGCGGCGTCGGCGAGGAATGTGTGGCCGCGCGGATTCATCTCATCGATGATTTCCCGGGAGAACTCCGGGCTACGCTCCGCAAAACCATTGATGGCGTAGCCCAACACGTGAACGAGCGCTGAGCCGTCGACCGCCTGCATCACCTCGAAGAGGTCCGCTGGAGGTGCACCGGCGAAGGTTCCCTTGACGTTGAGCTCGGGGGCGTAGCTAGCGGCGTATTCGCCCGCAGCGGCAGCTGCACCGCCGCCTTGGGAGTAGCCGACAAATCCCACGGGGGAATCGGCGGGAGCACCGGCGAGCCGGAGCGCGGCGCGGGCGGCGTCAAGAACCGCGTGGGCCTCCTCGACGTTGTTGACATAAGAATGGTGCCCCGGGGTTCCGAGCCCGATGTAGTCCGTGACTACGACGCGCACACCTTGGGAGGCCGCATAGTTATACACGCGCGTGGCCGCAGCTTCATAGCGCTGGTCAACGCGGTTGCCGTCGGCGGCGAAACGGGCTCGGGACGGTGCACACTGGTCACCCGCCCCACGCGTTCCCGGCGCGTAGACGATAGTTGGGCGCTCGCCCGGCCCGTTCCATGGTGCTGAGGGCTCGTAGACCATGCCGGTCACCGTGGTGGGTGTGCCATCCATGAGGGTGGAGGAATAAGAGATAACAGTGGCCTTAACACCGGGTTGTTCTATCGGTGACGCCGATTGGACGCTGCCCGGCTCCACCGCGTGGGCGGCGGGTGACGCCAGAATAAGAGCAGCGGTGGCCGTCAGCACTGTTAACAGGGATTTTATTCGCACAAAGCTCAGAGTAGCCTGCGGCGTCGTGGTGCGCATCCGCGCTAAGCTGGCACGCATGGGAATTTATTATCGCAAGCGCAAGAAGACCGGAAAGAACAGCTGGATCAACCTCTCCGGCTCCGGTGCCTCGATGTCGACGAAGGTCGGCCCCGTGACGTTTAACTCCCGCGGCGGCATGTGGGTCAACCTGCCCGGAGGCCTGAATTTCCGGGGACGCTGGCGCTAATGACATCTCACCCCAACAGCGACTATGTCCGTATGGGGTACGAGGCCGACGTCGTCTTGCGCCTAGGCATGATGCTCATGGGCGCGGGAACGTCCGGCTACCGCGTGCTGCGCGGCATGAAACGTGCCGCCCGCGCGCTCGGCTTTGATCGGCTCGACGCCAACGTTGGCGTCACCCAGATAACATGCACGTTTCACCGCGGCCGCGAGTTTCGCACCGTGGTGGCCCAGCAGCATTCACCGGCTGTCGATGCATCCCGGATCGAAGCCCTTGAGGACCTTACCCACCACAAGCTGTACGCGGGCATTACGGCCGAAGAGCTCACGGAGATGCTTGATTCCATCGAGTCGAGGGTGGTCAAGCGGTGGAATCGTTGGTTCTTGGCAGCCGCGGCGGCGATTGCGTGCGCCTCATTCGCGGTCCTGAACTTCTTCACGCCGCTGGCGATTTTCCTCGTGGCGCTCGCCGCTTTTTGTGGTCAGCTCACCCGCGCGGTCCTACACGGCAAGCACGTTCACCAGCTGGGCTGCATCGTGGCGGCCGGGACGGTGGCTAGCCTCGTGTACTTCTTCACCACCGAGGCTGTGGCCGCCGCCGGGGTGGCGGACCCGTCGGAGTTTTCCTCGGGCTATGTGGCCGCCGTACTTTTCCTCATTCCCGGCTTCCCGCTATTCTCCGCGCTCATTGATCTCGCGCGCTTCGACTTCGAGGCCGGACTATCCCGCCTGACCTACGCGCTGACGGTGATCACAGCTGCGACCTTTACCGTGGCCTTAGTCAGCTGGACCACGGAACTCACCCCGGAACCGGGAATTCCGGACTATGCGCCCGTGTGGTACCTCGCCGCCGCGGCGGCCAGCTTCCTAGGCATTTCCGGATTCGCGTTCCTCTTTAACTCCTCGCGCCGGATGGTGCTCGTGGCGGCCGCGGTGGGAACGGTGGCCAACCTTGTGCGCCTGCTCCTCATCGGCGTCGGGGCCACGGCCTACGTCGGCGCCTTCGTAGGTGGTCTCATCGTCGGGCTCTTGGGTGCGGTGGCCTCCACACGCGCACACCTACCGCGCATCACCACGACGGTGCCCGCGTCCGTCATCATGATCCCGGGCACCTCCATGTTCCGCACTGTCTATCACCTCAACGTGGGTAACATGGACCAGGCGTTGAGCAACTTCGCTACCGCCTCGATGGCCGTGGCAGCCATCGGCTGTGGGCTTATCCTCGCGCGCCTGTTGACCGACCGTGACTGGACCTTCGGCCACCTCATCGACTTCTCACATGTGCCTAGTGCGGAAGGTGGAACAAACCCTCGTCGTTGACATCCATCAACCCATCCTCGAGCAGTGAGGCTTGTGCGCGCGAGCGCTGTGCCGCGTCCGGCCATACCGCGTCGAGCGCGGATTGCTCGACGGGATGAGGGGTGGCGCGGAGGACGTCGAGAAGCAGCCCGCGCACCTGCCGGTCCGTACCGGTGAACTTTTGCACGCGCTTCTTGGCCCGCGCGGTCTCTTCTTCGCTGGGCTCCGGACAGCCCGCGAGCTGCCAGGCGCACGTGGACTTGATGGGGCAGGCGGCACAGTCGGGGTTCTTGGCCGTGCACACCAGCGCGCCGAGCTCCATGAGCGCGGCTGAAAAGCGCGGACCGTTCTCTTCTGGAAGCAAAGCTTCTACCTGCGCCAACTCGCGTTTTGCGGGAGGTGGCGCCAGGAAGCGGCCCTCCTCGGCGCGGGCATAGACGCGGCGGACGTTGGTATCCACCACCGGAACGTTGTGCCCAAAATGGAAGCAAGCCACCGCACGCGCGGTGTACTCACCGATTCCGGGCAACGCCAAGAGCTTGTCGACGTCTCCCGGAACCGCGCCTTCACCAATCTCTTTCGCGCACTCCCACAAGCGTAACGCGCGGCGCGGGTAGCCCAGCTTTCCCCAGGCACGCAGCACATCTGCTTTGGAAGCCGCCGCGAGGTCCTGTGGGGTGGGCCAGCGGCGCATCCACTCCTCCCACTGCGGGGCGACGCGCGCGACGGGTGTTTGCTGGCTCATGACCTCGCTTAAGAGCACGCCCCATGCCGAGGTCCCTGGCTCGCGCCACGGTAGGGGACGCTCATGGGCATCGAACCATTCCACGACAGCTTGGGTATCCATAGGCACCTCAGTGTAGGTGGTGGGGACTAGAGTAAGGATCATGCCTTTAGTAGATGTCCCTCAAAACCCGCAGAAGGTGTGGGAAGCCCTCCAGGAAGGTAACCACCGACTGGTGACGGGCCACCTCATCGACGTTAACCAAGACGCGAAGCTGCGCGCTGGCCTGACCCAAGGGCAGGACCCGCGCGTCATTGTGTTGGCCTGTTCCGATTCCCGCGCGCCGATCGAACACGTGTTCAACATTGGTTTCGGCGATGCCTTCGTCATCCGCACCGCCGGTCATATCCTGGACAGCGCGGTGATGGCGTCGCTGGACTATGCCCTGGAGAATCTCAAGGCCAACCTGCTCGTGGTGATGGGGCATCAGTCCTGCGGTGCGGTGGGCGCAGCTGCGGACTTCCTGGCGGGCGGCGATCTGCCGACGGGCCTGCAGCGTCCGATCATTGAGCGCGTGGCCGCTGCCTCGATGGTGGCCAAGCGTGATGGCCGCGAGGAGCTCGCCGATTTCGAGCGCGAGAATACCGCGCAGACAGTCTCCCAGATCATTTCTGACGTGCCGGCTGCGCGCCAGCTTCTCGACGCCGGCACGCTCGGCATCGTCGGCCTGCGCTACCTCCTAGAGGATTCCAGCGTGGAGACCGTCGTCCTGCACGGCGTTCACTAGGCTCGCCGGCTGGCCCGGGCACTGGGCGGGACTAAGCGCATAGAAGTCGCTGCTCAAGACACGCGGCCCCGGGCTGGCCCGGGTTGGGCTCTAGTCCCCTTAAACTAAGAGCTGTGACTGAGCCATCCCGTACCCCGAAGCAGCTGCCGCGAGAGATTTACCTGCGTCGCCGCATCGCCGCGCTCGTGGCGATTCTGGTACTCGTGGTTATCCTTATTTGGGCTGCCACCGCGCTCTTTAGCGGTTCGAAGGAGGACCCGGGAGCCGAGTCGCAGCAGGCGGCGGCGTCGGGCACTCTGACTCCGTCGGAGGATGCAACCTCGGCGGTGGAGACGACCGAGTCCACCGCGTCTGAGGAATCCACCGAGCCCGAGGCGGGGGAGACGGACAAAGAAGAACCGACCTCCGAGGAAAAGCCAGCTGAGCTCACCGTTGATCCATCCAAGACAACGTGTTCCCTCCAGGACCTTAAAGTGATGGCCAAGACCAACGAGGACAGCGTCCCCGCCGGTAAGATGCCAACCTTCTACTTGGAGGTATTCAACCCGACGACGGAGGACTGCTCTATCGATCTCGATGAAGAGCAGCTGCGTTTCGAGGTTTACAAGATGGGCTCCAACGAACGCGTGTGGTCCGATACCGATTGCTATGCCTCAGTGGAAACCGGCAAGCAGACTTTCAAGTCCGGTGAGACGCGCTACTTCCAGGCGGATTGGTCCCGCAAGCGTTCCGAGTCGGGCAAGTGCACCGAGCGCGAGGAAGCCGAGCCAGGCGCTTACTTCCTGCATACCGTCATCGGGGAAAACTACTCCCCAGCGTTGCCGTTCAACTTGCTTTAAGCGCTGCAATCGCCTCGCTCAGCGTTGCGGCTTGGCGCACCTGCATGCCACCGCCGACCTCCACCTTTCCGGGCGGGACGATGGCGTAGCGGTAACCCAAGCGGGACGCTTCTGCCAAGCGGCGGTCCAGGTTCGGTACGCGGCGAACTTCGCCGGCCAGGCCCACCTCACCGATGACCACCGTTTTCGGTGGCAGCGGCTGCTCGTGCAAGGAAGACCACGTGGCGAGCGCTACGGCAAGATCCGTCGCCGGCTCTTGGATCTTCATGCCGCCCACCGTGGCCACGTAAGCGTCCTTATCGTTGGTGCGTTCACCGGCGCGGGCCTGCAGTACGGCGAGCACCATCGGGACACGGTTGGCATCGAGCCCCGTGACCACGCGCCGCGGGTTCTTCGCCACGGGGTCGACGGTCAGCGCCTGCACCTCGGCCAGGATGGGGCGCACGCCATCCATGGCGACGGTCACCGCTGAACCGTCTGGGGTGCTGCCGCGGTGGGAGAGGAAGAGGCCGGAAGGGTCCGCCACCTCCCGGATGCCGGCGGCGGTTTGCTCAAAGCAGCCCATCTCATCGGTGGCGCCGAAACGGTTCTTGAGTCCCCGGAGCAGACGCAGGGAGGATTGGCGGTCACCTTCAAAGTTCAACACGACGTCCACGAGGTGCTCGAGCACGCGCGGGCCAGCGACGTTGCCGTCCTTGGTCACGTGTCCGACGAGGAGGATGGGGATGCCGGTGGTTTTGGCCAGTGTGGTCAGGGCTGCGGTCACCGCACGCGACTGTGCCACGCCACCGGCTACGCCCTCCACCCCGGCCGCGTGCATGGTTTGGACGGAGTCCACGATGAGGAGGCTGGGCTTGAGCTGTTCGACGTGACCAAAGACGACATCCAAATTCGATTCGGCCGCGAGGTAGAGCGTCTCGTGCAAGGCCCCGGTCCGCTCGGCCCGGGCGCGGACCTGCCCGGCGGATTCCTCGGCCGTGGCATAGAGGGCGGTGCGGCCCAGTTGCGCCCAGCGGGAGGCGACCTCCAATAACAAAGTGGATTTTCCGACTCCCGGCTCACCCGCCATGAGCACCACCGAACCGGGAACGATGCCGCGGCCAAGAACGCGATCGAGCTCCCCGATGCCAGTGTTGAGGGCCTTCGTGGCGGCAGCGCCCACCTTCGTAATCGGAACCGCTGGGCTCGTCGGTGTCAGGCCGGTTGGTCGGCGTCCAGACACAGCGGCCTGGGCCGCGGTGCTGCTTTCTGACGCCGCGGTTTCCTGCAACGTTCCCCATGAACCGCACTCGGGGCAGCGGCCAAGCCACTTGGGGGAGACGAAGCCGCATTCAGAGCACGTGTGGACGGGACGAACCTTTTTTGCCATGCCCATCACTCTAGTAAGTGGTGTGGACATTCACGTCGCGGGCAGGGTCGCCCCCTTTTCATCGCGCGCGATATGCACAGAGGCGCTACAGTGTTAGCCAGGTTACATCTTGTGTGTGCCTGCCCCCTCTTTATCCCCGTCCGATTTCTCACAACAAGAAGGTATTTCCATGAAGATTCGTCGTACCCTCGTCGCCGCTGGCGCTGCTGCCGCCGTCGCCCTCGCTGGCACCCCGGCTGCTTCTGCCGCACAAGCTCCTGAGCCGCTGGCCACTGTTCTGACCGAGATCACCAACGTCGCTGGCTATGAGGCTCAGAACCTCATCCTCGTCCCGGCGGCGCTGTCCTCCTTGGGCTTCCTGTCGAACCTGCTGTCCTAGTCCAGTTCACTTACCCCCACACCTCACTATTCAAGGAGACCCCATGAAGATTCGTCGTACCCTCGTTGCTCTGACCGCTGCTACCTCCCTGGCTGTAGCTGGCGCCCCGGCCGCTTCCGCCGCTACCTACCCGGAACCGCTCAACCAGGTTATGGATGAGATGGTGAAGTACGGCGGCCCGCAGGCGCCGAACCTGCTTCTCATCCCGGCTGCCCTGTCCTCTCTGGGCATTCTTAACTCTCTGCTTGTGATGGCTACGGCATCCTCGCGAGCTTAAGAGTTTTCTGCGTTCGCTAAGGAGCGTTAAACGCAGACCGCCCCAACTGCCAAAGTTGAAGCCCGTGATTCGGGCGGGAAAACTTTGGCGGCTGGGGCGGTTTTCTATGAAGAAAAGGCTTACTTGTTCTCGGCGTAGCCCTCGGTGGACTGCGGGTCGCGGTCAAAGTCACCGGACTGCAGCGGGGAGGCGGACACGGTGGCGTCAACCTCGATGGTGCCGGTGTTAAAAGTGAAGGTCACCGGGCGGGCGCCGCCGAAGGCGAAGCCGTCGTTCTCTAGGGTGGTGGCCACGTAGGTGATGTTCTTGTCCTTGCCGTCCTTCGGGAGACGGTCCAGGTTCGTCTGGGAATCAGCGTAGAGGGCGTGATCGCGAGGAAGCGGCTCTGCGCCTTCCAGTGGTACGTCCTGGCCGTCGACGCTCACGGACTCGAGGACGACGTCGTCGACCTTGTAGCCCTGGTTGACGGCCACGAACTTCAGGGAGGTCTCACCGGTGTCCGGCTCAACCTGAATGGTGACGTCACGCACGGCCACCTTGCCATCTTCGGTGCTTGCGGATGCGCCGTCGACAGCAATGACCTTTTCCGCGGTCTGAGCAACATGACCGGCCGAGCAGGACGCCAAGGCCAGCGCGGAGAGGGCGGTAACTGACATGATGGCACCGCAGCGAGCGGCGGACTTCAGGGACTGCACTGTGAGTGTCCTCCATTGAATTGCGATCACAAAGCTTATCAACGCTTTAGCCTAGTACCTCCGCAGTAAAAGCACACAGTTTCCGACAAACCTCTTGGGTAAACCGGGGGTAGCCGCGCTTTATGTTGGCCGTCATCGTGGTGTAAAGCGAGCTGCTCTACGGGCTTGGGTGGGGGAGCAGTGCCGGAAAACTGCGTGCTAGAGTAGATACCCTGTATATGCGGCCCACTGAGAGTACGCCGAGAGCGCACGATGGGCACCGTCTCAAAGGCTTCATAAGGAGTGGCAATGGAATTTAAGGTCGGAGAGGTCGTCGTCTACCCCCACCACGGCGCCGCCAAGATTACGGCGATTGAAACGCGCGAGATGGGCGGCGAGGAGCTCGAGTATCTCGTCCTCCAAATCAACCAATCCGACCTCGTGGTTCGTGTGCCCTCCAAGAACGTTGAGATGGTGGGCGTGCGTGATGTTGTGGGCAAGGAAGGCCTCGAGAAGGTCTTCTCCGTCTTGCGCGAAGAAGACGTGGAGGAGGCCGGCAACTGGTCCCGCCGCTACAAGGCCAACCAGGAGCGCCTTGCATCCGGCGATATCAACAAGGTGGCAGAAGTCGTGCGTGACTTGTGGCGCCGCGATCAGGACCGCGGCCTGTCCGCCGGTGAGAAGCGCATGCTTGCCAAGGCCCGCCAGATTCTGGTCGGTGAGCTTTCCCTGGCTAAGCCGGTCGATGACAAGAAGGCGGACACCATGATGGAGGAAATCAACGCCACCATCGAGCGCCACCGCGCCGCCGGCTTGGTCGAGGACAAGTCCATCACCACCGACATTGACAATGACGTCGATCTCGATGACCTCTCCTTCGACGACGAAGACTAATACCCGCCGCGTGATCGCCCTCGTCGCGGCGGCCGGTCAGGGAACGCGCCTTGGCGCTGATATTCCTAAGGCCTACGTGGAGCTGCGCGGAAGTACCCTGCTTGAGCGCTCCGTGAAGGCCATGATTACCTCGGAATTTGTCGATGAAGTCATCGTTCTCGTCAGCCCCGCCATGGAGGATTATGCCGCCAGCATCCTCGACCGCATCGATTCTGATGTGCCCGTACGCATCGTCCACGGCGGGGGTGAGCGCGCCGATTCCGTCTGGGCGGGCCTGCAAGCCATCCCAGATGAGGATGCCGTGGTGCTGGTCCACGACGCCGCCCGGGCGTTGACGCCGCCGGGGATGATCGCGCGCGTCGCCAAGCGCGTGCTCGACGGTGCCACCGCGGTCATCCCGGTCCTTCCCGTCGCGGACACCATCAAAGAAGTCGAGGGGACCACGGTTCTGTCTACTCCGGATCGCTCCCGCCTGCGTGCCGTGCAGACGCCGCAGGGTTTTAACCTGGCCGCGCTGCGCCGCGCCAACCTAGACTATTGGGCGCAGGACCCTGACTTTGTCGCCACGGATGACGCCAGCCTCATGGAATGGCACGGCGAGCGCGTGGAGACCGTGCAGGGAGATACCTTCGCGTTTAAAATCACCACTCCCATCGACCTCGTCCTGGCGAAGGCCGTGACGGATGAGGCCGAACCGACCATCTTCGAGGTGCCTAGTGACTAACCCCATCATCCCGCGCGTGGGAATCGCCACCGATGCCCATCAGATCGAGCCCGGAAAACCCTGCTGGATTGCAGGCCTTCTCTTTGAGGACGTGGATGGCTGCGAGGGCCACTCCGATGGGGACGTGGTGAGCCACGCGCTTGTCGACGCTCTGCTTTCCGCCTCCAACCTCGGCGACCTCGGCTCCTTCGTTGGCGTGGGCCGGCCAGAGTACGACGGAGTCTCCGGAGCACAGTTGTTGCGCGAGTGCCGCGAGCTGCTGAAAAAGGAAGGCTTCATCATCGGCAACGCCGCTGCGCAACTGGTTGGCCAGAGCCCCAAGATGGGCCCGCGGCGGAAGGAAGCCGAGGCCGTTCTGAGCGACATCCTCGGCGCCCCAGTGTCCGTCTCTGCGACGACGACGGATCACCTTGGCTTCACCGGCCGCAAGGAGGGCCGCGCTGCCGTGGCCACCGCCGTGGTCTGGCGCGCCTAGGCCGTCCCGCGCTAGCCGCCGGACGCGGGTCAATTAGACTAGGCCAGGTGAGTACTTTGCGCATTTTTGATACCGCCACCCGCAGCCAACGTGAGTTCGAGCCGGTTCGCCCCGGCCACGCGTCGATCTATCTGTGTGGTGCCACCCCGCAGTCCCAGCCGCACATTGGCCACCTGCGCTCCGGCGTCGCCTTCGACATCCTGCGCCGCTGGCTTAGTGCGCAAGGCTATGACGTGGCACTCGTGCGCAACGTCACCGATATCGATGACAAGATCCTCACCAAGGCCGCCGAGAATAACCGCCCCTGGTGGGAGTGGGTATCCACCTATGAGCGTGAGTTCACCAAGGCCTATAACACCCTGGGCGTTCTGCCCCCTTCGGTGGAGCCGCGCGCGACGGGCTTTGTCACCCAGATGGTGGAGTACATGCAGCGGCTTATCGACGCCGGCTTTGCTTATGCCGTGCCTGGCGAAGACGGTGTTGGCTCCGTCTACTTCGACGTCGCGGCGTGGAATGCCACGGAAGGCTCGGACTACGGTTCGCTGTCCGGCAACCGCGTCGAGGAAATGGAACAGGGCGAAACAGACAACGCGGGCAAGCGCAGCCCCCAGGACTTCGCTCTGTGGAAGGCGGCTAAGCCGGGCGAGCCATCCTGGCCCACCCCGTGGGGTCGTGGCCGACCGGGCTGGCACTTGGAGTGCTCGGCCATGTCCACGTACTACCTAGGCAGCGAGTTCGATATTCACTGCGGTGGCTTGGACTTGCAGTTCCCGCACCACGAAAATGAGATCGCGCAGTCCCATGCGGCGGGGGACAAGTTCGCCAACTACTGGATGCATAACCACTGGGTCACCATGGCCGGTGAGAAGATGTCGAAGTCCTTGGGCAACGTCCTCTCCATTGCCAACATGCTGGAGATTGTCCGCCCGGTGGAGCTGCGCTACTACCTGGGCTCCGCGCATTACCGTTCGGTGCTCGAATACTCCGAGGCGGCGCTGACCGAAGCTGCGGCTGGCTACCGCCGCATCGAGGATTTCGTAGGCAAGTTCGAGGGCGTCGAGAAGGGCGAGTGGACCCCGGCCTTCGAAGAAGCGATGAATGATGACATCGCTGTGCCGAAGGCGCTGGCGGAAATCCACACCACCGTGCGCGCGGGCAATAAGGCGCTGAGCGACGGCAACCGTGAAGAGGCTGAGCGCCTCGCCGGAGCCGTGCGCGCTATGGCCGCGGTTCTTGGCTTTGATCCACTGGATGAACAGTGGAAAGATAGTGGCGAAGAAAGCGGCGCTGAAGCGGCCCTGGACGTTCTCGTTCGGGCCGAATTGGAGCGTCGCACCACCGCCCGCGCAGAAAAGGACTGGGCTACTGCGGACGCCGTGCGCGACCGCCTTGCAGCCGCGGGTATTACCATCACCGACACCGCCGACGGCCCCACCTGGTCCCTGGCGGATTAACGTCCTCTGCATACGCAGAGGACAACAAAGGAGAAGAATTATGGCACGTACCCATGGCCGCGGCGGCGCAGGTATCCGCAAGACGAATAAGAAGGGTGCCACGAAGGGCTCTGGTGGCCAGCGCCGCAAGGGCCTAGCTGGCAAGGGTCCCACGCCTAAGGCAGAGGACCGCGTCTACCACGCCAAGCACAAGGCGAAACTGGAGCGCGAGCGCCGCAATTCGGGCCGCCACCAGAAGGAGACCGCGGAGATGGTCGTTGGCCGCAACCCGGTCATCGAGTGCCTGCACGCCAAGGTGCCTGCTACCTCCCTTTACATCGTGCAGGGCACGCGTAATGACGCTCGCCTTTCCGAGGCGGTAGCCATGTGCAATACCCGCAACATCCCGATTCTTGAGGTCCAGCGCCACGAGATGGACCGCATGACCGGCAACGGTATGCACCAGGGCATTGGCCTGCAGATCCCGCCGTACAAGTATGCCGACGTCCATGACCTGATGGATCGGGCACGCGATGCTCAGGAACCGGGCATGTTCGTCATCCTCGATAACATCACCGACCCCCGCAACCTCGGCGCGGTCATCCGCTCCGTCGCGGCCTTCGGTGGCCACGGCGTTATCATCCCGGAGCGCCGCTCCGCCTCCGTTACCGCAGTGGCTTGGCGTACCTCTGCCGGCACTGCTGCGCGCCTGTCGGTAGCCCGCGTGACCAACGTGACCCGCACGGTTCAGGACTTCCAGAAAGCCGGCTACCAGGTTGTTGGCCTGGATGCGGGAGGCGAGCACACCCTCGATACTTACAACGGTGGCACCGACCCCGTTGTCATCGTCATCGGCTCTGAGGGCAAAGGCATTTCGCGCCTCGTCCGCGAGAACTGCGATGCCATCATGTCCATCCCCATGACCGACTGGGTTGAATCCCTCAACGCCTCCGTGGCGGCAGGTGCGGTGCTTTCCGAGTTCGCCCGCCAGCGTCGCGCGGCCCAGAAGTAGGCTCACGCTTTCGTCGCCATGTTCCTCACGAGTGTGCGTCCCGCCCCGGAGCTTATTGGGGAGGGACTGCCCGGCGTGCCGGAACACATGCGCCGCCTGGGCGTGCTCATCGCAGCGCTGCCCGGCGGCGCCTTGCGTTTGCCTACGCCCGTGACCGTCGTCGTGGGGGATAACGGCGCCGGAAAATCCACGCTGCTCGAGGCCATCGCCGTGGGGCTTGGCGTCAATCCCGAGGGCGGCTCGCGCCACGCCCGGTTTGCCACCGGCGACGAGGACTATCCCGAGTGGCTCATCTGCTCGCGGGCGCACAACCCGCGCGACGTGTACTTCTTGCGCGGCGAGACCTTCCTCAACTTGAGCGAGTATCACCACCAGATCCACAGCCCGGAGAATCCCGATCCGCTCAGTGACCTGCCGTTTCTCAGCCACGGCCAGGGTCTGCTCGCCCTCGTCGAGAGACGCTTCCATTCTGACGGAATGATCATTCTCGACGAGCCGGAAGACGGCTTGTCCTATCCCCGGCAGGTCGAGGTTGTCACGCAGCTCGAGCGCCTCGCCGCCCAGGGCGCGCAGGTCATCCTCGCGACGCACTCGCCAGTCTTCCTCAGCATGCAAGGCGCGACCGTCTACGCGTTCGGCGACAAGGGGATTGCGCCCGTCGCTCCCGAAGCGACGGAAGCTGTCCACGCCGCGCGCGAGTTCCTTGCCGATCCATTGGGGACCGCCGCGTTTCTTATTGGGGAGGGCGAATGAGAGACTTCTATGTCGACGCCTATGCCGCGCTGGACGGCGGCCACGGACCTGAGTGGGTGTCCTCCGTTCCTGGTTTCGTGGCGCTGCGACGCCAAGGACTGGACCTGCGTGCGCCGGTGACCGTGCTGACCGGGGACAACGGGGTAGGAAAGTCGACGCTCGCCGAGGGCATTGCCTTCGAGTACGGCTTTCCTGAGCGCGGTGGGATATGGGGTGTGCAGCGCTCCGCCGGTCCCATCAATCCCCTCCGGAGGTGGGCGAGCCTGCGGCTAGGTACCGCGCCCAAGGACGGCTACTTCCTGCGAGCGGAGGCGCACTACAACGTTGGTTCGACCGCGATGTCGCATGGCGAGTCCGTCATGGACGTCGTGCAGCGTTCCTTTGATGGGCGCGGGCTCTACATCCTCGACGAGCCGGAATCTGGGCTTTCGCTCGTGCGGCAGATGACGCTCATGGCGGAAATCCATCGCGCCGCGGAGGCGGGTGCGCAGTTCATCGTGGTGACGCACTCGCCGATTGTGGCAGCCATCCCCGGTGCGCGGATTGTTGAAATTACAGAAGATGGGTTCTTCCTTGAGCTGCGCGACGTGACACAGACGCTGGCGTTTCAGTCGTTGCGTGAGTTTCTCTACGCCTCCGGATGCTAGATTCAGGGCCGAGAAAGCTGGATGGCGATCTTTACTTCTTGGTTGCTGGCCAGTACTTCACATCTTGAACATTCAGATTGCGTGCGTGTGCCGAATACAAGGTTCTGGAGGATTGGGGTTCCACGGCTTAGAGACGAGGACGACTCGGTCCTTTGCCTGCCGTTTTCACCTTGTACAGATTCAGCTGCGGGTAACTTGAAGAATCTTCGCCAGCAAACCGTGACATCGAGAGTACATACATGCACAGACGTGTGCAACATCACGCTGGGACGTAATAATTCTCTAGATAACAACGGGTCGCAAGTGTGATTAGTCAGTACGCGAGAAAAGAAAACCTACGCGATGGAACGCGACCTCTACGCGATCGTCAACGACATTGCCGACCACTACAACAAGGTTCACTGAATGATGAACTGAAGGATCTTTTATCCCTTGTAGGCCTTTCATTGCACCACAGTGTTTCCTGCGAGCATGCTTCGCTCGGTATGAAACAGCGTCTAGGAATCGCCAAAGCACTGGTCGGTAATCCACAATTATTGCTTCTCGACGCTCACCTACGAACGGCCTCGACCCGAGGTTGGGGCTGAGTGGAGTGAGACACGATGGGGCGCACGTGCAGTCTAGAGCCCGAAGAATTCCTCCACGAGCTCGGCAGCGATGAAGGAATCCGTGTTTTTACCCAGGCGTGGGTCCAGCTCGTTGCCCGACGGGATGACGTGGCCCATGCCCTCGACGCTCACGAGCTCGACCGGCGCGCCGGTGGCGTCTGCCGGCTCCCAGCGGTCGACAACGGTGTCGGGGAAAAGGTGGGTGCGCTCTGGGCCGGCGGCATGGTTGAGCTCCGCGAAGCGTGCGGCGTTCTCCTGCGCGCCGGTGACGGCACCGCGGGTGCGCTTCGGGTCAATGCCCGCCGTTCCGCCCGTATAGGGCGCGAGCCGGTCGCCCGTGCCGTGGACGAACATGACCGGGGTGGGTTGGTACGCCGAGTCCGGATTGGTGGGCGCATGGTTGGCGCCGGCGCCGAGAGTGGAGGCGAAGACGCAGGCGGCATCGGCAAGCCCGGGGGCGTCGAAGAGCAAGCGGATAACCATCTGCCCGCCGTTGGAGAAGCCGCAGAGGAACACGCGGCCAATCTCCTGCTCCGCGCGCAGCTCGTCGAGGATGGTGCGCGTGAAGGCGACGTCATCGATGCCCAGCTCGCGCGCGGCGACGGGCAGGGTGGCGCGGGCATCGTTAAAGTGCTGTTCCACGCCGGTGGGGTAGACCGCAAGCATGCCGTGGCGGGTGGCGAGGTCATCGAACGTGCCGTTAGTGAAGCGGCGGATGACGTTCGCGGATTGCAGGGAGCCGTGGAAGAACAGGAGGAGGTCTCTCTGGCGCTCGACGTCATCATTCGGGCGGTACACGAGGTACGTGCGGGTGCGGTCTTGTAATTCGAGGCTACGGCGTTCCAAAGTCACGCATCTAGCCTAATCCTGATGCGCGCAGTGCTCATCGTGCGTCGAGGTGTGGTGTGTCTCGGCGTCGGCGCGATCGGTGGCGGCGCGGAAGTGTTCCTGGGAGGCGCGGCGGGCGGCGACGTCGTCGCGGACGGCCTTGCGGCTGCGAGCCCAGCCGATGCCGCGGCAGACCAGGTAAATAACAAAAGAGATGCTCGTGACGAAGACCGAGACGGGCAGGCCCGGCGCCAGGGAGAGGACCAGACCGCCCACGGCGGAGACCTCCGCGAAGATGGTGGACCACACCACCGCGCGCAGCGGGGAGGAGGTAATCTGTACCGCCGCTGCGCCCGGCGTGATGAGCAGCGCCATGACGAGCAGGGAACCGACGATCTGTACGGACTGTGCGGCCGTCAGGCCCACGAGGATGGCGAAACACACCGCTAGGGACTTCACTGGCACGCCGGCGGCTTGAGCCATGACGGGATCCGCGGAAGCGAAGAGCAACGGGCGCCAGAACAGCGCCACCACGGCAACGATGATGGCGGTCGTGGCGGCGAGCAGCCACACCGAGGCGGAGGAAACACCGACGATCTGTCCTGTCAGCAGCGTCATCGCGGTCTTGGCGTTGCCGGGGTAGAGGTGCAGGAACAAAACCGAGAGACCCAGGCCGAAACTCATGACCACGCCGATAGCGCTGTCTTGTTGGCCCTTGAGCCCCAGCACCGCCAGGATGATGGCCGCGACGATGGCGCCGGCAATCGCACCGAAGCCGATGTTGAGACCGAACAGCAACGCTGCGGCCGCGCCCATGAGCGCGAGCTCTGAGGTGGCGTGCACAGAGAAGGACATGTGGCGCAGGACGATGAGTGAGGTCATCACTCCGGAAAGGATTCCGAGCAGCGCGCAGGCGATGAGCGAGGATTGCACAAAATCAACGCCCAGCAGGTACTGGGTATCTTCGATGAATTTAGACAACGATGAGCCTCCCATCGACGTTGAGGACTGTCACGGAGGAGCCATAGAGTTCCGAGAGCACTTCGGAGCGCATGACCTCATCGACCGTGCCGAACATGTGACCATTGGGCGCGAGGTAGAGCACCTTATCCACCACGCCCAGCACCGGGTTGATGCCGTGGGTAACAAAAAGCACAGAGGTGCTGCGCTCGTGGCGCCACGCATTGAGCTTCTCGACGGTCGCCTGCTGCCGCGCTGGATCCAAAGACAACAGTGGCTCGTCCGCGAGGATGAGCTCTGGGTCGTTGGCTAGGGCCTGGGCTTGGCGGATGAGCTGTTGCTGCCCGCCGGAGAGCTGGCCCACGCGGCGGTTGGCAATGCCGGTGGCGCCAACTTCGGCGAGGAGATCGTCGACGCGGCCCCGAGCAGGGCGTCGATTGCGCAGGGTGCCGTGTGCCAGGGAGAGCGATACGAGGTCCCGGGCGCGCAGGGGCAGGTCTTGGGGAAACATTCTTTGCTGTGGGATAAAACCCACGCGGCAGTTGACGTTCACGCTGCCAGCGGTGAGCTGGCGGGTACCCAAGATTGTTCCCAGCAGCGTGGACTTGCCCACGCCGTTGGGGCCTAAAACGGCGATGAACTCGCCGCGGTCTACGGCGAGGTTCATGTCCGACCACAGCGGTTCTACTGCGGCGTTCTTAAAAGAGATGAGCACTTACACAGCCTCGAGTGCGTTGACGACTTCTTCGTAGTAGTCGAGGAAGTTGGTCTCCTCCGGCGGGGTTTCACCAATCTCTACCACCGGGATGCTCTTATCCTCGGCGGCGGCGCGGATGCGCTTGGTCATGTCAGTTTCGGTCTGCGGGTTGAAGATGAGCAGGTCGATCTTGTCCTGCTTGATGTCCTCGAGGAAGCGGGCCAGGTCGGCGGCGGTGGGCTCGCCCTCAGCGACGGTGGCCTTGCGGTAGCCCTCCGGGGTGGCGTCGGTGCTGTCGGTGTACTTGAAGATGTAGTCCGCGATGGGCTCGGTCTGCGCGTAGTTGCGCTGCGGGAGCTTCTCGATGCGTGCCTTCAGGCCCTCCACGCGCTCAACTAGCGGATCGGCCGTGGCCTTGGCTTCTGGGTTGGTCTCGTTAACGAGCGTGGCGACCTCCGTCGCCACCTTCTCGATGGCTGCGGCGTCGTACCACACGTGCTCGTTGCCATCGATGTTGGTGACCTGCTCGGGGTGCTCGGCTGCGATCTTCTTGGCCTCGTCCATGGTCACGGTGTCGCCTTCGTGAGCGTGGTCATGGTCATGCCCGTGCTCGTGCGCATGGTCATGCGCATGCTCGTCATGGTTGTGCGCATGCTCGTGTCCTTCTTCATGACCATGTTCGTCATGGTCATGCGCGTGGTCGTGCCCTTCTTCATGATCATGCTCTCCATGATCATGATCGCCATGATCGTGAGCGGTAAGCGGGAGCGCGTGAATGATCTGGTCCTGGTTCTTGACGGCCTGGTAAAGCCAGGCGTCGTAACCGCCGCCACCGGCGATGATGACGTCAGCCTCGTTGGCGCGGGCGATATCCGCGGCGGTGGGCTCGAAATGGTGTGGGTCCACGCTGTTACCGCTCACGATGGCGTGGACGTCGATGTTGACGTCGGTCTGCGCGGTGTTGACGACCGCCTGGGCCACATCAGCCCAGATGGAGGTCGAGGCGACGACCTGGATTGTCTCCTTATCGGCACCGGCATCCGAGCCGCCATCGGCGTTATCGCCGCTGGAGGAACAGGCGCTCAGCGTGGCGGCGCCCAGGGTGGCAGCGAAGAGGAGGGCGGTGGGACGTCGGAAAGCGCGGCGTGAGAGGGAAGTGGTCATGTCCCTATTTCTACGTTTAGTGAAAATTGTTGTCAAATGATAATGAGTTGAAAACGGGTAATGTTGCCGTCATGTCCAAACGCAGCACGACGCTGGCCTCCCTAGCGGCCGAACTTGGGGTTTCGCCCACCACGGTGTCCAACGCGTACAACCGGCCGGACCAGCTGGCGCCTGCCACCCGCGAGCGGATCCTCGCCGCCGCGGCTGAGCGTGGATACACAGGCCCGGATCCCACCGCACGCAGCTTGCGCACGCGCCGCCAAGGTTCACTGGGTGTTCTGCTCACCGAGCACCTGTCCTATGCCTTCGAGGACATGGCCTCGGTGGATTTCCTCGCCGGCATGGCGGAGGCCTCGGCGGGGGCGAGCACGACGTTGACTCTCATCCCTGCCGGGCCGGATACCGCCGGCGCGCCCAACGACGCCCAGGCAGCGCAGCTCGTAGGTTCGGCTGCCGTCGACGGTTTCGTGGTCTATTCCGTGGCAGCGGGAGATGCTTACCTCGACGCCGTGCAGCGCCGTGGCCTGCCGGTGGTGGTGTGTGACCAGCCCACGGATTCCGGCCTGCCCTTCGTGGGCATCGATGACCGCGCCGCGATTGCCCCGGCGGCGCAGGCGCTTGTCGACGCCTCCCATACCCGCATCGGTATCCTTGCCATCCGCCTACACCGCGAGCGCCTCGACGGCGAAGTGACGGCCGCACAACTGGCCGCGGCGGACATGCACGTGCAGCGCTCACGTGTATTGGGTGCGCTCGATGTTTTTGCAGACGCGGGACTCGATCCTGCAGACATCCCCGTGGTGACGCGACACATCAACGATTCGCGTACGGCTTACGCGGCCGCGGAGGAGCTGCTGACTAAGTACCCGGATCTCACCGCGGTGTTGTGCACGACGGATTCGATGGCGCTCGGGGTTATGGCTTATGCGCGCGATCATGGAATCGCGGTTCCCGAGCAGCTCTCCGTCACCGGCTTCGATGGCATCGCGCCGGCCCTGGCGCTGGGCCTGAGCACCGTCGTGCAGCCGAACAAGGAAAAGGGGGCGGCGGCGGGGCGCATGCTGGCCAGCCTCATCGAGGGGCGCGGCGAGGTGCCGCGCGTGTTGTTGGAGACCACCTTCCGCCCGGGGCGCACCGTGGCGCCGGTCGGGGCTTAAGAGCTGTGCTGCGCGCGAGCGGCGGCGAGTTCTTCGAGGAACTCTGTCACCGCCGCGATATCGGGCACGCGCAGCGCCGCCTGCGTTGCGCCCTCACCAACCTTGACACCGAGGTCCGGCGGCTGATTGAGCGCGGCGAAGCCGTCTTCGTCGGTGGTGTCATCCCCTAAAAAGACCACCGCTGTGGCCCCGACGCGGTGACGAAGCTTGTCAATCCACGTGCCCTTCGTGGCCTGCGTTGCGGAGAACTCGACGACGCACTTGCCCGCAGTCTTGGGGAAACCATCGGCGCTTAAGGCCTCGCCTTCCGCATAAGCAGCAGCGGCGGCGTCCGGGTCTTGCAACTCCAGCGCCCGCAGGTGCAGCACCCGCTGGAAAGGTTTGATCTCCAGCTCCGCGCCGGGGTGGCGGGCGATAATCTCCTTGATTTCCGCTTCCTTCTTGGCCAAGTAGGCTTCCATCTCCGGGGTGAGCGCGGATTCTTCCCACGAGGATTCGGCCCCATGCGAGCCACCAAAAAGCACCGGCTCGCGCAGCGGGCATACTCGCATCAGGCCATCGAGGTGGCGCCCAGAGAGCACTGCCGCGGTGGTGTTAGGTAGTTGCGCCAAGGCAGCGAGAGCATCCAGCGAGCGCTGCTCGGGGCGCACTGCGTAGGCGTTGCGCGCGAAGCCGGCCAAGGTGCCATCGAAGTCGGAAACAACCGCTAAATGTTCGGCGGCGGCGAGAGCATCAATCATGCTCCCCACCCTAGCGCTGAAACTTCGGAGCTATAGCGCGGCCATGCGGATAATCGGTGAATCCACCTTGTCGGTGCGCAGCGTCAACACGAGTTGGTTGTTGGGGTTGAGCGCGAAGTCGAACTCATGGCCTTCGGCGATGAGGTTGCGCATCAGCGAATCAGCCCATTGCATCGAGCCCTCGCAGTCGCCGCTTCGCGGTGGGCTTTCATAGGTGGCTTTCTCCACCCGCATGACGTCGCCCTCCCAGATCGTGGAGGTTTTGTCATCCTTGTGGAAGGACACCTCAGCGGTAAACGGTACGCAGCCAGTTGAGCCCACCGCAGTGTGCTCACCGAAACTCATGTGCGGCACCTGCGCGGTATCGGCAGGGAGGGAGGAAGGAGCGTCCGGTGAGGTGTAGAGGTTGATGCCCTGCCAATCCTTGCCCACGATGCGGTCATCGCCGCGCGGGGCAGGTTCCTCCTCAGCGGAGCTGCATCCAGCTAGGCCAAGCGCAAGCAGCACAGTACTGAGCACAGCGGTGAGCCGGCGCCGCATCATGCTTCCTCCTGGTTCAGTGCGCCGAGGAAAGACTGCGACCACAGCGCGATATCGTGCTGACGCACCTGCTCGTTCATAGCAATCATGCGCTCGCGCATGGTCTCGGGGGATTCCTCCAGTGCCTTGACCGCGGAGAGCAGCGCACGTTTGATGGATTCGATGTCGAAGGGATTGCACAGGTTGGCTTGTGTGAGTTCTGCTGCCGCGCCCGCAAACTCGGAGAGCACGAGTGCACCTGTGCCGTCGCCGTGGGAGGCCACGTATTCCTTGGCCACTAGGTTCATGCCGTCCTTAAATGGCGTGACCAGCATGATGTCCGCGAGCCGGTAATAACGCCGCAGGACGTCCTTCGGTACGGAACTGTGCTGGTAATGCACCACCGGCGCGCCGAGGCGCCCAAAGCGGCCATTGATGCGGCCCACGGCCTCCTCCACCTTTGAACGCGTGGCGCGGTAATGGTCGATGCGTTCGCGCGAAGGAGTAGCCAGCTGGACGAAGGTTACCTCGTGTGGGTCCAGCGCACCGGTCTCGAGGAGCTCCTCGAAGGCGGTGAGGCGCTGCAGGATCCCCTTCGTGTAATCCAGGCGGTCCACACCCAAAATGACGTGCTTGGGGTTCCCCAGCTCAGCGCGCAGCTGGGCGACGTCCCCCGCATCGCCACCGTCAGCGAATTCACCCGCCGCAATAGAAATGGGGAAAGCGCCTACCCCGACAGAATGCCCGCTACCGGTCACGATGCGAGCGGTGACCGCGCGGGTGCTGACCTCCCCTTCTACGTCCAGCCCTTGGGTGCGGGCCAGCTCCAAGAAATTGCGGGCGTTGGATTCGAGGTGGAAGCCGATCAGGTTGGCGTCGAGAAGCCCCCGCACCAACTCCTCACGCCACGGCAACTGGCGGAAGAGATCCGGGGACGGGAAGGGAATGTGCAGGAAGAATCCAATGGTGAGGTCGGGGCGTAGCTGGCGCAGGATGCCGGGGACGAGCTGGAGCTGATAGTCCTGCACCCACACCGTGGCATTCTCTGCGGCGACGGCTGCTACCTCGTTGGCAAAACGCAGGTTGACCTCGCGGTAGGCATCCCACCAGTCGCGGTTGTAGACGGGGGTGACGATGAGGTCGTGGTAGAGCGGCCACAGGGTGGCGTTGGAAAAGCCCTCATAGAAGGCCTCAAAATCCTCCTGTGTCAGGCGCACCGGGTGAAGGAGGACACCGTTATCCGTGGTGAAGGGCTCGGGAGCTTCGTCGGCTACGCCCGGCCACCCCACCCAGCAGCCCTGGTGTTCTTCCAAGACCGGGGAGAGCGCGGTGACGAGGCCGCCGGGGGAGGCCTTCCACTCGCGGGTGCCATCGGCGGCGGTCTCGAGGTCCACTGGCAGGCGATTGGCTACGACGACGAAGCTATTGGTGCGCCCGGACATAGCTAGGCCTTCTTTGCGGCCTTTTTAGTTGCCTTCTTCGTGGCCTTCTTAGTTGTCTTCTTGGTGGCTTTCTTCGTGGCCTTCTTAGTCGTCTTCTTCGTGGATTTCTTAGAAGCCTTCTTCGTGGCCTTCTTACTGCTCTTCTTCGGAGCGGCATCGGCTTGCTCGGCCAGCACCTTGCGGTGGACCAAGCCTTCTGGCTCGACGCCCAGCATCGACATGAGGGTCACGCCGTCGAGGAAATCCTCCGCATAGGTGGCGACAACGCGGCGCGCGGAGCGGGCGGTCTCCTCCTCTACTGCGTGAGTCTGGTCAGCCGCGGGCTGGGTATCTGTGACCTTTGGTGGCACGGAGTCCTCCTGGGATGAAGTGTGAAAGCTTTCAGACCGGCTATTCTACGCTATTGCGAGTCCGTTGGGGCGCTCGGGTCATCTTTGCCGGGCACCGTGTAGGTGGGGCGCTGCGCTGGAAATTGCGTGGTGACGGGCCACATGTCCGTGACGGCATCGCCCTGCTGGAGGCGCGCCTGCTGCGCGGGCGTCGGTGGTTTGGGCCCATACTGCGGCGGTGGGGCCGGCAGGTTGTGACGCGGAGCGAAGGGCGATAGGGGAACGCGAGGAATGCGGGCGCGCTGCGCCAGGCGGGTGGCGCGCGAGAAGGAGAACGTGCCCAAGCGCTTGAAGGCGGTGTAGGGGCGGAAGTACTGCGGGCGGCGCAGGCGGCGGGCGACTCGCTCGCCGAAGACCACACCAGCGGCGAGTGCACCGGCGATGGCGAGGGCGCTGGCCAGGTTGGTCAGACCGGTGATGAGCTGCTCGTTGAGCATGGCGTACATGCCGCGGTACAACGTCAGGCCTGGAAGCATGGGCGTATAGCCCACGATCATGGTGATGAGTGGCGGCATCATGTAGCGACGGGAGAGCAGGCCGCCGGCCAAGCCCACCGCCACGGCAGAAATGCCCGAGGCAATGACGGCCCCGACGCCCAAGAAGACGACGAGGAAGTAGTAGAACACCATACCGGCGGCGGCCGTGAGCCCGGAGATAGTGACCTCGGACCACGAGGCTCCCAGCGCCAGTGCGAAGGCGGCGGAGCCGATGCCGCCGCACAGTACGAGCAGCGGGATCTGGTGATAGACGGGCGGGGCGATCGTGGCCAGTGGGGGAAGGCTAAAGCCCATCCACGACGCTACCTGAATACCCAGGCCCACGCCGGCGATGATGGCGCCGGTCGACATGAGAGCCTCGAAGAACTTGGCGGATGAGGTCACCGGTGCGCGGGTGATGCCGTCCACGAGGCACTGCACCAAGGTCAGGCCCGCCACCAGCACGATAATGCCCGAACCAATGATTTGGGAGGGCAGGATCTGGATGCCAAATCGCGCGAAGACGTTGTAGAGGATGGCCGCGGGAATGACGGCAAGCAGGCCGCCGACCAGGTTCTGATAGAACGGCGGCAGACGGTAGCCGGCAAGGAACATGTTTGTACCCATGATGAGTGCCGAAATGAGGAAGGTGACAACACCGACGAGAAGGTCACCGCCCAGCATCACAGCGATGAATCCACCCATGGCACCCCACGCGCTGACGATGGTGGTCTTGGAATAAGGGTTCTTCATCGCATCGATGTCATCCAGGATTTTCTCCGCCATCGCCGGCGGCGTAGCACCGGAATGGATGGAGCGGATGAGCCGGTCAACGGCGGATAGTTTGGTGAAATCCACGGCGATGCTCGGTGCCACGCGAAAGACATGGAGGTTGCGCCGATCTGGGCCGGTGCCGATGGCGGTGTGGATAGTGATGGTGTTCATCAGGATCGACACGTGGCAGTAATGCAGACCATAGGAGGAAGCGACGAGGTGAATCTGTGCCTGCACGTCGGTATTGGCCGAGCCCGCTGCAATTAGGATTTCGCCGACGCGTGCGGCGATTTCCATGACGCCGGTGACCTGGGCCGGATCGGTGAGATCAACAGGGGCGAGCGGGGAGGGCGGCGGTGCGGCCTTAGCGGCGTCAATGGTGGCGACCGGAGCCGACCGGTACAGCAGGCGCTGGCGCAAGGAAGAAAGAACAGACACGGAAAAGAAAGACCTCAACAACACTTCTGGGTTCGGTAAGTCAGCACTTTAGTAACTGCCGCCGATTTATGCACCTGCCAGTGCTTTTCGCAGCTTTTAAGCTCACTTTTTCGCAGCGTAAGCACCCTGGCTTTCTCTGTATGGGGTGGGCTCAGGTACGATTCCCATAGCGGATGAGCCGCGGTGCTGGAGTGGCGCAATTGGTAGCGCAACGGTCTTGTAAACCGTAGGTTGCGAGTTCAAGTCTCGTCTCCAGCTCAAAAGGGCCTTTTGGGGCCCTTTTTTCATTCTGGGGGGGTTATTCGGCGAGTTGGCCTAAGGCGACGTCGATAAGCGCGCGGCGCCTTTGCGGCGGCAGGGGGCGGTCAGTGAGGTGATCGTGGACCCACAGGCCGTCGGCGATGATTGATGCCAGCACGACGGATTCATCCTCCGCGGCAGGATCAGGCAGCCAGCGTCTATCGACGTCCCTCCACACCTTCTGAAAATCCGGATGGGACTGTGAGTGGATGGACATGAGCAATTCAATGAGCGGGTCATTCTTGCCCATCGACTCCAAGGTGGCGCGGTAGCGCTGGCGAGGACTCAACTGCTCCGCCGTTTTGCCACCGGAGAGACCGATGAGCTCTTCCTCCCAGCGCTCCGCGCACAGCTTATGGCAATCAATGAGCAGCTCGTGCCGGGTAGGAAAGTGGTAGATGAGCCCCGATTTACTCATGCCCGTGGCGGTGGCCAGGGAATCGTAGGTGAGGGCGTGAACGCCATCCTTCTCGATGATGGCGAGCGCCTTTTCGAGCGCCTCAACCTTTTTACTAATGCGTGGCATCGGCACCTCCGGAGGTTGGGTTGCTGCGGAAGCACCAGCCAGTGACCGCGGCAAAGATGAGCATGACTACGCCAAGTCCGGCGGCGGTGGCCAAGTAAGCATCGGTATACGCGGGGCCGGCAGCCTCCGCGAGCGCGGGGTTGTGGAGTGCTTCCATGCCTAAGTCCTGGATGTCCTCGGGGAGCCCGCTCTTGTAGAGCATCGGCAGCACCGAACCGGTGACCGCAATGGACAGCAGCGTGCCGAATTCATAGGAGACTTCCTCCACACCCGCGGCCATACCGGAACGCGAGGCAGGCGCGGCGCCGATGATGGCGGTGGAGGATACCGACATCACGAACCCTGCGCCGAGGCCGGTGATGAACAGGCCAACCAGGTATGCGGGGAACACGTCGTGCGTGCCGCCCCACACCACGCAGCCAATGCCCGCTGCCATAGCGAGGAAGCCGCCGGCGATGATGGGCAAGAAGCCCCAGCGGTGCAGGTTAGCCCCGCCCAGCGCGGACATCGGCAGCGCGGCCAGCGCGATGAGGGAAATGATGAGCCCAGCGTGCAGTGGGGAGTAGAGGTCCACCAACTGCAGCTTCTGCGTGGTGGTCATTTCCAGCCCTGCCATGCCAAACATGGCGCCCGCTGCGGCCAGCACGCCGCCGCTGAAGATGGGCGAGCGGAAGATATCGAAGGTGAGAAGAGGCTCCTCCAGTTTGTGCTGGCGGCGAGTGAAGAGGATGGCACCGATGAGGCAGGCGGCCAGCGCGCCGCCAATAAGCATGGCGTTGAGGTGTGAGCTGGCGACAGACTTGATGACGAGCACCAGCGAAGCCAGCGTGATGAGCGCGTAAAGGGAAGACAAGAAATCCCACTGCTTCGCCGGGTTCGCCACATTAGGCGGGGCGAGGAAGGCAGTGAGGATGAGCGCGATGATGACGATGGGCACGTTGACCAAAAAGACCGAACCCCACCAGAAGTGCTCGAGCAAGAAGCCGCCCACCGTGGGGCCCGCCGCCGCGCCCACGACGGCGATGGATCCCCAAATACCGATGGCGGTGTTGCGCTCAATCTCATCCTCAAAGGTCAGACGAATCAGCGCCAGGGTAGCGGGCATCATGATGGACGCACCGAGGCCTAAAAAGGCGCGAGCGGCGACGAGCTCCCACGCGCCGGGGGCGAGTGCGGCGGCCAGCGAAGCGATGCCGAAGACCCACAGGCCGATGACGAACATGCGGCGGTGACCGATCTTGTCACCTAACGTGCCGGTGCCTAGGAGGAGGCCAGCGAGCATGAGCGCGTAGGCGTTGATGATCCACAGCTGCTGCAGCGAGGTGGCGTGCAACTGCTCGGAGAGCTCCGGCAGGGCAGTGTAAAGGATCGAGTTGTCCAGGCCGATCATGAGCAGACCCAAAGAGACGACACCAAAGAAGGTCCACCGGCGGGTCGCTGAGGTGCGCAAGGCTTCTGCCGAGGCTTTCACGCGTACATCTGTCATGCTGCGAAACTATAGCGAACGGTCGTTACAGTTTCAAAGGCTTGAATGTTGACTTGTTGTTAAAGTCACAAAACCCGCGTGACGTGAGAAGGCAGCTTTATGGTGGCGAAACACCACCGGGAGGGAGAACACTGGGGGCCGTTAGCGATAAAAGTTAGAGAGGTAAAACATGGCACGCAATTACGCCACGCAACTCGTAGAAACCTTGGAAGCCCAGGGCGTCAAGCGCATCTATGGGCTTGTCGGTGATTCCCTCAACCCCATCGTGGACGCGGTGCGGCAGTCCTCCATCGAGTGGGTCCACGTCCGCAACGAAGAGGCCGCGGCATTCGCCGCTGAGGCCGATTCCCTCACCACCGGCAACCTCGCCGTGTGCGCCGCCTCCTGCGGCCCGGGAAATACGCACCTTATTCAGGGGCTTTACGACGCCCACCGCAACGGCGCCAAGGTCCTCGCCCTAGCCAGCCACATTCCTTCCCGCCAGATCGGCTCGAAGTTCTTCCAGGAAACCCACCCGGAGGCCATCTTCCAGGAGTGCTCCGGCTACTGCGAGATGGTTAATTCTGCTGAGCAGGGAGGCGTGGTCCTGCACCACGCCATTCAGAGCACCATGGCCGGCAAGGGCGTGTCCGTCCTTGTTATCCCGGGCGATGTCTCCACTCAAGAGGCGGAAGAGGACACCTTCACCTCCTCCGTTATTTCCTCCGGCCGCCCGGTTGTCTACCCGGACCCGGCAGAGGCCGCCGCGCTGACCCAGGCCATCAACGAGGCCAAGACCGTCGCCCTCTTCGTCGGTGCTGGTGTCAAGGGTGCGCGCGAGCAGGTCCTTGCGCTGGCCGAGAAGATCAAGGCTCCCATCGGCCACGCCCTGGGCGGCAAGATGTACATCCAGTACGACAACCCCTTCGACGTCGGCATGTCCGGCCTGCTCGGCTACGGCGCGGCGCACGAGGCCACCCACGAGGCAGACCTGCTCATCCTGCTGGGCACGGACTTCCCCTATAACGACTTCCTGCCGGATGCCAACGTGGCCCAGGTCGACATCGATGGCTCCCACATTGGCCGCCGCACCCGCATCAAGTACCCGGTGACGGGCGATGTCGCCGCCACCATCGAGAACATCCTGCCGCACGTCGATGAAAAGAAGGACCGCTCCTTCCTCGACAAGATGCTGAAAAAGCACTACGACAAGCTGCATCACGTCGTTGAGGCCTACACCTCCGGCGTCGAGAAGCACACGCCGATCCATCCGGAGTACATCGCCGACTTCATCGACCAGCAGGCCGATGAAGACGCCATCTTCACCGTCGATACCGGCATGTGCAATGTCTGGGGCGCGCGCTACATTACTGCGAACGGCAAGCGCGAGCAGATCGGTTCCTTCCGCCACGGCACCATGGCCAACGCCCTGCCGATGGCCATCGGTGCGCAGGCAGCGCACCCGGACCGCCAGGTCATCACCTTCTCCGGCGACGGTGGGCTGTCCATGCTCATGGGCGAGCTGCTCACGGTGAAGCTGCACAACCTGCCGGTGAAGATGTTCGTGTTCAACAACTCTTCCCTCGGCATGGTCAAGTTGGAGATGCTGGTCCAGGGCCTGCCGGAGCATGAGACCGACCACGAGCACGTCAACTACGCCAAGATTGCGGAGGGTGCGGGCATCAAGCACTTCCGCATCGAGGATCCGAAGGATGCGCCGCGCCTCATCAAGGAGGCCTTGGCCTACGATGGGCCTGCGCTTATCGACGTCGTCACCGACCCCAACGCCCTCTCCCTGCCGCCCACACTGACCTTTGAGCAGCTGCTCGGATTCTCCAAGGCGGCAACCCGCACCGTCTTCGGTGGTGGCGTGGGCCAGATGCTCTCCATGGCGAAGTCCAACCTGCGCAATATTCCGCGCCCGCAGGACTTTTAATGTGTCGGCGTTAAGCGCCGCACATTAAAAGGGACCCACACCCTGCGGTTCCACCCCGCGAAAGCGTTATGCCTTCGCGGGGTCTTTGACTGGGATGAGGACCAGCGCGCCAACGAGCAAGACTAGCCCGATGGCGAGCACGCCTCCCCGATCTCCCTGCCCGAGGAGGGAAACGAAGACGCCAAAGAGGAAGGGCGTCAACCACGCCACGGCTCGGCCGGTCGTGGCGTAGAGGCCAAACATCTCGCCTTCGCGCCCCGGCGGGGCCACACGCGCCAAGAAGCCGCGGGCGGAGGCCTGGGCCGGTCCGACGCAGAGACACAGGATGAGCCCGCAGATCCAGAAGGCCGTCGGCCCCTGCGCCACAAACATGATCCCGGCCATGAGCGTCAAGATGGCCAGGCAGGTGAGGATGATGGCTTTGGGCCCCACGTGGTCGTCGATAAGCCCGCCCGCTACCGCGCCCAGCGCGGCGGCAACGTTGGCGGCAACACCGAAGATGAGGACGTCGCCAGGCGAAAGCCCATAGACGGATACGCCCAGCACGGCGCCGAAGCTAAACACCGCGGACAGGCCATCGCGGAAGATGGCAGAAGCGAAGAGGAAGGCAAAGGCGTTGCGGTCCTCCCGCCACAGCGTGTGCACCGTGCGCCATAGCTCCCGGTAAGAGGCCGCGAGGCCGCCCGTTCTTTCACCCGACGGTGCAATCTCCGGCACGCGCAGCAACACGGGGATGGCAGACAGCCCAAACCACGCCGCCGAAAGCAGTGCCACGAGCCGAACATTCCAGCCACCCTCCGTGGACAGCCCCAGTCCGCCGCCCTCGCCGGAGACGAAGCCGAAGTAGCAGATGAGCAGCAGTACGATGCCGCCGAAATAGCCTGCCGACCAGCCCAGGCCGGATACGCGGCCCACTCTGTCCTCGGTGGCCACCTGGTTGAGTTGGGCAAAGTAGTTGACCTCCGCGAATTGGATGGTCACCGAACCTACCGCTAGGCCGATGAGGCCGAGCCAGAAATACGCGGGCGCATCATTGCGGATGAAGAACAGGCTGGCCATGACCAGGAAGGTCAGCAGCGACCAGAAGCCCAGCGCGCGACGCCGCGTGCCCAACCGGTCAGAGCGCTGCCCCATCACGGGGGTCACCGCAAAGATCACCAGGCCCGCCACCGTCATGGACCACGACAGCCACTGCGCCGGGGTGAACTGCGAATCAATCTGCTGGCCCACCGAGTCGGTGAGGTAGACCGAGAAAATGAACGTCACGAGCACCGCGTTGAAAGCGGCCGAACCCCAGTCCCACAGGGCCCAAGCAGCCACGGTGAGGCGGTCAGTGCGTTTCGAGGCGTGCGTCATGCTTCATTATCGTAGGCAAAAACACCTGCCGAGTGGATGGAGTTGCACTTAACGCGACGTGAACTTTTAGGCTCAACGACATGCGTAACGACTACAGCATCGGCGATGTGGCCGGCATTTTGAAAGTCACCACCCGCACCCTGCGGCACTGGGATGACATCGGCCTGCTTAGCCCCCAGTGGCGCACCGGGGGTGATCACCGCCTCTACACCGAAGACGATGTGCAGCGCGGGATGGACATCCTGATTTATCGCAGCGTCGGGATTGAGCTGAAAGACATCGCAGTGCTTCTCGACGCCCCCTCGTCCGCCACCCTGCCCCGCCTCCGCGCCCAACACGAGGCCCTGCAGAAGCGGCGAGCCGACGTCGACGCCATGTTGTACGCAGTGGAAAGACTGATTGAGGAGACTGAAATGGATAAGAACCTAAGCCCCAGCCAAAAAGTGCGGAACCTGGGTGACGCATGGCCCCAACTGCAGGAAGAAGCCCACGAGAAGTGGGGAGACAGCAAAGAATGGGCGGCCAGTGCGGCCGTCGTGGAATCGATGGGGAAGAAGGACTGGGAGGAATTCTCAGTGGACCATGAGAACTTTGCGGCCGAGCTAGAGGAAGCCGCGGACGCAGGACTTGAACCGGGTGGCGAGGAGGCGAAGGTAATCGTCGACAAGCACCGCGCCCTCATCGCCCAGTGGTACCCGGTGTCGAGGTCCAAGCAGGTGATCCTGGCGCGCATGTATTGCGAGGACCCGCGGTTTAACGAGACCTACCGTGGCAACGCCAACTATTTACGCCAGCTGATTGAGGCGCAAGCGCAGGCGGAAGGTCTGGATTTGGGGAACCTCGCCTGGGACTAATCGGTTCACAGCGCACGTACAGACTCCGCTCAGTACCCTTGGAAGGCAGAGTGCAATACTTCTCACTTTGAATGAGAAACCCCCACGCCACCTAGTCATAGGAACAGCGGAGAAAGGACCAGAGCGGGACCATGGATGATTCAAAGGACGTCAAGGTACTTGTCGTCGATGACGAGCCCAATATCGTTGAACTACTTACTGTTTCCCTGAAGTTTCAGGGCTTCGATGTACACAGCGCCAACTCCGGCAACGAAGCCCTGCGCATCGCTCGGGAGATCAACCCTGATGCCTACATCATGGACGTCATGATGCCGGGCATGGACGGTTTTGAGTTGCTGGGCAAGCTGCGCGCGGAAGGCCTCGACGGCCCCGTCCTCTACCTCACCGCCAAAGACAGCGTGGACCAGCGCATCCACGGCCTGACCATTGGCGCGGATGATTACGTCACCAAGCCCTTCAGCCTGGAAGAGGTCATCACCCGCCTGCGCGTGATTCTGCGCCGCGGTAACGCGGTGGATGACCAGGACGGCGACGCCACCATGACCTATGCCGACCTCACCCTCAACGATGACACCCACGAGGTCACCAAGGCGGGGGAGATCGTGGAGCTTTCGCCCACCGAGTTCAACCTGCTGCGCTACCTCATGCAGAACCGCGAGGTGGTGCTGTCCAAGTCCAAGATCCTGGATAATGTCTGGCACTACGACTTCGGCGGCGACGGCAACGTGGTCGAGTCCTACATTTCCTACCTACGCCGCAAAATTGATACCGGCGATACCCCGCTTATTCACACCGTCCGCGGTGTCGGTTACGTGCTGCGCATGCCGCGCTCGTAGGCTCATCCACTATGAGCGAACCCACCGCGAATATTCAGGCCCCACAATCCGGGGTGACGCTGGTGCGGGATAAAACCCCGCGCCGGCGTATGCAGCGCCCCAAAGCGCTGCCCCTGCGCACGTGGCTACTTGTCCTCATGGTGCTGGTATCGGGGCTTGGCCTGGCCATGTCCTCCCTGGCGGTGTCGTCGATCATGCGCAACGTGCTCTACACCCGAGTGGACACCGAGCTTAACGACGCCCACAGCTCCTGGGCCAGCAACCTCGACGAGTCCTTTTATATGCCGCAGGACGGAAGCCGCCGACCCCCGACGGATTATGTGGCGCTGGCGTACTATCCCGATGGTTCCGTGGTGACCACGCGGCCGATGGCCGCATTGCCCGATGCGCGCAACGTGATCGTCGGTGGGGAACCCACCACCGTGCGCTCGATTCAGGGCGAGACCGAATGGCGGGCCGTGGCCAAGCTCCAACCGGATGGTTCCGTGGTGGTCGTCGCCAAAGACATGACGACGGAGAACTCCATCCTGAAGGGGTTGGCGATTGTCCAGGTGATCATCGCGGCCTTGGTCATGCTGATCATCGCGGTGGTGGGCATGTGGCTGATCCACCGGGCGCTGCGGCCGCTGCGGGTGGTCGAGAAGACGGCTTCGCAAATCGCAGCGGGCAATTTGGACAAGCGCGTGCCGGAGTGGCCGCTGCACACTGAAGTGGGGCAGCTGGCCGGAGCGCTCAACGTCATGCTGGGGCAGCTGCAGAATTCCGTTGTCGATGCGCAGGAAAAAGAACAGCAAATGCGCCGCTTCGTCGGCGATGCCTCCCACGAGCTGCGCACGCCGCTGACCAGCCTGCGCGGCTACACGGAGCTGTACCGCTCGGGGGCTACCCAGGACGCGGAGTTTGTCTTCAGCAAGATCGATGCTGAGTCGCAGCGCATGTCGTTGCTCGTGGAGGATCTGTTGGCCCTGACGCGCGCGGAGGGCTCGCGCCTGGACATGCGCGAGGTTGACATGCTGGAACTTGTGCTGTCAGTGGGTTCCTCGGCGCGGGCGGCTTTTGCGGGCCGCACCATCAACGTCAACAACGAGGCCTCCGGGATTCCAATGGTCAACGGTGACGCGGACCGCCTGCACCAAGTGCTGCTCAATTTGGTATCCAACGGTATCCGCCACGGCGGCGAGGAGGCGTCGGTGACGCTGACCTTGCGCGACGACGAGGAGCACGTGCTTATCGACGTTGCCGATGACGGCAAGGGCATCTCCCCCGAAGACGTGGCCCATATCTTTGAGCGCTTCTACCGTGCAGACACCTCGCGCACCCGCGATACGGGTGGCTCGGGTTTGGGCTTGGCCATCGTGAAATCACTCGTCGAGCAGCACGGCGGTTCAATCTCCGTGGATTCGGAGCTGGGCAGCGGAGCGGTCTTCACCATCTGCCTGCCCAAGGCGGCAGCTAGTGCCTAGCTGCCGAAAGGTAGCAGTCAGCTCTTAGCTGTCGCGGCGGCCATCCTCGTCCGTGCCGAGGTGCTGGCGGATGCGCGCGGCGGCCTCGTCCATGGCGGCGGGGTCGGTGGCGTCGGCAGCGAAGGCCTTGGCGAAGTCGTAGTCTTCCATCTTCTCGGTGGGGAAGAGGTGGATGTGGGTATGGGGAACGTCGAAGCCAGCGATGATGTAGCCGGTGCGTGGGGTGTCGAAGGCCGTCTTGATGGCGCCACCGATCTCTAGAGCGATCTCGTTGAGGTGTGCCCAGGTTTCTGAATCGAGGTCAGTCCACTTATCGACCTCTTCGACCGGCACCACCAAGGTGTGGCCATAACGCAGCGGCTCGATGGACAAAAACGCCACGCACTTCTCGTCGCGGTACACAAAGCGAGCAGGCAGCTCGCCCTCGATGATCTTTGTAAATACGGAAGACATGGCCCCTAGGCTACCGCCAGTTAAGATAGACGGCATGCGCATTCTCGTTATCGGCTCGGGCGGCCGCGAACACGCCCTGCTCACCGGCCTGAAAGCTGACCCTTCTGTTACCGATCTGCACATTGCCCCCGGTTCCCCGGCGCATAAGATGCAGGCCACCGTCCACCCGGAGTATTCCCAGGTGGACGATCCTGCACGCATGACGGAGCTGGCAGTGGACATCGCAGCGGACCTCGTCGTCATTGGACCGGAGGTGCCGCTGGTGAAAGGCGTGGCGGATGCACTGCGTGAGCGCGGCATCGCGGTCTTCGGGCCGTCGGCAAGCGCGGCACAGATCGAAGGTTCCAAGGCCTTTGCTAAGGACGTGATGGCGGCCGCCGGCGTGCGCACCGCCCGCGCGGAGCAGCTCGCCCCCGGCACCAGCGATGAGGACATCGAGGCCGCCCTCGATCGTTTCGGCCCGCACTTCGTGGTTAAGGACGACGGCTTGGCCGGCGGCAAGGGCGTCGTGGTGACCGAGTCCCGCGACGCGGCCCGCGCGCACGTTGATGCGGTTCACGCCGTGGGCAACCCGGTGCTGCTCGAGTCCTTCCTCGACGGCCCGGAGGTCTCCCTGTTCTGCTTGGTGGACGGCGAGACCGTCGTCCCGCTGCTCCCAGCGCAGGACCACAAGCGCGCCTACGACAACGATGAGGGCCCCAACACCGGCGGCATGGGCGCCTACACCCCGCTGCCGTGGCTGCCTGCCGACGGCGTCCAGCGCATCGTCGACGAAGTCTGCGTCCCCGTGGCTAAGGAAATGGTCAAGCGTGGCACCCCGTACTCTGGCTTGCTGTACGCCGGCCTGGCGTGGGGCAAGGAAGGCCCAGCCGTGGTGGAATTCAATGCCCGCTTCGGTGACCCGGAAACGCAGGCGGTGCTCGCTTTGCTGAAGTCTCCGCTCGGAGAGGTCCTGAATGCCACCGCTACCGGACAGCTAGCGGAGCTGGCGCCGCTGGAGTGGGAAGACGGCTATGCCGTCACCGTGGTGCTGGCCGCCGAGGGCTACCCGGCTTCGCCGCGCAAGGGCGATCCGATTGCCTCGCCGGATCTTGATGATCCCACCCGGGTTCTGCACGCCGGTACCACCACGGGGGAGGGCGGCTACGTCTCCAACGGTGGTCGCGTCCTCAACGTTCTCGGCCGTGGTGCCACCCTCGCTGATGCCCGCGCGGCCGCCTACGAGGTTCTCGGCGGCATCGAGCTGGAGGGCAGCTTCTTCCGCACGGACATTGCACTGCCGGCGGAGAAGGGGCAGATTAGCATCTAATCCCCTGATAATGCCTCCTTTGGGGTGCGGCGTGGAATAATGAGCGACGTGGCTGAAAAGAAGAACATTTCCAACGTCCTGTCCGCTCGATACGCCTCCCCCGAGATGGCTGAAATCTGGTCCCCGGAACACAAGATCATCCTGGAGCGCCAGCTGTGGATTGCGGTGATGACGGCGCAGAAGGATCTTGGCGTCAACATCCCTGCCTCGGCTATCGCCGCTTACGAGGCGCAGGTTGAGAACGTCAACCTCGCCTCCATCGCGGAGCGTGAGCGCGTTACGCGCCACGACGTCAAGGCGCGCATCGAGGAGTTCAACGCCCTAGCCGGCTGCGAGCACATCCACAAGGGCATGACCTCGCGTGACCTGACGGAGAACGTGGAGCAGCTGCAGATTCTGCGTTCTTTGGAGCTGGTGCGCGATAAGGCCATCGCGGTGGTCTCGCGCATTGGTGAGCGCGCGGCGCAGTATCAGACGCTGGTCATGGCGGGTCGTTCCCACAACGTCGCTGCCCAGGCCACGACCCTGGGCAAGCGTTTCGCCTCCGCTGCCGACGAGCTCCTGCTGGGCATCGAGCGCGTGGAATCGCTGCTGAGCCGCTATCCGCTGCGCGGCATCAAGGGCCCGATGGGCACCTCGCAGGACATGCTCGACCTCATGGGCGGCTCCGAAGACAAGCTCGCCGCGTTGGAGACCCGCATTGCGGATCACCTGGGCTTCTCCCGCGTGTTCAATTCGGTGGGTCAGGTTTACCCGCGCTCCCTCGATTTCGATGCCGTGTCGGCGCTCGTTGAGCTCGGCGCTGGGCCTTCCTCGCTGGCCACGACCATTCGCCTGATGGCCGGCAACGAGACCGTGACCGAAGGTTTCAAGGAAGGCCAGGTCGGCTCCTCAGCCATGCCGCACAAGATGAATGCCCGCTCCTGCGAGCGTGTGGGCGGCTTCCAGGTCATCCTGCGCGGCTACCTGACGATGGTGGCGGACCTGTCCGGCCAGCAGTGGAACGAGGGCGACGTGTTCTGTTCGGTGGTACGCCGCGTGGCGCTGCCCGACGCCTTCTTCGCTATCGACGGCATGTTTGAAACCTTCCTCACGGTGCTCGACGAGTTCGGAGCTTTCCCGGCCATGATTGACCGCGAGCTGGAGCGCTACCTGCCGTTCCTCGCCACCACCCGCATCCTCATGGCGGCGGTGCGCGCGGGCGTGGGCCGTGAGACCGCGCACGAGGTCATCAAGGAAAACGCCGTCGCCGTGGCGCTCAACATGCGTGAGAATGGCGGGGAGCAGGATCTGATTGAGCGCCTGGCTGCCGACGAGCGCCTGCCGCTCGATGCCGCCGCCCTCGAGGCCGCGCTGTCGGACAAGCACGCTTTCATCGGCGCTGCCGAATCGCAGGTGAGCCAGATTCTGGGCCGCATCAAGGCGATTGTTGACCAGCATCCAAAGGCCGCCGCCTACACCCCGGGCGAAATCCTCTAGTTTCACCCTTGGCGGTACGTTTTCGCAGACAAGCCCTCTCAACGACGAGTTTTCGGGACGCTATTTTTCGAAAACGTACCGCGCTGGCCCGGTCCACGTACGTTTCGATCAAATAAGGCCCCAGAACTTCAATTTTCTGGCCCCTATTTGATCGAAATGACCTTCCTCCCACGGCCACGGGCAACCCTGCACTAGCTCTTAGGCTATCCCGGGGATGCGCAGCACCGGCAGCTCGAAGCCGCCGAGGGATTTGCCGTTGGTAGCAAGGTAGCCGCCGATCACCAGCACGGTGAGCACCGTCATGACGCCGAGGACCGCCGCGCCCGTGGACGAGGTCTGCTGCTGCGTCGTCTGCCCCGGGATGGGCAGCTCGGGCACCGGCTGGATGCCCTCCTGAGCGCCGCGCCCGCGCAGCTCCTCCACACACTCCGCGAAGGACTGCGACTGGGCGGCGTTGAAGGCGTCGACGGCTTCCTTTTCTTGCGCTTGGTTCTCCGCTAGGGCGGCGCGCAGCGTGGAGCTGAAGTCGCTGCCCGTCGACAGCAGGGGAGCCGGGCCCTTCTCGGCCCGGGCCGCAGCTGCATTGATGGAGTACTCGGCGTCCTCCGGTAGCAACACCGACTCGTCTGCGACGAGCTCTTCCGGCGCAGACGCACCGACCATGATGATGAGCATATCCGCGCCCGTGTAGCCGGCCTTGCTCAGCGCGGCCACCGTCGCCGCATAACCCGGTGCCTTGCTGATGTCGCGCGAGGTGTACGCGGAGAAATCAAGCTTCGGGAACTGCGCTTGAATCTGCTCCGAGGTCGCCTTGATCGTGGCAATGTACCCGGCTCGGACGTCGCGGGCCAGCGCGCGGTCTGATTCCGACGCCGATATGGAACACAGCCATTGGCCGTGGGCGGATTCGCGCGCGGAGACATCGGCGGCCTGCGCCGCCGGCACGCTGAGGGCACCGCATACTAGCGCGGCGGTGGTCAAAAGGGAGGTCACGCGAGAGCGCACGGGCTTAACTCCTCAAGCTTGGGACGTATCTTGAAGCAGTCTAGACGGGTCTAGGATGTATGTCATGCGTCCAGAACTTTCTTCCTATACCCACATCGCCTCCGGCAAGGTGCGCGATATCTACGAAATCGACGACAACACCCTGCTCATGGTGGTCTCCGACCGTATTTCCGCCTATGACCACGCCCTTGAGCCCGCCATTCCGGATAAAGGCCGCGTGCTCACGGCGACCTCAAAGTTCTTCTTCGATGTCATTGATTTCCCTAACCACCTCGCCGGCCCGCTCGATGATGAGCGCATTCCCGAAGAGGTACTCGGCCGCGCCATGGTGGTGCAGAAGCTCGACATGCTGCCCTTCGAGTGCGTCGCCCGCGGCTATCTCACCGGCTCCGGGCTGAAGGAATACCAGGCATCCGGCAGCGTGTGCGGCGTCGAGCTGCCCGAGGGGCTGACCGAGGCTTCCCGCCTGCCCGAGCCCATCTTCACCCCAGCCACCAAGGCGGAGCAGGGCGAGCACGATGAGAACGTCTCCTTCGATGTCGTCGTGGACAAGCTCGGCCGCGAACGCGCCGAAGAGCTGCGCGATGCCACCCTGCGCATCTATGCCAAGGCCGCCGCGTTGGCGGAGGAGAAGGGCATTATTTTGGCGGATACGAAGTTCGAGTTTGGCGTCGATAAGCACGGCACTTTGGTCTTGGCCGATGAAGTCCTCACACCGGACTCCTCGCGCTACTGGCCGGCCGATACCTATGAGGAGGGCAAAGTCCAGCCCTCCTTTGATAAGCAGTACGTGCGCGACTGGCTCACCAACTCCGGCTGGGACAAGGAGTCCATGCCGCCGCGCCTGCCAGACGACGTTGTTCAGGCCACCCGCGCGCGCTATGTTGAGGCCTTTGAGCGCCTGTCCGGAACCACTTTTTAAGGAGGCTGAATGAACGCACCGATTGCTGCCAAGCGGCCCATTACGCGAGAGTTTCACGGCCGCAGCTTCGTTGATAACTACGAGTGGCTGCGTGCGAAAGAAGCCCCGGAAACCCGGGAGTACCTCGAGGCGGAAAACGCCTACACGAAGGAGCGCACCGCACACCTGGAGACCTTGACGGAGAACATCTTTACCGAGGTTAAGTCCCGTATCAAGCAGACGGACATGTCCGTGCCCCAGCGCCGCGGTAAGTACTGGTACTACGGCCGCACCGAGGAGGGCCAGGAGTATGGCTACAGCTGCCGCATCCCGGTGTCGGAAGGCTCCGATCCGTGGACTCCGCCGACCATCCCGGAGGAGGGTGCTGCGGACGGGGAGCAGGTGCTTCTCGACGTCAACGCGCTCGCCGAAGGCCACGACTTCTTTGCCCTCGGCGCGTCCTCGGTGAGCGATTCCGGCGACCTGCTGGCCTATTCGGTCGACGTGGCCGGCGACGAGCGCTTTGAGCTCTTCATCAAGGACCTGCGCACAGGAGAGCTGTTGGAGGACCGCCTGGAAGGCATCTTTTATGGTGCGACGTGGGTCGGGGAGGAGTTCATCTTCTACACCACCGTCGATGATGCATGGCGGCCGGACACCGTGTGGCGCCACCGCGTTGGCACCCCACAGTCGGAGGACGTCGTGGTCATGCGCGAGGAGGATTCGCGTTTCGGAATCGGTGTGGGCACGACCCGCAGCGAGAAGTACATCATGATTGTCTCCGGCTCGAAGACGACGAATGAGGCGTGGGTGCTCGAGCAGTCCACTCCCGAGGGCGAGTTCCGCTGCCTTTGGGAGCGCGAGTCGGGCGTGGACTACGACGTCGACCACGCCGTGGTGGCGGGCACCGACTACTGGGTAGTCACGCACAATGCCACCGGCCCCAACTTTGCTTTGGGGTATTGCCCGGTTGCTGATGAGCTGCCAGCCCTGCGCGAACTCACCGTCCTTATGCCGCACGATGACTCCGTGCGCATCGAGGGCGTGGATTGTTACCGCGACCAGATCGTCGTGGGCTATCGCCGCGGCGGCATCGGTCGTGCCGCGGTGATGGACGTGCGGGAGGGGTGGACGTCGTTAAGCGAGCTCCACTTCAACGAGGAGCTCTATACCGTTGGCGTGGCCGGCAACCCGGAGTGGGATGCGCCGGTGCTGCGCGTGAGCTATACCTCTTTCATCCAGCCGGCCCAGCTCTTTGACTACCGCGTGGCCACGGGGGAGTACACGCTGCTGAAGGAACAGGAAGTCCCGGGCGGCTATGACAAGGATGAGTACGTGGCCTATCGCGTCTGGTCTGAAGCGCCTGACGGGACCAAGGTACCGGTGTCCATCGTGCACCGCGCGGACCTAGACCGCACGCAGCCGAACCCGACGCTGCTCTACGGCTACGGTTCCTATGAGGCGAACATGGACCCGTATTTCTCGGTCTTCCGTTTGTCTCTCATGGATCGCGGCATGATCTTTGCCATGGCGCACGTGCGCGGTGGCGGCGAGATGGGCCGCAACTGGTACGACGACGGCAAGATGCTGGCCAAGAAGAACACGTTTACCGATTTCATCGCAGTGGCCGATGACCTCATCGCCCGCCGGGTGACCACCCCGGAAACCTTGGTAGCGGAGGGCGGTTCCGCCGGTGGCCTGCTCATGGGCGCGGTGGCCAACATGGCACCGGATAGGTTCAAGGCCATCGAGGCGAACGTGCCGTTCGTGGATCCGTTGACGTCTATTCTGATGCCGGAGTTGCCGCTCACCGTGGTGGAGTGGGAGGAATGGGGCGACCCGTACCACGATCCGGAGGTCTACGACTATATGGCCTCCTACTCGCCGTACGAGAACATTGCGCCGCAGAAGTATCCGAATATTCTGGCGCTGACCTCGCTTAACGACACCCGCGTGCTCTATGTGGAGCCGGCTAAGTGGGTAGCCAAGCTTCGCGACGTCGCCACCGGCGGCGAGTTCCTCCTCAAGACCGAGATGGCTGCGGGACACGGTGGTGTGTCCGGACGCTACGCCAAGTGGCGGCAGTCGGCATTCGAGTACGCGTGGCTGATTAACCAGGCTACGGGGGCGGAGGCTTAAGCATCACCCCCGCTCGGCGCGCGGCGGCGCGGTGGCTGTGCGATAATTTTCCTTATGCATGGCCACCTTTTGGTTTCGATTTCCAGTATCTTCGACGACACCCGAAGGCAGGCCGCTGACCTGCTGGAGCAGTTCGATAAAGCGGATATCCCGGTGTCCTTGCTCGTAGCGCCACACATCGATGGCAATTGGCACCTGGCTAAGGATGCGGTTACGCAGTCTTGGCTTCGTGAGCAAGCTGAATCGGGCCGCGTGCTGATTCTCAATGGCTTTGACCAGGCGGTCCAAGGGCGTCGCGCGGAGTTTGCCAACCTGGATGCGCACGAGGCGCGCCTGCGCCTGAAGGGCGCGACCCGGCAGATGGCAAAGATCGGCTTCGAGCCCACTATCTTTGCGCCGCCGCGCTGGCGCATGTCGGAAGGCACGCTTACTGTCCTTCCCGAGTTTGACTTCGACTTCGCCGCCTCTACCCGAGGTATCCATGATTTGCGCTCTGGCGAGCTCCACCAAGCCCGCAACCTGTCCTTTGGTGAGGGTTTTGGTTCTGCGAAGTGGTGGCGCCGCAACATCATCCGCGCCGCGGAGCGCTCCGCCCAGCGCGGCAACACCGTGCGCCTATCGATTTCCGGCCGCAACCTCGATGACCGCAAGGTCGTTGCCGACTTCCTCAAGGCCGCTGAGCGCGCCGCTGCCGCAGGTGCGCGGCCTGCTGACTATTCAGTCTTTACGCACGCCGAATAGTTTGTGCGTTGCCAGAGGGTTAGGCCTGTGGAAGTGGTGTGTTTGTTCTTTCTAAATCGAGGATAGTGTCCGGGGCGGTGTTGGGGTCCGACTCGAGGTTGGTGTCAGTTCATTAGGCTGCTTCTTCGGCGGTCTTCGTGCTACTAGCATTGAAGGTGTTGGCGGCTATGAGGTTTCGGGTTTGTTCCAAGCTTGCCAGCGACATGTAGCGCTTTTGCTGGATCCAATCATTCTGCTGTTCAGCTAACACAGAATCGATCAGGCGGATTACAGAACTGCGGTTAAGGGAGATTCCTACAACGTCGGTGCGCCGCCGGATTTCCCGATTCAGTCGTTTTGTCGGATTTTTAGACTACACCTCAAAGCGCTGAAGGAAGTCTTCGATGCTAACCTCTCCCCCGAGATTAAGCGAGAGCTCGCTGAACGGTTTGGGCTGATCCTTTCAGCGATCCGTTGCATTGACTCTGAGTGTGTCCACCCAGTGAGTGTGATTGTCCTGCAGGCTCGTGCGCGACTTTTTCAAAATGTAGCGAAGAAATTCTTGGACATCGGAGCCGGCAGCAAGCCGTGTCCTTTCCGTAATAAGTACATCGCTTCCGTTACCTTCAGTGTCCGATAGGCAAACGCCTTGCTGATGGTGAACGAAGCGACCAATCTCAGTCAGGCTGGGAGGGGTGATTTCCACCTTTCAAGCTGAGCGATGACGGTGGGAGCGTTGCGCACGAGAGTGGTTTTCCACGACAGGTTACCCTCTTTTTGAAGCCTTCCAATCAGGGTAATGGGATGAACCCCTAGGTGGTCGGCTTGTTCTTTAATCCAGGATGAGTGCACACGATCAGGAACCGCCGGTAAAGGGCTAGAGATCGCGAGTTCGCTGGCCAGCTGGTCTGCCTGGGCTTCATTATCGGCACTGTCATCTGATAGGTCATCGAGGATGACCTCGCCATTGTCGACAAGGTGACCCAATAATATATGGGCTGTCTCATGCAGGATGGTACATAGTATCTTATCGAGCCGTTTCCCTCGTCCCGATATGCCAATTACGGGGTGCCCGTCGACCATCATGGCGCAGCCGTCGAGTTTTCCTCCCGGAAAAGCCTCCACATAAACAAGTTTCACCCCTGCCTCGGCGAACAGAGTCTGGAACTCAGCAAAAGCCTGCGGGTCACATGCTCTACTCGACAGTGTCCGGGCGAGGTCTTCTAGTGCCTTACGGGAGTAGGGGGCAGCCTCGAGAACGCTGGCAGTTGCTCTAACGCAAGCTGCCCACGCTTCCTGCAGAACAGTGACCTTTTCCTCGCAGTTACTACGTCGGGCGGCGAAGCTTATCCCCAAGGGATCTTCAAAGGATTTCTTGCCAAACAAGTTCAGCACCTCGCATGCCTGACTTTGTACGTCGGTGGCGGTGATGTATCCCCGCTTGACGAGCAGAGAGACGGGGGCTAGCTCTCGTAACTGTGCACGGGTTTTCACGACGTTGAGGTTGTTCTGCGTCCGGTCGTCCTGAGACTGCTTCCATAACAGGTAGGAGTCCTGGAGGTTAAGCCAGAATTCCGCGGAGGTGCCCAGGGCGGCACCGATCTGGGCTGCGGATTCGCGCGTAATCTCCTTTTTTCCGGAAATAATCTCCGAGACAAACTGTGCCGGACGTCCGAGCACCTCGGCAAAGTCGGCCTGAGTCCATCCGCGTGTGTCTAGCTCGTCAGCGAGGATCTCCCCGGCCGGGAATAGCTCCGCCGCAATTGGAGCATTCATGAGTTCACCTTCTCTCAGTGGTAATCCACCATTTCAATAACGATGACCACGCGGCCGTCGCTGTTGGTTGCGAATTTGAGGATGAGCCGAAACTGCTTGTTCAAGCGGATCGAAGAGGTCCCGGCTCGGTCGCCTTTCAGTTGTTCCAGATGTAACGACCGCATGGCCCGCAGGTCGCGTTCATCCACGGCTCCCTTCAGGATCTGGATTTTCTTACGATATGCCTTGATGATGTCCGAACCCCATCGTTTGGGGATGTAGGAGGCATCCTCGGCCACTCGTTGAAGTTCGTCGTCCTCGAAGAGGATGCGCACCAAGTCCACCTCGCCCAGTTCACTAGTGCCGCGCCCAAATGACGTGACCCTTCCCCTCGAAGTCGACAAGGAACCTGACCATCGACTGATCAACGGGCGGGACCGATTTGTAGCGGGAACTAGAACTTTCGTGACTCAAGATGATCGCGTCGCGGTCATTGAGGTGCCACAGTTCAACTGGTCGAGGAGAATGCCGAAACAGAACGACGTTGACGGCATCCATCATGATCCATCATGCTTCCCCGGCGTCCATTGCGGTGGACCGTTCGCGAATTAGTACAGACGGGAGTTTTTCTGCCCACTCTAGTGAATCTCTGACCCCGTCTGCGATGCTCAACTCGGCTTGCCAACTGAGGAGCTGTTCGGCCTTGTCGGTCAAAGTCGCACAACCCACGACATCACCGAGCCGCGGAGGAGCTGTCTGCACATTCAGGGGCTTCCCGGTCGCTTGCCCGAACGCGTCGGCGAGTTCGAACACCGTTGTTCCCGTTCCGGTTCCGAGATTGATGATATCGAAACCATCGATCTCGGATCTCGAGATGACCTCGTCGAAGTTCTGAAGCGCCGCCACGTGGGCCCGGGCGAGGTCCCAGACATGCACATAGTCACGAAGTCCGGAACCGTCGCGCGTGGGCCAATCGACACCCGTCACCGTGAATACCCCTCCGCTTCGATACGCCTCGATCATCTTGCCGAGGGCGTGTGTCGGATGTGGATCCTGGAGGCCACTACGCATACTAGGGTCTGCGCCGATCGGATTGAAATAGCGCAACGCGATCGCGTTCATCGCACCGGTGGCAGCGAAATCGCGCAGCACGCGCTCCAACATCCATTTGGATGCCGAGTAGGGACTCTGAGGGGCGACTGCTCCGGACTCGTCGACCATGTAGTCATCACCAGCTTCGTACATGGATGCGGTCGAGCTAAGAATGAAGCGGCGGACTCCGAGACCGGATAGCTCACGCAAAAGCGTCAGTGACTTGGCGACGTTGTTTTCATAGTAGTCGAGTGGCGCGGACACAGATTCAGGAACGACGATTTTCGCCGCACAGTGGATGACGGAATCGATATCTGGATGCTCAGACAGGATGTTCTGCACTACGCAGGTGTCCGCGATATCGCCTTCGTAGTTTGCATACGGCCGTGAGAACTCTTTGAGCCCCTTGCTGTAGTCATCCAAGATGACGGGCGTTATGCCATTGTCCTCGCAACATGCCGCAATGGTCGATCCAATGTATCCTGCTCCACCGGTGATGAGAACCTTCATGCATTATCCTTCAGTCGGATGCCGCGACCTTTAGCCGCGCTCGACAAGAGTATATCCGGTCGCGTCTTCTAGAGTTGTGTCTCAGCATATTTTCCTGTGAGGCAAGTGGGTCGGCAGGTCCCCGCGGCAGGCTCTCGTAACCGAGCAGGAGTCCTAGAGGCTCGGCCCGTCGACGCCCGGGTCCATTCTCGGAGAACTGGTCGGTCCAGAAGCCCGACCGGTGCCACTGCTGCGGGACTGGCTCGCCTTCGCCGCCCGGAGCTGCTCAGTGATCGAGTACCCGAAGATGGAATCGGTCGCCGATCCCGAGGGATCGGAGTGGGCGGAAGGTCAATGCGCTGTATCTGGCGGAGACGTCGCCGGGTGATTCGGAGACCGGTCACGGCCGGTCCACGACTGTCGATGCTACCGATGCTGCTGGTTCCGGGGGCCAGCGAGAGTCAGTGGAGTACGCGCGGGATCTCCTGATCGCGGCGTGCAGCCGGGAGCGGGCAGATGTGACCCCGCACGCGGTGTGGGGCAAGAACTGGGCTCGGTGGTCGATGGAGCGACTGTCGACGGATCTTGCGGTGGATGTTCACCCGTTCGCCGGCACGCCGATGGCCGAGGCGATGGAGCACCGGCGTCAGTTGCGGGAAGCACGGCTGGACGCCTACGCCGCCCGGCAGGCCGCTGGTTCAGGTGTGGCAGGTCCCGAGGCTCCGGCAGAGGTGCTAGAGGGCACCCAGGTGGCGGCACCGCGGCCGGACGCGCAGCGTCCGCTGCGGGAGGTCGACGACCACCTGCTGCGTCTGGCCGGTGAGCCCTGGGGTCTGCAGTTGAAGGTCAAGCAGGCCAGTGAGCCGCTGGAGTAGGAGGCCACCGCGCTGCGGAAGGTCGAGCAGGCCGCCGAAAAACTCACGGCCGCCCAGGAGCAGGCCGATCGATGTGCCGGACTGCTCCGGGTCGCAGAGGCACAGTTCCGGGATGCGGAGCAGGCTGCCGGCAGCGGGATCGGGTGGCTCAAGGGTGCCGGGAGGAAGAAGGTCGAGCAGCATGACTTGCACACCGCACAGTGGAAAGTCACCCAGGCACGGCAGCAGACCGCGGTGACACAGGAGGACGTGGAGCAGGCAGCCCGATGGCTGACAGTGGCGCAGCATCAGGCGGAGCCACTGCAGCTGTCTCCGCAGTGACGGCAGTCGTGTCAGGAGCAGTTGGCGTTGTATCGGCGTCTTGAAGACGCCGATGAGATTCACCGGGAGATGCTGGACCGTGAGCGCGAGCAAGCTCAGACGGTTGCCGCTGCTGCAGTTGGGAAGGATCTCCCAGCGGCAGAGGACATCGAGGTGGTGTTCGCTGAGTACACCCATCTGTACGCGCTGACCTGCGGCGTTGTGGGTTGTGCCGAGCGTGCTGCCGGAGTCCCTTTCAGTGTCCCTGGGGTAGGAGCGGCCGCATGAAGGTGCGCTCGTACCGCAGGACGCACTCGGACTCGTCTCGAATCCGGTCAGCGGCGATGAAGTCCGAGTGGGTGCCGAACAAGGTGCGGTACTGCTCGTAGGCAGCCAGGCTGGGGAAGCTGAACAGGGATTCCGCACGGTCACTCACACCTTCCGCGGGTAGGTAGTACCCGTGGTGGGTGCCGCCGTGTTCGTCGACATGCCGCATCCAAGCGCGGGCGAACTGTTCAAAGGCTGCGATCTGGTCGGGGTCGATGGTGTAGTGGACGACACAGGTGATCACATCCACAACGCTAGGCCCACAGGCGCTCATTGGGGAGCCTTTGTCTGTGCGCCTCGTGGTGCAGCACACCAATCTGCCTGGTTTACCTGCGGAAATGCGTCAGTTCGCCAAGTTGGCGCCGAGTTCAACGGTGAGAACTCCGACGGCGATGAGGAGGATGCCGAGGGCCATGGTTCGGGTGAGGGGTTCGTGGAAGATGACCCGGGCGAGGATCGCGGTGAGAGCTACGCCGGATGCTGCCCAGATGCCGTAGGCGACGCCAAGGGCCATGCCGTCGGCCAAGGCGAGACTTAAGGCGACGAACGCCACGAGATACCCCGCGATGACGCCGATGAACCATTTCTTCACCCGGCCACCGTCGGAGGCTCGTAGCGACATGGTCGCGACGACTTCGGACAAGATGGCGCCTGCGAGGAAGATCCATCTCATGAGTTGACTCCTGCTTCCTGGGCTGCGGTTTGCTGAGCTTTCTGGGAGCCGAGTTCGACGGTGAGGACACCGCTGATGATCGCAACCATTCCAAGACCCATCACAGCGGTCAGAGGTTCACCGAAAATCGCGGCGGATAGCACGGCGGCGAGCACGACCCCGCTGGCTCCCCAGATGCCATAGGCGACGCCGATCTGCATTCCTTCGCGCAGGCAGAAGGTGAGGAAGACGAAAGTGCCGATGTATCCGGCAGCAACCACGATGTACCAGGATGGGTGATTGAGCGCCGCCTTGAGAGACAGCGTCGCCGCCACTTCGGTAGTGATGGCGCCAGCGAGCAGGAACCACTGCTTCATGGGGTTGTTCCTTCGATCAGGGAGCGAATGCTGGAGACGACGGCTTCGAGATCCGCGCCGTGGAGGGTGGACACACCTGTGGCCTGGGCGCCCCAGAGTCCGTCGGCGGCGAGTCGGGCGGTGGTCAGCCTGGCTCGGGTGGCGGCGTCGAGATCGTCCGGGAGTTCGAGCCAGCGGCCCATCCGCGTAGTCCACGGTTCGGTGAGTTCGGGCCGATACGTCGCTTGGCCCCAGATGATGAACTCGGCGCGCTTGGCGGCCCCGTGGGCGGCGACGTGAACGTAGCTCAGGAGCCGCTCGGTGGCGTTGGCGTTCTCGAGGGGCTTGCCAAGGGTGGCAGTCATGTCGTTCTCGACGTTGGCCGCAGCGTGGTCGACGATCGCGGCGAGCAGTACGTCGCGGTTGCGGAAGTGATATAGCAATCCCGGTTTGGTGAGCCCGGCCTCGTGGGCCACTGCGTCAAGGGTAATGTCGCCACCCTCCGCTGCGTTCATGACGCGGAGGGCAGCTTCCAGGATCTCGGAGCGCTGACTGGTTCGCATATAGCTAACTTTACCATTTGGTAGGTGAAGCCTTCAACTGCGGGCGCTGGTAGGGGCACCTGGGGTACACCCTATTGTTACGCCGGTGTGCGGCAGAATGTTTCCTGCAAAATAGGGCCGTTACTAGCATTGTTTTAGACGTATCTAGCGGGGTCTAGGCCTTATGTCTAGGCCTTATGTGCTATGTCCATAGGGTTTGAAGCTCCATCAGTATTGCTGGCGGGTGTCCGGCTGCACTGTTGGCGGCGTCTAGCGCGTACTCGGCACTACATGAGGGTGTTGGAGACGCCACGACTCGGTGGTGTTGCGTCAACTTCTACTTGGAAAAGCCAGTTCTTGTGGCTAGCTTCAAACAGATCATCGCGATGTGCATTGAAGATGATGGGGTCTTTACGCGTTTACAGCCAACTACCCGCGCAAACACATGCAGATAAGCGTTTGGTGCTCTTGGGGCAGAGGTTTAAAAGCGTTCATTCGCTTGAAAATGCTGTTTTGCTGAGGTCATTACATGCGCCAGCTTCTCATACGGGCGCGTACGAAGGTACGGTTCCCTCTCTAATTAGGCGTGGTTCATTGAAAAGCGTGTACCCCGAGGAGTTTTCCCGGGGGCACACGCGTGTTTCTCTTAGCTCTTGAGAGCCAAGGAAGTTAGGGCCAATCTACTTAACAACAATCTTTACCATTACCGGCTCGTCATTGACAGTTACTTCCTGACTACCCTCGAGCGCTCGCGCGGAGGAAAGGCTGGAAAGCCCCGAACAAGATGCATTGATGGTATGTGAACCAGGTTCCAACGCGTAGAAGTACACGCCATTGGCATTAGTCGTGTGTACCTTTTCCTGCGAAAGACCAATAAGCCTACATTCGCCTGCCGGGTTACCACTGGAGGTTACAACCTGAATCGTTGAGTCTTCTGCATTGGGCTTCTGCTGCTCATCGTCGGGGAGACCTTGGCCTACACTGATTCCAACAACGAGGGAAATAATGCCCAGAACGGTACCAATGAGTCCGAGAAGATTACTGGGGTTATTAATGAGAGCTTGAACCTGAGCTGGAACCGGGATCGGTGGCTGCATTGTTTTGGATCTCCTTAATGTCATTGAAGGTATTCAGCATGCTTGGGCTGATACGTAGGGCACTGTTTTCAGGGTAGCCGAGCTGACTGATGCCATGCGTGTGAATGCCGATGGCAGCGTTGTCTGTGGTATAAACCGGCGAACCGCTTTGTCCGCCCGTGGTGTCTAAGTTATAGCAGAGTCGAGTTTGGGTTCCTGGCTGAAGGATTCCGCTCTCATTGTCCACAGTTGTCCGTAGTCGCGAATCAGGCCACTACCCTTCTCTCCTGGAAATCCGGTGACAGTTGCTTTTTGCCCGGAGAAAGCGGAAGAAGTATCGCTCGGTTTAATTCCAAACCAGCTGGAAGACTTGGTTGACCAGATCCCATCCCACACCGAGCGCTTTGGCGGTAGTCGACACACTCATCCGATCAATAGCAAGGCGCTGCAAGATCCAGCGAGTGACCCGGTGAGTGAGCTTGGAGCCGTCATCCGTGCAAGCCAAGGAGGCCTGGAAGATCTTTGTCTTACATGAGGCGGCTGTGCACAGGAATCTAGGGACTGTTACGTGCAGCCTAGTGGGGAATCCGACGACAGGAAGATCAACGAGTCGGCGAGTGGTGTGGTCGCGTAACTTACCTGACTGCCCGCAATCCGGGCACACGCCGATAACGGCTACTGGTGTGGCCCCAATGATGGTCAGGGGCCCGGCATCGGCGGCACCGGTGATGGCAAGTCCGATTTCCGCGGTACAGCAGATGGTGTCGGCAACGAGGTTTCCAGTAGGCACTTCACAGTGCGGGTCCCTGGTGTGTTCAGATGGTTGATTAGGAACTTTCATTTTCACACCAGGGGCCCTATATGTTGTGGTGACCCGCTGAACCCGTCGTGGCCAACTTCACCTCGCTACGCACTCTGAAACCGGAAGAGCCATTAAACTCAGGAGAGCGCTCTATTCAGACTCGGTTGGCGCGCAGGCTGCGGCGATGATGCCAAGCGCAGCCAGTAGACCAATGCCACCGGCAGCGTACTGAGCCTCACGCGGGAAATTGCGAGTGAGCGACTCAATCTGCTTCTTCACTGGCTCAAGGCCTGGGATGTTGAGCTTTGCGCCGAAGCTTCCGAGGAAAGCCAACGGAATGGCGAGTGCTGCTGGGATGGTGAGGCCGAGGACCGTCGGCAAGCAGCGCTCACTCACAGAGGAACCACCTGCCGGGGCGGCTGGCTTGTCGCCGGACTTGACGGTTTCTGAGGTGCCGTCGGTGTAGGTGATGACGAGGTTACCGTCGGCATCCGTGGTCACGAACTTAATGCCGCGGCCGTCCTTGCCATCTTTACCGTTTGCGCCATCGCGGCCTGGTGCGCCATCGAAGCCATCGCGGCCCGGCGTGCCCTGGTCGCCCTTCGCGTCGGCGAGGGTACCGAGAATCTCAGAGGTGCCGTCGGTGTAGGTGACGACCACCTCGCCCTTGTCGTTGGTCGTCACGGACTTGATGCCACGGCCGTCTTTACCGTCGGCGCCGTCCTTACCGTCCTGGCCGGCGTCGCCCTTGTCGCCCTTAGGGCCCTTGTCGCCGTCCTTACCGTCCTTGCCATCGGCGCCGACGACCTTGCCAGCATCCTCGGTGGTGCCGTCGGTGTAGGTGATGATGAGATGTCCGTTATCGTCAATGGTGACGGACTTGATGCCGCGGGCGTCGTCAGTCGGCGCTGGGTCCTCGGTCTTGTCACAGTCCTTAAGATCGTCAGCAGAGCGGGAAACCTGGGCAAGGTTGAAGCCCACCTTGACCGGATCGTGGTCGGAGGAGCGGTACGGGTTATCGGACTCAAAGACGTCCCCGCCGGTGTAGTTGCGGCGAGAGTACTCCATGGCAATCGGCTCATCGGAGTTGATGTTCCAGGTCTGTGCCGCCTTGGCGCCGACGTGCTCGTTGGCCAGGATGTGGTCGAGGGAGCCGAGGCGGCCGGAGAACTGGTAGGAGGCCACGTCCTGCCAGTCCTCTTGTGCGTTGAGCTCCTCAACCGGGATGGTGTAGCCGGCGTTGCGGAAGACGGAGATGGCATCTTCCTTGGAGTAAGCGTTCAAGTCACCCATGACGAAAGTGGCCTTCTCCTGCCACTGTGGCTGCTTGGACAAACCATCCAGGACTGCCTGGGCGTGGGCATTGCGCACGTTGGGGTTGTTGCCCTGGCCGTCGCCGGTGTCCTCGTCGCCCTTAGCCACCGAACCCTTGGACTTGAAATGGTTGGTGACCACCACGAAGGAATCCGGGCCCTCAGCAGTGCATTTGTCGGAGACGGGCTGGAACTCGGCGGCGAGCGGGGTGCGGGCGGTGCCCTTGAAACGCTCGTCCTCTAGCAAGGTGGCCTCACCTACTGGCTGGACGCGGTCCTTCTTGTAGATAATCGCGGTGCGGATGACATCCGTGTCCGCCGCGGAGTTCGCTGGGGCCTTGACGTAATCCCACTTCTCAGAACCCGCGCGGGAGTTGAGTTCATCTACGAGGTACTTCACGGCATCGTCATAGGTGCCCCCCACGGTGTTCGCGGCGTTTTCGATCTCCGACAAGCCAATGACATCGGCATCGAGGCCCTCCAGCGCGGTGAGGATCTTGCCCTTCTGGTCATTGAACGCGGACTCGGACCACGCCCCGCGGAAGGTGGGGCTGTCGGAGCCGACGCCGTTGCCAAAGCGGTTCTTGTACGCCTTCGCGCCGTTGTCCTCACCCAAGTTGATGAAGAAGTTCAGCACGTTAAACGCCGCCACGGTGTAATCGCCAGCCACCTGCGGGGCCTCCGGGCGGGCCGGGTCCCACGTAATCGGTAGGTCTGCGGTTACGGAGTCACCGGTAATCATCGAAGTGGGCTGGAAGCGCCACTGCTCGTGACCGTAGCCCAGGATCACGCCGGAGTCCGCAAACTCCACCTGGTTGGTGGTGCGGATGGTTTTGACCTCCGAGCCGTTCTGCATGATGTACGGCAGCTTCGTCGAGGCCCCATCACGAGTGAAGTCACGGGTAGAGCCGTCATCGAGGATGACGTACTTCGCCGCGTTGGATTCTTCCAGAGCATGCATTTCTGCGCTGCCCGGGGCGAACTTGTCCGTCGGCTGACGCAGCGCCTCAGTGCCCGGCGCTAGCCCGAGCTCGCCGAAGCGGTTGAGACCGTAGTTATCAGTCACGGTGTGCACGCCAGGCTTGAGCAGCATGGACTCGAGCTTCTCTCGCGCCGCATCGCCTTCCGGCAGGGCATCGATGGCCAGCGGGGTGACGGGGGAGAGGGCGTCGTCAAGCGTGGAGCCGGCGCTCAGGGCAATCTGGGTCTGCCCAAAGTACTCATCAACGGTGCCGGTGACCTCCACAGAATCCCCGATGGCCGGGTAGAAGCCGGTACCACCGGTGTAGACGAAGACGGCCTCGGAGGCCTCGGTTGGCGCGGTCTGGCCCGTGCCCGGGGTCTGGATGGTGAAGCCGTTGAGGGACTTCTTGTCCTTCCACACCGCGGTGACGACGCCCTGCGTGGTGACGTTCTGGCCCTTGAGCGGGGACTCTGCGCCGGTGCCCTGGATGTCCGGGATGGTGACGGTGGAGCCCGGCTCGGCCGGGGTGGGGTCCGGTTGCGGGGCTGCGCTGCCGCCCGACTTCGGGGTTGGCGCAGCCGCAGAGAAGTCCGCAGAGTTGTCGTCGGTATCGGTGCCGTTGGCGTCGCGCTGGGCGGAGGTGGTGTTGTTCAAGGCTTTGGTGGGGGAGCCCTCGCTGAGCGACGCCGCCCCGTACCCCACGAGGTCCACCTCGGCCCCGGAGGCGTCGTAAAGCTTTACCGAGCCCTTGGAGCCGGACATAGACAGCGTGCCCTCACCATCCGGGGTGGGCAGCGGATCACCTTCGCCGCCGCCACCTTCCTCGATGAGGAAGTATCCCCCGGCCGGGATGGAACCGGACAGGTCGTGCTTGCCGCCCGAGTTGCCGGAGGAGGAAAAGTATTCGACGGACCAGCCGGAGAGGTCAATGGCGCTATCCGTCGGGTTGTAGAGCTCGATGAAGTCATGGGTAAAAGCGGCACCCTTGTTGCCGCCGCCACCATAGACCTCCGAGATGACGGCAGTGGAGCCATCCACCGCGGCGCCGGCCTGGGGGACAACGACGCAGGTGGACACTAATGCAGCGATGGCGAGAGAGCCGATGCGTGTGAGGCGCATGAGAGGTTCCTTTAATCAGCGAGAAAATGACAACGCATCTGGTTCTACCTGCCTTCGCCGCCACGGGATACCGGAGGACAACGCGCGAGCTGGGGGTTAAGCCGGGATTCCCCAAGAATTCTTCAGTCGTTTGGTTTGAATTCACCACCCCCAAAGATTCCGAATCTTTCCCGCTGGCGGGATAGACTGGCGGGGCACCTATACTCACGCACAGTAAGGCAGAATTTTCATGGCTCGTGTAGTTGTCAATGTCATGCCCAAGGCCGAGATTTTGGACCCGCAAGGTCAGGCCGTCGTCCGCGCGCTGGGCCGCCTGGGGGTTGCTGGTGTCAGCGACGTGCGCCAGGGCAAGCGCTTTGAAATTGAAGTCGATGATTCGGTCAGCGCCGAGGAACTCGAGAAGGTTGCGTCCACCCTTCTGGCGAACACCGTGATCGAGGACTACGAGGTTATCCAGTAATGAAGATCGGCGTTATTACCTTCCCCGGCACGCTTGACGACGTCGACGCGGCCCGCGCCGCCCGCACCGCCGGCGCCGACGTCGTGTCCCTGTGGCATGCGGACGAGGACCTGCGAGGAGTGGACGCCGTCGTTGTTCCCGGCGGCTTTTCCTACGGTGACTACCTGCGCTCCGGCGCCATCTCTGCGCTGGCCCCGGTCATGCGCGCGGTGGTGGAAGCAGCGAATAAGGGCATGCCGGTGCTCGGCATTTGCAACGGCTTCCAGATTTTGACGGAGGCCGGCCTGCTGCCCGGCGCCTTGACCCGCAACCAGGGGCTGCACTTCCACTGTGTGGATACCTACCTCGAGGTGGCGAACGCGCAGACCTCCTGGACTAGCGAGTTTGAGCAGGGCCAGCGGATCCTGATTCCGGCGAAGCACGGCGAGGGCCGCTTCCAGGCGGATGCGGAGACCGTGGAGCGCCTCGAAGGCGAAGGCCGCGTGGTCTTCCGCTACACGGATAACTTCAATGGCTCCATCAACGACATCGCCGGTATCCCCAACGAGGCCGGCAACGTGGTGGGACTCATGCCGCACCCGGAGCACGCCATCGATCTTCTCACCGGCCCGTCCACCGACGGTCTGGGTTTGTTTGTGTCCGCCCTCAAGGTCGTCGCTTAGTACGCGCCGACGGTTATAAGGAGAAACAATGACCGTACACAACGACACCGTCGAGCAGGCGGCCGCGCAGCCTGAGCTGGAGCAGCCCTACCGCGAGTTGGGCCTGAAGGATGACGAGTACGCGCACATCCGCGAGATCCTGGGCCGCCGCCCTACCGACGCCGAGCTGACCATGTACTCGGTGATGTGGTCGGAGCACTGTTCTTATAAGTCCTCCAAGACGCACCTGCGCTACTTCGGTGAGACCATGACTGAGGAAATGGGCTCCAAGATCCTAGCCGGCATCGGTGAGAACGCCGGCGTGGTGGACATCGGAGACGGCAACGCGGTGACCTTCCGCGTGGAAAGCCACAACCACCCGTCCTACGTGGAGCCGCACCAGGGAGCGGCCACGGGTGTCGGCGGCATCGTCCGCGACATCATGGCGATGGGCGCTCGCCCGATTGCCGTGATGGACCAGCTGCGCTTCGGCCCGGCTGATGCCCCCGACACCAAGCGCGTTTTGCCTGGCGTGGTTGGCGGTATTTCGCACTACGGTAACTGCTTGGGCCTGCCCAATATTGGCGGCGAAACTGTTTTTGACGAGTCCTATGCGGGCAACCCGCTGGTCAACGCGCTGTGCGTGGGCACGCTGAAGGTGGAGGACCTCAAGCTCGCTTTTGCCTCCGGTACCGGCAACAAGGTCATGCTCTTCGGCTCGCGCACCGGCCTCGATGGCATTGGTGGCGTGTCCGTGCTGGCCTCTGACACCTTCGAGGATGGCGCGGAGCGCAAGCTGCCGGCCGTTCAGGTGGGTGACCCGTTCGCGGAGAAAGTCCTCATCGAGTGCTGCCTGGAGCTGTACAAGTCCGGCATCGTCGTGGGCATCCAGGACTTGGGCGGCGCGGGCCTGGCGTGCGCCACCTCCGAGCTGGCCGCCGCCGGTGATGGCGGCATGGAGATCAACCTGGACAACGTCCCGCTGCGCGCAAAGGATATGACCGCCGCGGAGATCCTTGCCTCCGAGTCCCAGGAGCGCATGTGCGCCGTGGTGACCCCGGAGAACGTGGAAAAGTTCAAGGAGATCTGCGCGCATTGGGACGTCACCTGCGCCGAGATCGGTGAGGTTACCACCGGCAAGCACCTCATCATTCGCCATCAGGGCGAGGTCGTTGTGGATGCCCCGGCCGGCACTATCGCGGACGAGGCCCCAGTCTACGATCGCCCCTATGCCCGCCCGGAGTGGCAGGATGCGCTGCAGGAGTTCACGGGCGTCGAGAAGCAGGACCTCACCGTGGCGCTGAAGAAGCTCGTGGCCTCCCCGGCGCTGTGCTCCCGTGATTTCATCACCGAGCAGTATGACCGCTACGTGCGCGGCAACACCGTGCAGTCCCACCACGCGAACGCCGGTGTGCTGCGCATCGACGAGGAGACCGGCCGCGGTATCGCGGTATCGGCTGATGCTTCTGGGCGCTACACCAAGCTGGATCCGAACATGGGCACCCGCCTGGCGTTGGCGGAGGCCTACCGCAACGTCGCTGTGACCGGTGCACGCCCGGTCGCCATCACCAATTGCCTCAACTATGGTTCCCCGGAAAACCCGGACGTGATGTGGCAGTTCCGCGAGTCCGTGCATGGGCTTGCCGACGGCGCCGTGGAACTCGGCATCCCCGTCTCCGGCGGCAACGTCTCCTTCTACAACCAAACCGGCGAGGAGCCGATCTTGCCGACGCCCGTCGTGGGCGTCCTGGGCGTTATCGACGACGTCCACAAGTCCATCGGCAACGAGCTTGGTCTCGTGGAGGAGCCGGAGGTCCTCGTATTGCTGGGTGAGACCAAGGATGAATTTGGTGGCTCCATCTGGCAGCAGGTCAGCGCTCATGAGCAAGGAAATGAGTCGGAGAATGGTTTGAATGGTCTGCCGCCGCAGGTGGACCTGGCCAACGAGCAGCGCCTCGCGGACTTCTTCGTGGGCAACGAAGGCTTGACCGCTGCACACGACATCTCCGAGGGTGGCCTTGCCGTCACCGCATTCGAGATGGCCAAGCGCAGCGGTGTGGGCCTGAGCCTGGACCTGTCCAAGGTTCACGAGGATGCCTTCGTGGCAGCCTTCTCCGAGTCCGCCTCCCGCGTGCTCGTGGCGACGACCGCGGACCGCGTCGACATGCTGCTGCAGCGCGCTGAGGAGTGCGGTGTACCGGCCGTCGTCGTCGGCCAGACCACCGACAACGGTGAACTGGAACTCGGCGGCGAGTCCATCGCCGTTTCTGAGCTGCGTGAGGCCTGGGCTGCAATCCTGCCGGACCTCTTCGGCCACGCGGTCGGGGCAAACTCCGTGGTGGAGTAGGCCCCACTCACGCTGCTTGTCCCGCAGTTTCTAGAAGAAAAGCCCAGCTTCGGCTGGGCTTTTCTTTCCCCGAAGAGCCGCTTCGTAAGACCCACGAAATTCGCAACTGTTTGTTGCTTCAAAGGCATGAAAAGAACTTAAAGTGTCTTTTCATCCCAGTCGCTTTGAATTCCGATACTGGCTTTTTCAACAAGAGGATTCGTGAGGAAGTGCTGGTTTAATGATGCCACTACTTTGTCAGGCCAGGTAGTCCCAGGGGACACGGTTCGTAGCATATGCGCCATGACAATTAAAGCGCCGAATAGCTTTTCACTTTGAATCTCTGGCAGGAGGTAAAGGCTCCCATTGCTACGGATAACTTCAGTTGGAGCCGGAGCAAAAGAACGATTCCATAGCCTTCCATGGTGCGCACACGTATTCCGAATGATAGTTAGCTGCTCGAGCCAACTTGCCAGCGGATGTTTTTTCGTAAGTTTTTGCTTCTGATTCCTATTCAAACTAGCGAAGTCGATCTTTATATCCAGCGCTTCCGAAATCGATCGCTGATCGTTGGATCCTAAGCCTGCATAGAGCTTTGAAATATCCGAAAAATCGAGCACTTCAGCCACAACCCACATGGGATACTGTCCACCGTATTCATCAATGTAGTGCTTCACGGCGTCGTTCTTCTTTGCCCTCGCGAGTCGTCCATACGCTGTACTCAGCCACGACACGTGGTCGAAGTTTGGCCGAAAGTCGTCTGAGCGGAGGTAGAAAGTAGGATCATTGGGGTGTCGAGTACATAGCAGCTCGACGAGCTTGGTTCGCATCGCTACTTCGATTCGCTCCATTCCGTCATGGATCAGGGTGCGGAGTTTCCTATCGGCTTCATATAAGGAGATGACGTGCACAAAATCGGTACCATCGACGAAGTGACTTGAACGACTAGTTCCGTCTTCATTGAATTGTCTGGCTGGATACCAATAGGCAGAAAGTCGGTAGTAGCTAACGTGTGAAAACCATTGTTCAGCTAAAGCTTTGTCGATCTTCATGCCACGGCTTTGCAACCGAATAATATGCTCGTCAATGGTCGCTGCTGGCTTGAGCGATGAAGACATGGGAAGCCAATCTAGAGAGGGGACGAGTTGTTGTGGGGATCGGTTCGGCGGAACGGCGTAAATAGAGATCCAGCCCACTCCGAGTTTCCGAAGAGAAACCGGGCGGGCTGAACTATTAACCAGCATTTTACCGCAGGACCTTGAAATGCGTCAATCCCACTTTTCAGGTAGACGTGCACGTTGAAGGTCTAGTTGTTCATCCGAGGCTCTGTGAAATTAGGGTGCATCGGGGACATCGCCCGAAGTGAGGCGGCAACCTGTTATTACTTAAGCACCGATGGTGCGGGCGATGGTCTGGTCCCAGCTCAGCTTCATCTGGTGAGAGAAGAGGCCGAAGGTGTGCGAGCCTTGGGGGCTGAAGTAACGGTTCACGCGCACCCCGGCGTTGCGGGCGTTGCGGGTGAATTCCTCCGAGCAGTGGTTGGCCACCATCTCTATCGCGCGGGGCCCGAGCCACTGGCTGGGCTTGTTCGTGCCATCGATGGGGCCCGGGGTGCCGGAGGCCGAGCCCACGAAGACCTCGACGTCGCGAAGGCGGCCGGGATTAGCGTTGGGGTCGTGGTCGAACCACTGCGGGGAGCCCGGCAGGCCCCACGCGTTGAAGGAGGAGCCGCCGCCGTAGGCCATCATCGCGGTGGAAGTGGGGAAGCCAATCGCGCCGGAGCGCACCGGGCAGCCGGAGTAGGAGGCCGCGGCCTTGTAGCGCTGTGGGGCGTGGCCGGCGATGTCGAGTGCAGCACCGCCGGTGGAGGAAACACCACCAATGGCATCGCGGCCGGTGCCGTGGAATTCGGCGTCGATCAGCGGGGGCAACTCAGTGGTCATGTAGGTGTTCCACTTGTTGACGCCCAAGATGGGATCCTCGTTATCCCAATCGGTGTAGAGAGAATAGGCGCCGCCGAGTGGCATCACCACGTTGACGTTCTTGCCCACGGCCCATTGGCGAATATCGGTGTGCGTCATCCAGTTCATGCCCGCCTGGCCGCCCTCCACGCCGGGCAGCAGGTAGAAGGAGGGGCGCGGCTTATCGCCCTCGGGGAGCAGGACGTTATTGGAAATCACCGCACGGTTGGCCGGGGACCACACGTCCACCACCCAGTGGTTGCCGCCCATGTGGCGCTGTGAGGTGATGAAAGGCTCGTCGCCCAGCCAGGGCTGCGGGTTGGTCACGCGCGAGGAAACCTCGCCGATCGTGCTGGACTGAGCGGAAGCGGAGCCGACGCCTGCCGACGCCGCCCCCAGCGCCACCATGACGGCCGCGAGCAACGTCGCGGTGCGGCGAGGAACTGAGACATAGGAAAACACAAATAGTGAAGTTTACTTTGTCGGCGCCTTCGAACTGCACATAGCGGCAGAAAACCTGGCGGTAGCTTTCGCTTAGCCCTTGTCCGCTGCAGCGCCCCGCCGTATAGTTACGGGTACGTAAGTTTTGAGGGTGAATGCGTTATTCGCATGACCCTCATTTCAGACAAGGCAAGGGCCCTCACTATGAACGCACCCAGTGCTCACATATCCTCCCCGCAAGAGTTTCCAGTTGAAGACAGCTCTATGCGCGAACACAGCACGATGGAGCAGCTCATCCAGCGCACCTATTGGATGGCGGACCGTGGTCCGCGTCCACTGACGCGCGGCTGGGGCCATTTCTTTGCCGCGATTGCTTCCCTCATCGCATCGACCGTCCTCATTACCTTTGGGTGGATGACGTTGCCGTGGTGGCAGGGTCTCGCGGTGACGGTCTACGGCGTGGGAGTGGTGGGGCTCTTTACGGTCTCAGCCCTGTACCACCGCTGGCCGTGGGTATCGATGCGCGCGGTGCAATGGTGGCGGCGTGCTGACCACGCGACGATTTCTGTGTTTATCGCGGCGACGTACACGCCGCTGTGCGCCATCGTGCTGGAGCCGACGCAGGCGCTATGGATGCTAACTGCGGCGTGGGTGGGCGCCATCATGGGCGTGGTCTTGAATTTGGTGTGGATCAATCATCCGCGGTGGTTGGATGTGGTGGTCTACCTCGTCCTGGGCTGGCTCATTCTGCCGCTGCTGCCAAACCTGTGGCAGTCCGCGGGGCCGGCTGTAGTGTGGCTGCTGTTCGCAGGTGGGGTGGTGTACTCGCTGGGTGCGTTGATGTACGGCTTCAAGTGGCCGGGGCGTAATGCGCGCTGGTATGGCTACCACGAACACTTCCACACCGCGACGATCGCCGCGGCGGTGGTGCACATGGTAGCCATCTGGATGGTTGTGGCGGGCTAGCCCTATACAGGGCTAGCGTTGTGGGGCTATTTACTCGGCATCGGTGAGATCTTCGGCGAGGGGGAATTCGAGAGCGACGTCCTGGCACAGAACGCGCGCTGTCGTCGAGCCATTCCACTCGGGATCAAAGCCCACGGCGCGCAGGGCCTCGACGAGTTGCTCGCCGACCTTGATGGTTGCTTCTTCGTTTTCCTCCATCGCGGAGAAACCGAAGTACAGCTCGCCGTCGTAAATAACTCGGCTGATGTCCTGTCGGTGGCAGTAGGCATAGCCGCTGCGGCCTTCCTTCTCAGCGAGCTTGGAGCCTACCCAGACGCCGTCTGAGAGATCCCAGGCCTCGTTGAACGTGAAGGAGATATCGCGCTGAGCAAGCTCCTCGCGCAGGGCTTCGAGGCGCTTAACATCCTCCGACTTTTCTGTGACCAGCCGGCCGTATTCTGCGGCGACTTCGTCGATGATGGTGTCAAAATCCTCTGGATAAGGTTCCTCGTAGCTGGCCTCCCATTCGGAGGGGTCATCGAGGACTTCAATGTAGTCGTTGTGGATGTCCTGGCGAGATTCGCCGTGGCAGAGGCGCAATGCGATGTCATTGCGAAGCGGACTTGGCTCAAGGAGATCATCGGCGGGTGGGAAGGAACTGGAGAACATCGGATGCTGTGTGGTCATAGCTCAGAGAGTAACCAGCCCCTATCGCTACTTTCAGAAAACTAGGGAGGGCACCCCGCCAGATGGCGAAAGTGCCCTCACTATGCGTGGAGTGACTAGACGTGGAGCGGATCCACTCCGGCCTCGGTCAGCATCGGGATGTTGTGTACCTCAGGCGGAACGCCGAAGGCATCGACGAGCACGACGGACCACGGTGCCAGCGAATCCACGAGGTCGTTGATGGCGGCGCGGGCGGCCTTGATCCGGCCTGCCGGGATCAGGTTGTGTTCCTGGTACCAGCCCGCGTGCTGGACCAAGGTGTCGAAGACGAAGAGGTGGCGCAGCTGCTCAAAGACCTGGCGTGCCAGCGAACCTTCCTCAAGACGCTCCTCTGCCTCAATCATGGCCTGGACCAACAAGGTATCCACGCGGGCCCAGCCGGCGGCGATGAGGTGATCCTGGCACTGATCCACGATGGCGGCGGCCTGCACCTTATCGGCCTTGCGGGCCGGCTGGATGCGGCGCACGAGGGAGAAGAGGATGGACTGGGCACGGTCGTCGATCAGCTTGGCCTGGTAGGTGGCGTCGAAAAGCGAAGCTTCGGAGGGGTTCACGCGGTCCACCAGGCCTTGCAGACGGGTGGTGAACCCGTAGCGGCGACGAACCACATCGGTGGCGGTGGAGGCCGCGTATTTCACGGTGTCCCACGGGCTCATGTCATTCATCGCGCGGCCGTAGGCGGTGAGCAGGTTCTTGCCCACCATCTGGATGAGCACGGTGTTATCGCCCTCGAAAGTGGCGAAGACATCGGAGTCGGCACGGTAGGTAGTCAGGCGGTTCTCCGACATGTAGCCAGCGCCGCCACAAGCTTCGCGGCATTCCTGGATGGTGCGAGTGGCGTGCTGGGTCTGCGCAGTTTTGATGGCCGCGGCCAAGGATTCCATCTCGCGGGAGGCGAACTTCTGCTCTTCGGTCGGCTCCGTGACGGACCACGTGCCGGCCTCGTGCTGGTCGTTTTGCTCCTGGTAGCGCTCCAGAATCTGGTTGTAGAGCAGGTGCAGCGCGTACGTGCGGGCCAGCGGGATGAGCAAGCGGCGGCGGTGCTGACGGTGCTCGATGAGGCGCTTCTCAGCGCCGGTCGCGCCCTCAAACTGGCGGCGGCGGTTGGCGTAGCGGATGGCGATGTCCAGGGAGGCCTCGGTGGCTGCGCCCGCCGCACCGGAGACGCCGATGCGACCGCGGATAAGCGTACCCAGCATGGTGAAGAAGCGGGCATTCTTGGACTCGATGGGGGAGGTGTACCTGCCATTTTCGTCCACATCGGCGAAGCGGTTGAGGAGGTTCTCGCGCGGCACGCGGACGTTGTCGAAGCGCAGGGTGCCATTGTCGACGCCCACCAAACCACCCTTGTGGCCATGATCGCCCAGGGTGACGCCTGGTAGCTCGTTGCCTTCTTCATCGCGGATAGGGACGATGATGGCGTGGACGCCGTGGGAGCGGCCATCGCTGTCCGGGGTAATGAGCTGGGTGAAGACGACGGCCGCACGGCCGTCCTTGGCGGCGTTGCCGATGTAGTTCTTCACCGCGGAATCGGAGGGGGTGTTGATGACGAACTCGTTGGTCTCCGGGTCGAAGGTGGCGGTGGTTTCCAGGGACTGCACGTCGGAGCCGTGGCCGCGCTCGGTCATAGCGAAGCAGCCTGGCAGCTCCAGGCTGGCGGCTTTCTTGACCCACTCGAGGTGGCGTTCGGTGCCGAGCTGATCCAGGGCGCCGCCCCACAGGCCCCACTGCACGCCGGACTTAATAGCCAGTGAACCATCAACCCAGGCTAGGCCCTCCAGGGTGAAGGTGGACAGGTTCGGCTTCCCGGAACCGCCGTTGGCGCGGCGCAGGCCGTGGTTGAAACCGCCGAAGTCGCGGACCTTGGAGAGGTTGTCAAAGGTGTGCTGGCGCTGCTCCGCCATCGGCAGGTCCGGCTTCGGGAAGAGCGAAGGGTCGTTGAGGAAGGTGCGCAGCTCCTGGCGGAAGGCGGCGTGGGGGCCGTCGAGAAGCGCAGCCAGTTCGGTGGCCACGGAAGGCTTCGGGGTGGTGGGCAGGCGGTGCGGGCTGCGGGCCTCGGCCTTGGGGGCGTCGGTCGTGGCTTGATTGTTGAGTTCTGGTGAGACGGGTTTCGTGTCCGAGGAGGACTTGGTGAGTGCCATGGTGGGGTTCCTTTCTGGGGGAAGTTTCTTAACGCTCGACGATGGCTGCAACACCCTGTCCACCGGCCGCACAGATGGAGACGAGGGCGCGCCCGCCACCGTTTTCTTCGAGAATCTTGGCGGTGGTGGCGAGGATGCGGGTGCCGGTGGCGGCGAAGGGGTGCCCAGCGGCAAGGGAGGAGCCCTTGACGTTGAGCTTGGCGCGGTCGATGGGGCCCAGCGCAGACTGCAGGCCGAGGCGCTCGCGGCAGTAGGTCTCGTCCTCCCATGCGGCCAGGGTGGCGAGTACCTGGGAGGCGAAGGCCTCGTGGACTTCGTAAAAGTCGAAGTCCTGTAGCGACAGGTTGTTGCGCTCCAGCAGGCGCGGGACCGCGTATGTGGGGGCCATGAGAAGCCCGTCGGGGCCGTGGACAAAGTCGACCGCCGCGGTCTCCGAGTCCACGAGGAAGGCTCGGGGCTCGATATTGTGCTCGGCTGCCCATTCTTCGGAACTAAGCAGGGCGACGGAGGCGCCGTCGGTCAGCGGTGTGGAATTGCCTGCGGTCATGGTGGCCTGCGTGCCGTGCTGTTCGGCATCGCGCTTGCCGAAGACCGGCTTGAGCTTGGCTAGGGCCTCCAGGGAGGAATCCGGGCGCAGGTTGGTATCGCGGTTGACGCCGAGGAATCCGGTGGTGAGGTCATCGAAGAAGCCCTCTTCCCAGGCCTGATGGAGGTTCTGGTGGGAGGCGAGTGCCAGCTCGTCCTGGGCTTCGCGGCTCACGTTCATTTCGCGGGCGGTGATGGCGGCGTGATCTCCCATGGACAATCCGGTGCGCGGCTCGCCGTTCTGCGGCTGCTCCGGGGCTAACTGCGAGGGTCGGATGGAACCGATGAGCTGGGCGCGCTGAGCGGCGGTCTTGGCGCGGGTGAGGTTGAGCAGCGTGCGGCGCAGGGTGTCATTGACGGCCAGTGGGGCATCCGAGGTGGTGTCCGTGCCTCCTGCGATGCCGGCGGAGATTCGGCCCTGGGCAATGGCATCACCGACGTGGATAGCTGCCGCCAGGGAGGTGCAGCAAGCCTGCTGCATGTCGAGTGCTGGAGTGGTCGAGTCGAGCGCGGAACCGAGGACCGACTCGCGGGTGAGGTTGAAATCGCGGGAGTGCTTGAGCACGGCACCGGCGGCGACGAGTCCGAGGCGTTCGTCGTGAAGCCCGTAGCGCGCCACGAGGCCGTCGAGCGCACTGGTGAGCATATCTTGGTTGGACGCGTGAGCGTACTGCTTATTGGAGCGAGCAAAGGGAATGCGGTTGCCACCCAGGATGGCTACGCGGTGCGGGGGGTTGGTCATCAAAAACTCCTTCGCGAGTGGTCTGGTGCGAATCGCCCCAGTGGGAGGGGTGGAAATCCCACCGAGCGTTTCGCATCACAACTAAGGTGATATTGTTAGTTCTATCACTCAATTAACGGGCCTTGCAACTAGCGAAATAATGCTCGCAAGGTTGCGAAGATCCCAGAAAGGAATGCGTCACCTTATGCCGCACGTCACCATTGCCGAGAAGCTCATCAACTCACCGCTCGCCGCCAAAGCAGGAGTACCCCAAGGCCACCCCCTGCGCCGTCACAAGGCTGGGGAACCGGCGCTCGATGGTCCTATCGTCATCGGCGGTCAGGGACGCATCGCAGACTTCCTGCGCTCCCAGCTAGCCGTGGACTACCAGGTCATCAACTTTTCGGCAGAGGCGAAGCGCGCTGCCCTCGTCTTCGACGCCACCGGCCTAGAGACTCCGGAGCAGTTGCGCGAGCTGTATGACTTCTTCAACCCGCAGATGCGCAACCTTCTGCCGTGCGCGCGCCTCGTGGTTGTCGGCACCGCCCCGGAGGCTGCAGATACCATCGACGCCCGCATTACCGCGCGCGCACTCGAAGGCTTTACGCGCTCCTTGGCCAAGGAGATGCGCAAGGGTGGCACTGTGAACCTGGTGTGGGTAGATCCTGCGGCCACCGCGGAGGTGGAGTCCACCCTCCGCTTCTTCCTCTCCGGGAAGTCGGCCTTCGTGGATGGCCAGGTGGTCCGCGTGGGCGCGCAGAGTGAGGGTTCCCCCGCACGCGGCGGTGAGTCGCCGAAGTGGGAGAAGCCGCTCGACGGGCGCCTCGCGGTGGTCACCGGTGCTGCTCGCGGCATTGGCGCTACCATCGCCGAGGTGCTGGCCCGCGACGGTGCTAGCGTCATCTGTATCGACGTCCCGCAAGCTAGCGAACACCTGGCGAAGACCGCGAACAAGGTCAAAGGCACCGCGCTGCCTCTCGACGTCACTGATCCTCACGCGGCGGACAAGATTGCCCAGCATGCGCAGGAACGCCACGGACCGGCCCTCGACGTCATCGTCCACAACGCTGGAATCACCCGCGACAAGCTGCTGGCCAACATGAACGAGGGGCAGTGGGACGCTGTCCTTGCTGTTAACCTGCTGGCACCGGTACGCATTACCGAGAATCTCCTCGAATCCGGTGCCCTCGCACCGGGCGCGGCCGTAATTGGTGTGTCGTCCATGGCCGGTATTTCCGGCAACCGCGGCCAGACCAACTACGCCACGACGAAGGCAGGCATCATCGGGCTCGTTGACTCCTTGCGCTCCGTCTTGGCAGAGAACGGCTCCACCATCAACGCTGTTGCCCCCGGATTCATCGAAACCGCCATGACTGCGGCGATGCCGACCGGCCCGCGCGAAATCGGCCGCCGTCTGAACTCACTGCAGCAAGGTGGTTTGCCTGTCGACGTCGCGGAGACCGTCGCCTTCTTTGCTGCTTCGGCGTCCGCCGCGGTGAGCGGCAACACCGTCCGCGTGTGCGGCCAGAACCTCATGGGAGCATAAATGAACGTCATCACTGTCAACGAGATTCCTGATCTGCCCGCCCTTTACCGCTCCCTCATGGTGGGCGCGGTGCCCATCCCTGGGCTGGGGGCGGGCAAGCGCAAGGTTGAGGACCCGCAGACCGCGTACCGCGTCGACAGCGTGGGCGTCGACACCGAGCACCTGGCCCGCTACTGCCAGGCCACGGGCCTGCGCCTGAGCAACGAGCTGCCTGCTACCTATCTCTATGCGCTGGCCTTCCCGCTTGCCATCAAGGTGATGGCCGCCCAGGACTTTCCTTTCCCAGCCGTGGGCGTGGTGCATCTGTCCAACCGCATCGAGCAGAAACGCCCGCTGCGCGTCGACGAGCGTTGTAACATCGCCGTGCACGCGGAAAACCTGCGCCCGCACCGCAAAGGGTTGGTCATCGATATGGTGACCACTTACAGCGTTGACGGCGAGGAGATCTGGCGCCAGACATCAGTCTTCCTTGGCCAAGGGGCGAAGTTTACGAAGGACACTCCGCGTCAAGTGAGAACACGTCCGGAGGCCGAGCGCTTCCTCGACTTCCCCGGCGATGAGGTGGGAACGCCTACGGCAACGCTGCGCTTTAGCCCCGAAAGCACCCGCGTCTATGCCGCGGCATCGGGCGATAAGAACCCCATTCACGTGTCCACGGTGGGTGCCAAGCTCTTCGGTTTCCCTGCACCCATCGCGCACGGCATGTACACGCACGCTCGCATGCTGTCGGTGCTCGACGGAACCCTTCCACGTGCTGTTCGCATCAGCGCGGATTTCTACAAGCCGGTCATCCTTCCGGCGACGACGGGCGTATTTGTGGCTCCGAGTGTCGCCACAAACACTGAGATCGGAGCGCGCGTCGCTACAAACACTGAGGTCGGAGCGCGCGACGTCACGTTGCGCAAAGCCAAGGATCCGAGCACCCTCCACGTGGCGTGCCGGGTTGAGCCTCTGAACTAGCTGCGTGGTGCTGGATTAGCCATAGGCTAATCCAGCGGCTAATCCACGTGCTGGTGCTGTGGCGCCACCACCAGCGGCTTCGGGGAGTACTTGCCGCGCAGGCCGCGGAGAATACCGGCGTGCTCCCACAGGCGCTTGTCTTCTTCGGTGCGGGGGACAAACTGGCGGGCGGCGAGCGGCTGCCAGTCAGCGTCCATACCCATGTAGGCCACAGTGGCGTGGATGGCGGTTTCTAGTTTCTCGCGGCCACCGCGCGGGTTACCCGAGCGGACGTGGATCGACATCTGCATCGAGCGGGTATCCGTGCGCATCATACGGGCATCTACCTCGATGAGGTCTCCAATATGGATAGGCCGGTAGAAGCGAATACCACCGGCATAGACCGCCACCGTGTGCTCGCCTGACCACTCCATGGTGCAGGCAGCGCCGGCCTCATCAATCCATTCCATGGCCGTACCACCGTGGACATTGCCGCCCCAGTTGACGTCGGTCGGCTTTGCCAAGAAGCGGGTGACCATTCGAGGGGCATCGGAAGGGCCATCATAAGTCTGCTTTTCCATCTCCGCTTCGATGGCTTGGCGCAGCTCGATGCGGGATTCCGCGGCTTCCCACACGCGTTGGTGCTCCACGGTGTCCGGAACCAGCGGCGGCACGGCGACCGACTTACCGGTTTCCGTGTCTTTGGCCACGAAGATGACGAGGCAGTCGCACGCGCGAGTAAAAATGCCATCGCGCGGGTCGGCGGAAAGCACCTCGTTGACGATGTGCATGGAGGAGCGCCCCGTCATCGCGATGCGCGAGCGCACCTCCACGAGGTGGCCTGAGGGGATGGGGCGCGTGAAGTGAATATGGCCCACGTAGGCAGTCACGCAGTAGGTACCGGACCATTGAACCGCGCACGCATAGGCGGCCTTATCGATCCATTCCAGGACGCGGCCGCCGCCGATGCCCTGGGCGCCGGCGATGGTGAGATCGGTGGGGGCGGCCATAAACCGCAGGGTGAGGGAAGGGGATTTCTCGTGGGGAACGGACTTCTTTTCTTCCGACGAGCTTGATGGCATGGTTGGTGACATGGATAACAAAGTATCAGGGAGCGTGGTGACCAGATGAAGAAGGCCGTTGATGCCGCCACGGCCCGCGCCGCCGTCGAAGCAGTGGCGGAGTGGATCCACGATCCTCAAGGGGCGGAAAAACCAGGTCGCGCTGCGCTTGCGGCCGCTACACGCACCACGGCCCGCCTGGTGGAGGCAGACGCGCCGGGCCACTCCGTGGAGCTGCGGGTCCCCCCATTCGTGGCAGTGCAGTGTATCGCCGGGCCTCGCCATACCCGGGGCACCCCTCCGAACGTGGTGGAGATGGATCCCCTGACGTGGCTGCAGCTGGCTACGGGTGCCATGGGGTGGGAGCAGGCGCTTGGCGACGGCCGTGTGGACGCCTCCGGCTCCCGTGCCCACGAGATTGCTGCCTACTTGCCCGTGATTCCGTTAGTTTTCACTGGCCGGAACGGCTAGGATTAGCGCCGTGGTAGCTGAACACGTCCAGAGCATAACTAAGCCCCTGTCGACGGATCCCAGCCTGGATCCCGAGCCCCGCGAAGAATGCGGAGTTTTCGGTGTCTGGGCACCAGGCGAAGAGGTTTCCAAGCTAACCTACTTCGGCCTCTTTGCCCTCCAACACCGCGGCCAGGAGGCCGCGGGCATCGCGGTGGGGGATGATGACCGCATCGTGGTCTTCAAAGACATGGGCCTAGTGTCCAATGTCTTCGATGAATCCATCCTGACCTCTCTGCACGGAAACGTGGCTGTTGGCCACACGCGGTACTCCACTGCGGGCGGCAAGGAATGGTCGAATGTGCAGCCGATGTTTGGGACGTCGCCCAGCGGCGTCGACATTGCACTCGGCCACAATGGAAACTTGGTGAATTACGTGGAGCTGCGCGCCGAGGCCGTGGAACGCGGGCTCATCAAGCCGCACGAAGAATCCGTCTCGGACTCCATGTGCCTGTCCATCTTGTTGGCGGATGGCGTCAGCGAAAATAATTCAGTCTTCGACTCGGCACTGCAGCTGTTGCCCAGGGTCAAGGGGGCATACTGCCTAACCTTTACCGACGGTCACACGCTGTATGCCGCCCGCGATCCGCACGGCGTGCGTCCGCTCGCCCTCGGCCGCCTTAGCACCGGCTGGGTGGTGGCGAGCGAAACCTGCGCCCTCGATATCGTGGGCGCGCAGTTCATCCGGGAGATTGAACCCGGCGAGCTCGTCGCTATTGATGAGACCGGTATTCGCTCCGAGCGCTTCGCAGAGACCAAGCGCCACGGCTGCGTCTTCGAATACGTCTACCTGGCGCGTCCGGATACAAACATCAAAGGCCGCTCCGTCAATGCCACGCGTGTGGAAATTGGGCGTCGCCTAGCGCGCCAGTACCCAGCGCCCGACGCGGACATGGTGATCCCCGTTCCCGAGTCCGGCAACCCGGCCGCTGTGGGCTACGCCCGCGAATCCGGGCTGACCTTTGCACATGGCTTGGTCAAGAATTCCTACGTGGGCCGCACCTTCATCCAGCCCACGCAGTCTCAGCGCCAGATGGGCATTCGCCTCAAGCTCAACCCGTTGCGGGAGGTCATTGACGGCAAGTCCATCGTGGTGGTGGATGATTCAATCGTGCGCGGCAACACGCAGCGCGCGTTGATCCGAATGCTGCGGGAAGCCGGCGCTGCCGAGGTTCACGTGCGCATCGCCTCCCCGCCGGTAAAGTGGCCGTGCTTCTACGGCATCGACTTCGCCTCCCCGGGTGAACTGATTGCTAATGCCAACCCCTCCGATGACCCGGAGGAGGTGGCGCAGACCATCTGCACGGCGATTGGTGCGGATTCGCTGGGCTTCGTCTCCACCGATGAGATGGTGGCGGCCACCGAGCAGCCCCGCAGCGAATTGTGCTGTGCCTGCTTCGATGGCGAGTACCCGCTTGGACTGCCCGCCGGAAACCCCAATGCTGAGGCCGTGCGTACCCTGCAGGGCTCGACGACAACTAACGAATAAGGACTAAGTCACTCATGAGCGAGAACACGTATGCTGCCGCCGGCGTCAACATTGAGGAAGGCGACCGCGCAGTTGAGCTAATCACCCCGCATGCCAAGCGCGCCTCCCGCCCAGAGGTCATGGGCGGGCTTGGCGGTTTCGCCGGTCTGTTTAAGTTGGGCGAGTACAAGGAGCCGGTTCTCGCGGCCGGGTCAGACGGCGTGGGAACCAAGCTGGCCGTGGCTCAGGCCATGGATAAGCACGACACCATCGGCATCGACTTGGTTGCCATGTGCGTGGATGACCTCGTCGTGTGCGGCGCCGAGCCGCTCTTCCTTCAGGACTACATCGCCGTGGGTGAGGTTGTTCCGGAAAAGGTCGCGGACATTGTCAAGGGCATTGCCGAGGGCTGCGTGCAGGCTGGTGCAGCGCTGCTGGGCGGCGAGACCGCTGAGCACCCAGGCGTCATGGGCAAGGATGAATATGATGTTTCCGCTACTGCGGTTGGTGTTGTAGAGGCTGATGAGCTGCTCGGCCCCGACAAGGTCCGCGATGGCGACGTGCTCATCGCCATGAAATCCTCTGGATTGCACTCCAACGGCTATTCCTTGGCGCGCTACGTGCTGCTGGAGCAGGCCGGCCTGCCGCTCGATGGCTACATGGAAGACCTGGGCCGCACCCTCGGTGAGGAGCTTTTGGAGCCTACTCGCATCTACGCCAAGGACTGCCTGGCGCTGGTATCTGAGTGCGCGGTGTCGACCTTCTGCCACGTCACCGGCGGTGGCCTCGCGGGCAACCTCGAGCGCGTGATCCCGGAGGGCCTGACCGCTGAGGTGAGCCGCTCGACGTGGACTCCGGGCCAGATTTTCAAGACCATCTCTTCAGTGGGCAAGGTTGCCCTCGAGGAAATGGAGAAGACCTTCAACATGGGCGTTGGCATGATCGCCGTCGTTGCGCCGGAGGACCGCGAGCGCGCGTTGGCCATGATGACCGCCCGCCACGTTGAGGCATGGGAGCTGGGCACCGTCCGCGTCGCCGAAGACGGCGAGCTGCGCGTCCTCATGACCGGCGAGCACCCAGGGTTCTAGGTTCTGAAGAAAAGGAACAGGGCCGGAGGCGCCCCTCACTGAGAGGGGAGGCATCTCCGGCCCTTCGCTTACGTGCTGTGCATGTACAGAATGGGGAAGTGATTCACGCGCTTAGCGCTCTTCGGAATCATCCTCATCCCACTCGTCCGAGTCCCAGCGATCCGCATAGTCCTCGTAGTCCGCGTACTCCGAGTATTGATCCTCGTCCTCATTGCTGGAGCGCTTGGAGTTCTGTGAGGCGAGTTCACGCTGGAGCGAATCCAGATCCATCTCGGGCGAATTGTACTTCAGCTGGCGTGCAACTTTGGTCTGCTTTGCCTTGGCGCGTCCGCGTCCCATGTGCATGACCCCCTTGAGGTGTGTAGGGCGGTCCAGGGATTCTTGGCCGCCCCATCGTCTTAGTCAGATATGTGTATGTTCCTGTAAGACACCATAGCCTGTGTGACGAAAAAATTCCGAACTACCCCCTAGCGGTGTGCTGAAAAGTGCTCCACCCTGCGGCAAACAGTCCATTGTGTAATACGCCACTATTTTCCGCGCAGGCGATCCACAGCGGCACGGCCGGCCTTCGGGCCCTCATCGACAGGGATGGAATCCGGCTCGATCGATGCTGCTACCGGACCAATGGCCAGCTCTCCATGGTCGAGGGCGCTGCGCTTTACTAGACCAAGCGCGATGGGGCCATACTCACAGTCCTCCACCACGGTGCCGAGCCTGCCCACGCGACGCCCGCCCGACGTGATATCCGCTCCGCTCTCCGGTTGCTCCGGGGCGGAGCCGTCGAGGTAGAGCAGCACCAATAAACGGGGAGAGCGCCCAAGGTTTTCTACGCGCGCGACGGTCTCCTGCCCGCGGTAGCAGCCCTTGTCCAAGTGAACGAACGCGGGCTGATCCTCGCTGCGTCGGATCCAATGCGGAACCTCGTGGGCGATAGTCTTTGCATCGAGATCTGCGGCTAGTTCGGGCTCACGTGCCCGCACGCGCTCGGCGGTAAAAGCCATGAGCCCCGCTAAGCTTCCGCCCTGGGCCTCCAACTCTTGCACCGCTGCGTCTAGTTTGTCCCGCGGCACGAGGAAGTCCTGGCGCGGGCAGCCCGGCCAGTGCACGGGCCTTTCCACCAGAGCTGTGGAAGGTTTGTCCAGCGCTTGACCGAGCACGCTGATGACCGCCACGTCCGCTTCCTCTACGGTGACCTGGGACCAGAACACCATGGCGGTGAGGAAATCTCGCAAAGACTCGAACTGCGCCGCCGGCACATCGAGGTAGAAGGTTTCCCCGTCGAAAGATAGATCCATGTGGTGCAGGACGTGGCCCTGAATATTGAGGTCAAGGGCACCTGCGGAAAAGCCGGCGTCCACGTCATCGAGCTTTTGGCTCAGGAGGTTATGCAGGAAGGCCTGGGCATCGGGCCCAGAAACCGCGATGACGTGGCGATGGGAGCGGTCGATGATGGCTGAACCTGTTTCCACCGCGCGCTGTTCGACGAGGGGGGTGCCGTAGTGCCAGGGGACCCCGGAGACATCGACGAGCGTGGTGCCCTGGAACTCAGCGGCTCCGGGCCGGGAAAGAAGTGGCGAAGAGTAACTCACGCCCTCCGATGGTAGGGCATAATCGGGGCTATGAGCCTTCAGTGCAGAAAAGAGCCGGTCATCTACGTCGTGGAGCCGTTTGGGGGATCGGTGCGGCGCCACATGCCGAACCTACCGTTGGTCTACTGGGATGATGCCGCGGTCACGCGCGGAGACGGGATTTTTGAATCCCTTCTAGTGCGTGATGGCAAGGCGGCGAACCTTCACCGCCACGCGGAGCGCTTCCGACACTCCGCCCAGGCTCTGAATTTGCCGGAGCCGCCGATGCACAAGTGGGAGGAAGCCACCGCGCTGGCTATCGCCGATTTTTATGGCCCCGCCGGCGCGGGGGACACGGGTGAATCGCCGCTCGAAGCCAAGTGCACGTGGACCTATACCCGCGGCCGGGCCTCCACCGGGGTGCCCACGGCCTGGGTCGCGGTTCAGGAAATCCCGGAGGATGTGGTGGCGCAGCGTGCGAAGGGCGTCAAGGTCATGAGTACGCCGCGATTGTGGCAGGTGGCGGAGGAGCTGCCGGCCAAGACGTTGAACTATGCGGCAACCATGGCCACACTGCGGCTGGCCCGCGAGCGCGGATTTGATGATGTGATCTTTACCGACCCCGACACGGGGCAGGTCTTGGAGGGGGCTACCTCAACCGTGGTGGCGGTTAAGGGAACCAAGCTGCGCACCCCCGCGGGTAAGGGGATACTCCCCGGAACCACGCAGGCCGCGCTGTTTGAATACGCCTCAGAACAGGGATATCGCTGCAAGGCGAAGGAGCTCAACCTGAGCTACCTCGAGGAGGCTGACTCGGTGTGGCTGGTCTCCTCGGTGCGCACAGCGGTGCGGGTGACGCGCCTCGATGACACGAAGCTCAAGGCGCCGGCGAACGCAGAAGAAATACGCGCGCTGATCGACGCCGCCCTGGCCCGCTAGATTCCCTTATGCGGCTAGCTCGCCTGCTAGCTAGCCTGCCACACGGGTGAGCTCGGCGGACATGAAGGGGCGCATCTCGCCGTCGACAAGCCGCTCATCGACCCAGCCCAAGTTGTTGTTCGGCATCAGGCCGTACATGCGCTTGCCGGGGCCGAGGTTGGCGGGGCCTGTCTCCGTCACCATGGTGGAGGCGGACTCCAGCTGCCAAGCGCGCTCGTTGAACAGGGAGCCGTAGAAGATCTCGTTGACACCATTGGAGGAGGTGTAGGTCATCTCAATCTCGTCCTTGAGAGAGATGCGCCAGAATCCGGATTCGCGCACGTCCGGGCCCGCCGGGTTGCCCTCGGAATCGATCTTCCAGGTGCGGGAGGTGTAGGTCAGGTAGTTCTCACCGTCGTGGGCGATGATGAGCTGCTGGCCAAAGGCGTACTGCTCGCCGTCGGCGCTGTGGGCCTGGCCTTCGCCCTGCCACACGCCGACGAGGGGGAGAAGCCCCAAGAGTCCATCGTGCAGCGACGGACCCTGACGCAGGTTTGCCGTCTCATCGGGCAAAGGATTCTCTGCTACATCAACGGTGGGGATGTTGCGGGAGGCAGCATCCTTCCATGCTTCCGCGGCTTGGTTGACGGCTGCGTTGCCATCAATCTTGCCGTTCTCCGGCTGGGAGTTTTCCGGGTGATTCTCATTATTCGTCTGTTCGCTCATGCTGCCCCAGCGTAGTCGTGGGGGCGCCGCGGAAACCACTAGGCTCCAGTAGTCTAGGGGGTCATGCGCGCATTGCTGATCTCAAACCCGAACTCCACGAGCCAGAATTCGGCCCTCTTCCGCGAGGTTCTGCCCGTCATTCGGGACGTGGAGGGGCTGCAGCTGCTTGCTCGCTTTACGCATTACCCGGGGCACGCGGAGGATATGGTGCGGGGCATGACCAAGGAAGACTTCGATGTCATCTTGGTTTTCGGGGGAGATGGCACGGTGAACGAAATTGTGAACGGGCTGTTAGGCCCCGCAGATTCCGCGGAACGTCCCAGCCCCCAGGACATTCCGGCTCTCGCGGTGATTCCCACGGGCTCCGCCAACGTCTTCGTCCGTGCCCTCGGCTTCCCCAATACTCCTGTTGAGGCAGCCCACGTGCTGGCTCGGATGCTGGAACGCAATACGCGCCGCACCGTGTCCTTGGGGGTGTGGAATGACCGGTGGTTCGCGGTCAACGCTGGTTTCGGATTGGATGCCGACGTGCTCGCTCGCGTGGACCGTGCTCGGGAAATGGGCTTTGCAGCTACCCCGTTGCGCTATTTGGCCGTGGCCTTTCAGGCCTATCAGCGCGCCCGCATTCGCCCACCGCGCATTAGCGTGCGTGCGCGCTCCGGCTCGGGAGACACCTTCTCGGCTGATGACGTGCCCGTCATGTTCACCTCGAACACCAACCCGTGGACCTTCCTCGGACCGCTGCCGGTGGTGACGAATCCGCGCAACTCTTTCGACCAAGGCCTTGGCCTCTTCGGGGTGTCAGACCTCGGTGGCATTGATGGTCTTGTGGGCGTGCTCCACCTCTTTGGCGTGGATCACCGCCACTGGCTGAATAAGGTCACGGATGCCCGAACGCTGCACTTTGAGGATGCCGTCGAGGTGGATTTGGTGTGCCCGAAGCCGCACCGCTTCCAGGCAGACGGAGAGTCGGAGGGAACCTTCACGGAGGTGCATCTGGAATCGGAGGCAGACGCGTTGGAAGTCTTCGCTCCTACCGATCCGGCCCCGCCCATACACCGTAACGTGCGCAGGATCCTGCGCGACCTCGTTCGAATCAACTAGTTTTGACGCCAACTCGGCGGCGTCGTCGGTGCGCTGCCTACTTCGTTGGCGGTGTCCTGTGCCTTTTGCGCTGCATCCTCGACGGCCTTTTCCTCCGACCCATCGATTTCGAGAGGGGAGAGCTGCGCCGTCTTCAAAGTGATGTTGCGGCGCTGCACCTCGAACGTAATGGAACCGCCGTGCAGCTTCACGGAGGTGGCCTGGGCAGGCAACGGTAGTTGACGGGTATCCAAGACCAGCCCGAACGCTTTTTTGAGGCGTTCATCATCGGTCCCGTAGACGCTCATGCGAAACTCCGGACCGACGAGGCGCAGCGTTACCGTCGCCGTGGACTTAGTGGTGTCTCCTGGCAGCGTGCCGGTGAGCTCCGCTTCGGCAGACGGGCCGCCGGTGGGGGACATGTCATCGGGGTTGGCGATGGATAGGTCCGTAATGCCCAGCAGGCGGCCGAGGGCTACTCCGTCGATGCTAATGCTGCGCGTGTAAGTGGAGACCGGTGCACCTTCTAGGTCCCCGCTGAAGAGCTGTTCGGGACGAATGGTGATATCGCGCAGCGTCGTGGAAGCGTTGACCATCCCGAGCTTGGGAACCTCCACATCGGAGGAGTTGACCTCGAGGTAAGGAACCTCTTTGGTCAGAGCGCCGAGGGTAAAAGGAACGCCGCCGATGTACACATTGGGGCTATTTTCCAGCTGGGAACTGGCTTTCGCCTTCTGGGCCACGGTGTGCTCGGCATGCATCGCCACCGCGGAATCCGCCAGCCATGCGGTCAGAACCACTCCCGCGACGGCGGCGAGTCGGACGACGGGGCGGCTGAGGTAGATGACGGTCACCCTTCTATTACTACCGCACGTAAGCTGGGAAACATGAATATTGAGACCTTTGCCCTGCCGCAGAATCCGGATTTGGCACAGCGCGTGGAGGAGTTGGCCACACGCGCCGAAACGCACGATGGTTATGCGCCGTTCTCCGAGCAGTTTGTGGTCGGCCTGCGAGATGGTCGCCTTGGGCACCGCCACCTGCTCGCACTCGAAGACGGTGAGATAACAGGTGTGGCTGCCGTCGAAGGGCAGACGGTAGAGCTCGTCGTCGACGTCGAACACCGCGGGCGCGGGGTGGGGCAGGCGCTTGTCGACGCCCTCCCAACCTCCCCCCAGATCTGGGCTCATGGCAACCTCCCGGCCGCCCAGACGCTGGCGAAGCGCAATGGGATGGACGTCGTCAGGCGCCTGCTCGTCATGGCTATTGAGGGACGGGACCTACGCGCGGCGGAGGAAGCGTCCGCAAAGGTCGAAGGCCTAGAGATCTGCACGTACACGGAGTCGGTCGAGCGTTTTGGGCGCGAGTACGTCGAGGCGGAGTGGTTACGAGCCAACAACGAGGCTTTTTCCTGGCACCCAGAGCAAGGTGGGTGGGACCTAGAGCGCCTACACCGTGGGATGGAAGCCGAATGGTTCGATCCGGCCGACGTGCTCTTCCTGTGGGATTCGCACGGTGGTGAGCACAGTGCCCCAACAATGGCCGGCTTTCACTGGCTGAAATGGCATGAGGAGGACATCCCAGCCTTCGGTGAGGTCTATGTTGTGGGGCTGAGCGAGGCCTATCGCGGGCGCGGGCTCGGCGGCCCGTTGCTCACCGCTGGCTTGCAGCGCATGGTGGCTAAAGGAGCGGACAAGGTCATCTTGTACGTCGAGGCGGACAATGAGCCGGCAGTAAAGGCCTATGAGAAGCTCGGCTTTGGTACTGCGGAGGAGCACTGCGTCTGGGCGAAAAGTGACTAGTCTCACCGCCTTTTGGTACAAGTTAACCGATTGTTCACCTCTTGATCCCTGTGGGGTTAACCCTCCCCATATAGCTTTACTTCCCGTGAGTTAATCGCGCTTGCCTTTGGAGAGGGTAGGGGGCGATTTCCTCGAAAAATCATTCTCTTGTATCCGTACCGGAAAGGTTCCCCGTGATTCGCAACTTCAAGCGCACTGCCGCTATCTTCGGCATCGTCGCCGCCACCTCCACCGCTCTCGTTGCCTGCTCCGAGTCCAACGAGTCTGATTCCGCCGATGGCGGCTCCGACTCCGTAGAGGTCTCCGGTGACCTCTCTGGTGAGGGCGCTTCCTCCCAGAAGTCCGCAATGTCCGTCTTCGAGAAGGCCTTCCTGAACGAGTACCCGGATGCTAACTTCTCCTACACCTCCTCCGGTTCCGGCGCTGGTGTGAAGGCCTTCAACGGTGGCACCGTTGACTTCGCTGGTTCCGACTCCGCCCTGAAGGAGGACAAGGGTGAGGTTGAGGCTGCTAAGGAGCGTTGCGAGGGCAACGATGCATGGCACCTGCCGACCACCATCGGCCCGGTTGCTATCGCCTACAACCTGGGTGACACCGAGGTCAACCTCTCCACCGACACCCTGGCTAAGATTTTCAAGGGCGAGATCACCAAGTGGAATGATGACGCCATCAAGGCTGAGAACGAGGGCACCGACCTGCCGGACAAGAACATCACCGTTATCTTCCGCTCTGATGAGTCCGGTACCTCCGATAACTTCCAGAAGTTCCTGACCGCCGCTACCGGCAACTGGGACAGCGAGGGCAAGCAGTTCCCGGATGCTGTTGGTGAGGGCGCTAACGGTTCCTCCGGTGTGGCTGACCAGGTCGCTTCCATCGAGGGTGCTATCACCTACGTTGAGGCTGGCTACGCTCACCAGAAGGAAGCCGATGGCGTCAAGATTGCCAAGATTGACTTCGGCAACGGCCCGGTTGAGCTCAACGCTGAGTCCGTCGGTGTTGCTCTGGACCACCTTGCTTTCAAGGACACCGGCTCCGAGCACAACATGGTTGTTGACTCCGACAAGCTCTTTGCTTCCAACGACGAGGGCGCCTACCCGCTCATCCTGACCACTTACAACATCGTCTGCTCTGCTGGCTACGATGAGGAAACCTCCGCTCTGGTGAAGGCATTCTTCAACACCGTTCTGGACAACCAGAATGACGAGCTGGAGAACGCAGGCTTCATCCCGGTTGCTGGTGACCACCTCGAGCGCCTGAAGGCAGCTGTCGACGCTATCCAGTAAGCGCGTTAACTGCGGGCCTTAGTGCCGTAGTTGCCGTTTACATACACACTTCCGCCCCCAATCCGCCGTTAACGAGCGCTTTGGGGGCGGTAGCGTGTCCCGCATTTTTTATTGATCCCGTTGAAAAGGATTCCCTAGTCACATGGCAGACAATAATCTCACCACAGCGTCATCCGCGAGGGAGGATGCCGTTTCGGCGATTCGTCCTAGCGTGCATGCATCCGACGCAGGCGCTGCCCCTACCCCAGCCGTTAAGACGGGCGTCAAGCGCCCGGGCGATCGTGTCTTTGAATTCCTGTCCACTGCGTCCGCCACGCTGATCACGGTGATGATCGCTGCCATCGCAGTCTTCCTTGTGTGGCAAGCGGTTCCCTCGCTTGCCGTCAATGAGGGCGGCATCGTAGGTTTCTTCACCTACGGCGAGCGTTGGGAAACCAATGATACCGACGCAATGAAGTTCGGTATTCCCACCATGTTCGGCCACACCGTGCTGATTTCCATCGTGGCTCTCATCATCGCGATGCCGGTGGCACTCGGTATTGCTATCTTCTTGTCCAACTACGCACCAGCCAAGCTGGTGAAGCCGCTGGGCTTCCTCGTCGACATGCTCGCTGCCGTGCCGTCCATCGTGTACGGCCTGTGGGGCTGGCAGGTTCTCGGCCCCGCATTGTCCGGCTTCTACACGTGGCTGCACTCCTGGGCAGGTGGCTTCTTCCTGTTCAAGGTCTATGACAACTCCCCGCACTTTGCGACGGGCCGCAACGTCCTCACCGGTGGCATCGTGCTGGCAGTGATGATCCTGCCGATTATCGCCGCTACCGCCCGCGAGGTCTTCGTGCAGACCCCTCCGGGCCAGATCGAGTCTGCCTTGGCACTCGGCGCCACCCGCTGGGAAGTTATTCGCATGACGGTCCTTCCCTTCGGTATGTCCGGCTATATTGCCGGCTCGATGCTGGGCCTGGGCCGCGCGCTGGGTGAGACCATGGCGCTGTACATGGTTGTCTCCCCGTTGGTCGACTTCCGCTTCTCGCTGTTCGATGGCGGTACCACCTTCGCCACCGCCATCGCCTTGGCGGCCGCGGAGTTCGGTAATGAGATGCGTGCCGGCGCCTACATCGCTGCAGGCCTCATGCTGTTCCTTCTGACCTTCGTGGTCAACGCGATTGCCCGTTCCATCGTGAAGAGCAAGTAAGGAGGGAACAGAGATGACTACGACTACAACCTCTAACTCTGTCCCGGCTTCTTCCGGCCCGACCTTCCTGGATATTTCCTCGAGCCGCAAGACCACCAACAACATCGCCACCGTTCTCGTGTGGGCGACGATGATCATCGCCATGATCCCGCTGCTGTGGGTCCTCTTCGAGCTCATCGTTCGCGGTTCCGGTGCTGTCCTGAGCCCCGAGTGGTGGACCGAATCCCAGCGCGGCATCCTGGATACTGAAGCCGGCGGTGGTGCACTGCACGCCATCATCGGTACGTTCGTTCAGACCATCATCGCGACCGTTATTTCGGTTCCGATTGGTATCTTTACCGCGATTTACCTTGTGGAGTACTCCCGCGGTGGCCCCCTGAGCCGCCTCACCACCTTCATGGTGGACATTCTGTCCGGTGTGCCCTCCATCGTGGCCGCACTGTTCATCTTCGCCATGTGGATTACGCTGTTCGGCTTCAAGCGCTCCGGTATGGCTGTGGCACTGTCCTTGGTACTCCTGATGATTCCGATTGTGGTCCGCAATACGGAGGAGATGCTCCGTGTGGTCCCCATGGACCTGCGTGAGGCTTCCTATGCCCTCGGTGTACCGAAGTGGAAGACCATCGCCCGCATCGTTCTGCCGACCGCTCTCTCCGGCATCGTCACCGGCATCATGCTCGCCGTGGCCCGCATCATGGGTGAGTCCGCGCCGGTGCTGGTGTTGGTGGGCTCTACGTCCTCCATCAACTGGGATGCCCTCAAGGGCGCGCAGTCCTCGCTGCCACTGATGATGCTGGATATGTACAAGTCCGGTGCTGATCCGGCTGTCTTGGACAAGCTGTGGGGCGCCGCCCTCACGTTGGTTGTCCTCATCGCGATTCTCAATATCGGCGCGCGCATCGTTTCGGCGAAGTTCTCCGTCAAGAAGTAACCGTATTCACTTTCCACCTACCCCCAATAGGAGCACTACTCATGTCCAAGCTTGAGCTCAACGACGTGAACATCTACTACGGTGACTTCCACGCCGTACAGAATGTCAACATGCAAATTCCGGCGAAGGCCGTCACCGCCTTCATCGGCCCCTCCGGCTGCGGTAAGTCCACCGTTCTGCGCACCCTCAACCGTATGCACGAGGTCATCCCCGGCGCCTACGTCAAGGGTGAGATCCTCTTGGATGGACAGAACATCTACGGCTCCAAGGTTGACCCGGTGTCTGTCCGCAACACCATCGGCATGGTATTCCAGAAGGCTAACCCGTTCCCGACCATGTCCATCGAGGACAACGTTGTCGCCGGCCTGAAGCTGTCCGGTGAGAAGAACAAGAAGAAGCTCAAGGAAGTCGCCGAGAAGTCCCTGCGCGGCGCTAACCTCTGGGACGAGGTGAAGGACCGCCTGGATAAGCCGGGCGGCGGCCTGTCTGGTGGTCAGCAGCAGCGCCTGTGCATCGCCCGTGCGATTGCCGTGGAGCCGGAGGTTCTCCTCATGGATGAGCCGTGCTCGGCGCTGGACCCGATTTCCACCCTGGCTGTTGAGGACCTCATCCACGAGCTGAAGGAAAACTTCACCATCGTTATCGTGACCCACAACATGCAGCAGGCAGCCCGCGTGTCCGATAAGACTGGTTTCTTCTCTCTAGAGGCCACCGGCAAGCCGGGCCACCTCGTCGAGTTCGATGACACCACCAAGATCTTCGAAAACCCGTCCAAGAAGGACACCGAGGATTACATCTCTGGCCGCTTCGGCTAAATGCCACTAGTGCCCAAAGCCGGCGCCCTCTCTCACCTGTTTAAGGTCTAGGAGAGGCGCCGGCTTTCTTGTGCTTTGGATCGAGCCGGGTGGATCACCCACGCCCACACGCCTGCCTAGTTGCGGAATTGGCGCTCGAGCTCCGCCATGCGGGCTTCCATCTCGGCGTCGCGCTGCTCCTGGTCGCGCTTGCGCATATAGCGATCCGGGTCCAAGCCCGTGGCCAGGTAGATGATGCGCCCGGCAGCGGCGGCACAATGATCTGCGAATCGCTCGTAGTAGCGTGACAGCTGCGAAGTCTCCACGGCTTGGCGCACCGTTCCCTTCCACTCCCGCTGGGTCAGCATGCGCAGCAGGTGATGGTTGATGTCATCCACGGCATCGTCATCTTCGGTCAGGCGCAGCGCGAGCTCCGGATCGCGGGTGATGAGGATGTCTTTGAGCCCTGCAGACATGTCGAGGACGAGGCGGGTGTACTCCTCGAAATAGCCCATGATTTCTGCCGGTACAACCGGCTCTGGGTGGCGGCGACGCGCGCTCGTTGCAATGTGCTGGGATAGGCGGCCCATGCGGTAGAAATCTTCCACAATATAGATGGAGGAGATCACTTGGCGTAAGTCCTTGGCCATGGGGTTCTCCAAGGCCAGAAGGGACACCGCACGGTCTTCACAGCGCGTGCGGACCTCATCCAGTTCATCGCGCAGCGACACGGCCTCCTCAGCTGGTTGCAGGGAAGCCTCGATTAATGCCTGGGAGGCAAGAGTCATCAACCTATGGACGGTCGTGCTCATGATGATCAGATCATGGGCAAAGTTATCCAACTGTTCACGGTAAGCTGCGCGCATGCCACGTACTTTAGCCCAACTATTGGTCTAGTGCCTGTCGGGCAACACGATCAAGGCAGGTTCTGCTCCTAGCCTCCGGAGTGCATGATCTCCGCGCCTTCCGGAACCGTGGCATCCTCCGGATCATCGAGCCACCCTTCGGGCAGGACCACCTTGGCGGGTGAACCCTGGCGGCCGCGGGCGCCATCGGCGTCGTCGGCAAGCGCGGGCGAGTCCGCCCACGGCGCCAATAGCTCGCGCAGATCCTCCAAGGAATTGACGCGAGAAAGCCCCGCGCGTACCTGGCCGCCCACCGGAAAGCCTCGGAGGTACCACCCAATGTGCTTGCGAATATCGCGGCTGGCCTGGCGCTCGCCTTCGTGCTGTGTCAGCAGTTCGGCGTGGCGAATCATAATCTGCGTGACTTCCCCCAAAGTGGGCTCCGGCGGCACCGGCTCACCCCGCAGGTGGGCGGAGAGCTCCGCGAAGAGCCAGGGGCGGCCCAAACAGCCGCGGCCTACGACGACGCCGTCACATCCGGTTTGTTCCATCATGTCGTGCGCATCGGTTGCCTTGAAGATATCGCCGTTACCCAAGACGGGAATGCCAGTATCCGCTAGGTGTTCCTTGAGGCGGGCAATCTCTCCCCAGTCGGCGTGGCCAGAGTAGCGTTGGGCCGCCGTGCGACCGTGGAGAGCGACGGCCGCGGCACCCTCAGCAACGGCGATCCGGCCGGCGTCGAGGTGCGTTTTGTGCTCGTCATCGATGCCGACGCGCATCTTGACGGTGACTGGAATGTCCGTGCCCTCCGTCGCTTTGACGGCCGCAGCGACAATGTTGCCAAACAAACGGCGCTTATAGGGCAGGGCGGAACCACCGCCGCGGCGCGTGACCTTGGGAACCGGGCAGCCGAAGTTCATGTCGATGTGGTCTGCGAGGTTCTCGTCCACGATCATTTTGGCCGCCTTGTACGTGTACTCCGGATCGACGGTGTACAGCTGCAGTGAGCGCGGCTGTTCTTCGGGGTCAAACGTGGTCATGTGCAAGGTCTTTGGGTTGCGCTCAACGAGGGCGCGTGCGGTGACCATTTCACACACGTAGAGGCCGGAGACGGTTCCGGTCTTCGCTAGCTCTTGCTCGCGGCACAGCACGCGAAAGGCCACGTTGGTCACGCCCGCCATAGGGGCGAGGACAACGGGGGAGTTGAGCTGGATGTTTCCGATAGCAAGAGTCACGCCGCCAATTGTGCGCGGAACAAGCCTAGGGGGGCAAATTCTGATGAAAAAAGTGAGGGGTGCACACGGTTTGGGGCAGAGTGCGGTAAATTCGCCACCGATTCGCTAGTGTGGTGCATGTAACTAATAGGAAAGGACCGTAACCTAGGTCTTTTCTGCACATAAAAGGAGGACTCATGTCTGAGAGAATTGCATACGCGCCGTTTGAAAAGCTCGTTATGAGCGCTGACGAGGCAGCTAAGTTCGTCAATCACGGTGACCGTGTGGGAATCTCCGGCTTTACTGGTGCTGGCTACCCCAAGGCCCTGCCTACCGCCATCGCGGAAAAGGCAAAGGCAGCGCACGAGGCGGGTGAAGAGTTCAAGATTGACGTCTTCTCTGGCGCTTCGACTGCCCCGGACTGCGACGGCGTGCTCGCGGAGGCTAACGCCATCCGCTTCCGCTCCCCGTACAACTCCGACCCAGTTCTGCGTGGCCGCTTCAACGACGGCTCCGCGCTGTACCAGGACATCCACCTTTCGCACTCCGGTCAGCAGGTCGAGGAGGGCTTCTACGGTGACTTCCAGGTAGCCATTATTGAGGCCGTGCGTATCGACGAGAACGGAAACATCATTCCGTCCTCGGCCGTGGGCAACAACCTCGAATACATTGAGGCCGCCGACAAGATCATCATCGAGGTGAACGAGTGGCAGTCCCTCAACCTTGAGGGCATGCACGATATCTACCGGATTGAGAAGCTGCCGAACCGTCAGCCCATTCCGATCACCAAGCCGGCCGACCGCGTTGGAACCACCTACATTGAGATCCCGGAAGAAAAGGTCGTGGCAGTGGTCAAGACCGACGCTCCGGACCGCAACGCACCGTTCAAGGCTCCGGATGAGGTCTCCGAGAAGATTGCTGCGAACTTCATCGAGTTCCTTGAGGGCGAGGTCGCTGCCGGCCGCCTTGAGTATGACAAGTTCATCATGCAGTCCGGTGTGGGTAACGTCCCGAACGCTGTGATGGCCGGCCTGCTGGACTCCAAGTTTGAAAACATTCAGGCGTATACCGAGGTTATCCAGGACGGCATGCTCGATCTGATCGACGCCGGCAAGATGACCGTCGCCTCTGCTACCTCCTTCGCTCTGTCCCCGGAGTACGCGGACAAGATGAACGCTGAGGCTGAGCGCTACGCCAAGCACATCATCCTGCGCCCACAGCAGGTGTCCAACCACCCGGAGGTTATTCGCCGCGTTGGCTTGATCTCCTCCAACGGCATGATTGAGGGCGACATTTACGGCAACATCAACTCCACCAACGTCTCCGGTTCCCGCATCATGAACGGTACCGGTGGCTCCGGTGACTTCACCCGTAATGCTTACATCTCCACCTTCGTCTCCCCGTCGGTGGCCAAGGATGGCGCAATCTCCGCCATCGTGCCGTTCGTGTCCCACACCGACCACACCGAGCACGACACCATGGTCATCATCACCGAGTACGGTGTGGCGGACCTGCGTGGTCTCGCTCCGAAGGAGCGCGTGGAGAAGGTTATCGCCGTGGCGCACCCGGACTACCGCCCGCTGCTTGAGGAATACTACGAGCGTGCCAAGGCTAATAAGTTCCAGCACACCCCGCACGATCTGAAGACCGCCTTTGACTTCCAGGTGAACTTCATGGAGAAGGGTGACATGCGCGGTTAATCGCTCATGCCGCTCGGTCGTGGCCCTTACCGCTGGAGGTGAGGGCCATTTCCTTTTCCTTAGTGTCACCTACTAAGATGGATGGGCGTTGGGCCTTTAGCTCAGTTGGTAGAGCTACGGACTTTTAATCCGCAGGTCGCGGGTTCGAGCCCCGCAGGGCCCACAGAAAGAGCCGCCTTCGGGCGGCTCTTTTGCGTTGTAGGGTGGCCCACTCAGCAGGCTTTGCTCCTCTAGCTCTTCACGAGCTTCCGGATGGCCCGCATGGCCTCCTCTAGCTTCTCTGTGGCTACTTGCCCGTCCTCGGCGGCGGCTCCTGCCACGCAGTGCTCTATGTGGTCTTCTAGCAGCGCTAGGGAGACGTTCTCGAGCGCTGAGGTGACCGCGGAGATCTGCGTGATGATGTCGATGCAATATTGGTCTTCCGCAATCATGCGGTGGATGCCTCTGGTTTGGCCCTCGATGCGCTTGAGACGCGCTAAGTATTTTGCCTTTTGCTCGCTATCGGAGTTGTAGCCGTGAACGCCGGGCTCGTGGCAGGAGCAAGTATCGCGCTGGTCAGCCATGGTTTTCCGCCTTTCTGCCGGGGCGATTTGGTTAAGTAGGGATGTCTCCAGTATATTTTTACAAAGTTGCCTCAAGGCAACGGGCCCCCATCGTCTAGCGGCCTAGGACACCGCCCTTTCACGGCGGCGGCACGGGTTCGAATCCCGTTGGGGGTACCAACACTAACGTGTTGGTACATAAGTCAATATGTATGGCCCTGTGGCGCAGTTGGTTAGCGCGCCGCCCTGTCACGGCGGAGGTCGCGGGTTCAAGTCCCGTCAGGGTCGCCATACCAAGCCTCGGAGCGGTGTTTGTAGAAACACGCTTCGAGGCTTGAATTGTTTTGCTTGTCATAGCCCACTCAAGGCGGGGTCGGGACCGATAGGTCTAGGTGCTGTGCGGCAGTCGCGTGGACGGTACTTCTTTACTCTTAAAAACCGTATATGACATGCTGATTTGGTGTGTTTCTCAAGCTTTGTGTAGAGTACTTATTCGTGCCCAGCGCACAAGAGATAATTGAAAATGGCCCTGTGGCGCAGTTGGTTAGCGCGCCGCCCTGTCACGGCGGAGGTCGCGGGTTCAAGTCCCGTCAGGGTCGCCGAAGTCCTTGTGGCTTCTGGCCAGATAGCTCAGTCGGTAGAGCACACGCCTGAAAAGTGTGGGGTCGCCAGTTCGATCCTGGCTCTGGCCACAAGATAGCCCCTTCCATTGTTGGAAGGGGCTTTTTTGTGGCTTAAGGGACATTTCGTGTGGATTTGC
>NZ_KV819516.1:0-231 GCF_001815175.1 Corynebacterium sp. HMSC034H07
GTTGATACCGTCACCATCAGTGTCAGCCTTATTCGGGTCGGTGCCAAGCTCCTTCTCCTTATCATCCGTCAGGCCATCGCCATCGGAATCCTTGGAAGTCGGATCCGTACCGTCCTTCTTCTCGTCCCCATCGTTGATGCCATCACCATCGGTGTCAGGGTTATTCGGGTCCGTCGGAGCCGGGTTGCCATCCTTGTCTGTCCGGTTGACTTCATCACCATCGTTGACGCC
>NZ_KV819517.1:0-4683 GCF_001815175.1 Corynebacterium sp. HMSC034H07
AGGCCGCGACGGTACCTGCCGGGTCGGCGGCTGTGGCGAGCCTGCTTTTCTCAGCCAGTTGGATTACCGACACAACTGGGCCGAAGGCGGGCCAACCCACCCGAAGAACCTGGTTTTCGCCTGTCGATCATGGTGGTGATGGTGCACAGAATTATGAACGCAAGGGCCCACCAACTACCTGCTCGCGAAGACTGTTCTTGTCCACCGGGAACTGTCTTATTTCCGTCTTCCCGTAGGGGACTATTTTTACTTTGGCTCTAAATGCACCAAAGGTATTATCCTCAACCGCCAAAATGTTACTTCCAGGTAAGAAATAGTCCCTATTTATAGATAGCTCCTGGCGGTTAATCCTGTCATCCTGGCTCTCGTCGAGCTGCAACTCTCGCATAGCGTGGTTGCTAAGGAGGTGTGCCCAATTGGATTACAAGTACCTACACACTTGATCGGTGCTGCACGTTTCAGGGTCCGGGTGTGCGGCGTCCTGTCTGAGGTCCGCGATAGTGTCGCGCAGCACGGAGAGCTGCGCGATCTGCTGCTCGATCTCAGCGAGGCGCACGTCAAGCAGGTCGCGCACGTGCTCGCAGGGCGCCTGGCCGCCGTCGCGGATGTCGAGGATCTGGCGGATCTGGGCGAGGGTCAGCCCGGCGGCCTGGCCCCGGTGGATGAACCCGACCCGACCCACGGCATCCTCGGCGTAGTCCCGATAGCCGGAGGCCAATCGCTCGGCCGGAGGGAGCAGCCCCGACTCCTCGTAGAACCGCAGGGTCTTGGTCGTGGTTCCGGTTGCTTCCGCAAGCTGTCCGATCCTCATGTTCGCCGATTCCCCTTCCAATGGCCACCACACTTGACCTTCCATTGTACTGGAAGGTTCACAATGGTTCCATAGGAACTTTTGAACCACAGGGAAGAGACATCTGGAATGACAAACGAAAAGTTCGATCTGGCGATTATTGGTTCCGGCGGCGGAGCGTTTGCGGCCGCGATCCGGGCCACCGGACTGGGCAAGCGCGTCGTGATGGTGGAGCGCGGCACCGTGGGCGGGACATGCGTGAACACGGGCTGCGTCCCGTCGAAGGCGCTCCTGGCTGCCGCGGAGGCCCGCCACGTGGCGTTGGATTCGGCCCGCTTCCCTGGGGTGGCGGCCTCGGCGGGCCCGGTGGACATGCCGGCCCTGATTCAGGGCAAGGCCGCGCTGGTTGAAAGCATGCGCACGGAGAAGTACGTCGATCTGGCCGCGGACTACGGGTGGACGATGATCTCGGGGGACGCGTCGTTCACCGGAACCCAGGACGCACCGCTGCTCCGGGTGATCTCCCCGGATGGTGCAGTGAGAACGATCGAGGCCGGGCACTACCTCGTGGCCACTGGCTCCGCACCCTACGTGCCGCCCGTTCCCGGACTGGCCGAGGCCGGGTACCTGACCTCGACGACGGCGATGGAACTGGACGAGGTGCCCGAATCAATGCTGATCCTGGGCGGAGGCTATGTTGCCCTGGAGATGGCACAGCTTTTCTCCCGGCTGGGCTCCCGGGTGACCATGCTGGTCCGTTCCCGGTTGGCCTCGCAGGAGGAACCGGAGGCATCCAAGGCGTTGGCGGGGGTGTTCGCCGACGAGGGGATCCGGGTGGTCCGGCGGGCCATGGCCGACTCCGTGGCCTCCGGCCCGGACGGGGTCTCGGTGACGGCAAACGTGGCCGGGGGCGAGGAGGTGTTCCGCGCTTCCCGCATCCTCGTGGCACTGGGCCGCCGCCCGGTGACCGAGGGACTGGACCTTGACGCCGTCGGGGTGAAGACCGGCGCATCCGGCGAGATCGTGGTCGATTCCCGCCTGGCCACGTCCAACCCGCGGGTTTGGGCCGCCGGGGACGCGACCGGCCATCGGGAGTTCGTTTACGTCGCAGCGGCCCACGGCGCCTTGGCCGTGGACAATGCGTTCACCGATGCCCTGGCCGAGGTCGACTACCGGCACCTGCCCCGGGTCACCTTCACCAGTCCCGCCATCGGGGCGGTCGGGATGACGGAAAAGGAAGCTGTCGCCGCCGGGATCAGCTGCGAGTGCCGGGTCCTCCCCCTGGAGTACGTGCCGCGAGCCGTGGTCAACCGCGACACCCGCGGCTTCATCAAGGTTGTCGCGGACCGCGACACCGGACGGATCCTGGGCCTCTCCGCGGTGGCCAAGGACGCCGGGGAAATCGCCGCCGCCGGCGTCTACATCCTCGAAGCGGGCATGACCACCGCGCAGGTCGCCGCCGCCTGGAGCCCCTACCTGACGATGGCCGAGGGCATCAGGATCGCCGCCAAGGCCTTCACCACCGACGTCTCCGAGCTCTCCTGCTGCGCCTGAGCTCCAAGCCCCCACTACCGAAGCAAAGGAATGCCCTGACCGCCACCGACCAGGCCCTCACCTATCTGTTGTCCCCGAGCACCACCGCACCGACCACGGTACCGCCTGAGTCCCCATCCCCATTCCTGGAAGGAACCACCAGACACTATGACATACCCGAGATCCCGCCGTTCTCTGTCCGTTCCCCGGCCCAGGCACCTCGCCTCCGCCCTGTTTCTGGCAGCGGTCATGGCACTGACAACCGCCTGCGCCAGCTCACCGAGCGGCCCGTCGGCCGCGCCAGGCGGTTCGTCGCCCGACGCGGCCGGTGCCGTTGCTGTTACGGTCTCCGACATTGACGGCACTACCCGGACCATCCCGGACGGTAAGCCCGCAGCACTGTTCTTCTTCTCTGCCGGATGCGGTGAGTGTGTGGAAGGGGCCGATTCCCTGAACAAGGCCTCCACGGCCCTGGGAAGCTCGGCCGACTACCTCCTGGTGGACGTGGACCCCCGAGAACCGAAGGAGACCATCAACGGATTCCGCGATTACATCAAGGCCCCTGAGCTCCCTGCCGTCATCGACACCGAGGCCACACTGACCACCCAGTACAAGGTCACCTCCATAAGCACCCTGGTGGTGGTCGACGCGAAGGGCGACGTTACCTTCCGGGCCACCGACCCGTCTGCGGAAAAGATCCAAGAAGAACTCACCAAGGCCGGTGCCCAATGACAGCCCTGCTTGCCCTGGCCTTCGCCGCTGGAATGATTGCCCCGGTCAATCCCTGCGGTTTCGCCCTCCTGCCCGCCTGGATAGCCCAGACCATCGGGGACGCCCGGACGCGCCCGCTCGCGCTGCGTCTGGCCCACGGGCTCCGGGCCGGGCTCGCGCTCAGCCTCGGCTTCGCCGGGACCCTGGCAGCCTTCGGGCTGATCGTCAGCGCGGGCGCCAGGACCCTGATCAGCGCAGCGCCCTGGCTGGGAATGGCCACCGGGGTGATCCTTCTCCTGCTGGGCCTGGCCATGCTCACCGGACTCACACCACGGCTCCGTCTGCCGGCCTGGGCCAAGAAACCCCGCACACAAGAAGCCGCAGGGGCAGGTCACAAAACCGGGCGCATGGTGGCCTTCGGGATCGGATACGCCGCAGCATCCCTCGGCTGCACCCTCGGGGTGCTCCTGGCCGTGATCGCCCAAGCCCAGGCCGTCGCCAGCTACGCCGGGCTGCTCGCGGTCTTCGCCGCCTACGCCGCAGGCTCGGCCACTGTCCTGATGCTCGTTTCGGCAGGCACGGCCATCGCCGGGGCCGCCCTCGGGCGAAGAATCACCGGCCTGGCCAAGCACAGCAACCGCATCGCCGCCTTCATCCTCACCATAACCGGCGCCTACCTCAGCTGGTATTGGTATCCCGCCGCCACCGGCGGAACCGCACAGGCCAACAGCCTCGCCGTATGGTCAGCCGCCGCCAGCGCCTGGATCAGCGACAACAGCACCCTGATCGCAGCCCTCGCCGCAGCCGTGGTGCTCGCATCGGCATTGGCCGCCCTCAACCGGCGCAGGAGACTGCGCATCAGACAGGGAACGCCGCCCACAGGCGAGGGCCCCGGGCAAAGCGGGGAACCCGACTGCTGCACACCAACTCCGGACAACAACTCGACCGAGGACCGGCCAGGCACGATCCCGTAGCTGGCCGAGGACTCCCAAAAAGCAAGGGGGAGGGGGAACCTTGCCCATCTTCTGGCAAACGAGGCGCCCGCCTATCAGGACAGGTTGGTACAGCGGCATCAGGCCGGAAGTCAATTCGTGCAGAGGACTTCGGGCAATCCGTCAGGAGCCCTCTGTACCGCCCCCGCAATGACGGGAACGTCAGTGTGGTGGACTTCGGAAAGCCACAGTGACACCCACTAGTTGTACTCGACCGTGACGTTGGTGGCACTTTCGGTCTTGTGAAATAGCTAGGCCTCCTGGCTTAGTGGAGCTGTGTTATGTCCAAAAACCCTATGGACATAACATGGTTAGTGTTTGTGCTGATGGTGTCTATATTTCTCGGGGTAGAAGTGGGGTGTAGTGGTTGAGGAGGTTGCCTAAAAGCCCATGGCCTCAAGGGTAGAGGCCAGGCCCGAGCGATTGAGCTTTAACACGTGGCACATCCGCTTGACCGAGTACTCGGTTCGATGGTCATAGACAAACTGGAAGCGGATTACCAGCGTGTCTCTTCGGCAAAATACTTCGCGGCCTTACGCAGGATGTCGCGTTCTTCACGAAGCTTAGAGACTTCTTTTGTCTCACTGGCGGATCCGCTCAGAATCAGTCGTCTCCTGGGCCTTGTCGCGCATGGTCTTCGTGCGGGCACGCTTGCCG
>NZ_KV819517.1:4783-62225 GCF_001815175.1 Corynebacterium sp. HMSC034H07
TCAGGTGTCTACCTAACAGGGGTCAGGTCCCCTGGCCCTGCTCGTCGTCTGAAACGACAATTCGGATCGCCAGCGGTCGGGCGATTGACGCTGCCGCTGAAGCTCAAGTGTGGGTCGTTGATGGAAGTTACTACCAGGAGGGGGAGAGTGAGGCGGTGGGCTAGATCTCTTTTAGGCGATTCCGCTTGGAGGCGAAGAGAACGCCTCCGCCGGTGATAATCGCAGCGGCAACAAGGTAATACGCCGGGGCGAGTTGGTTGTCTGTTTTGTCAATAAGCCAGGTGGCGATCATGGGCGCTGTGCCGCCGAAGACAGCGTTAGCTGTGTTGAAGGTGAGTGCAAAGCCGGAAAGGCGAACATGGGTGGGGAACTGTTCGGAGAGGAAGGAGGGGAGGACGCCGTCGTTAAGCGCAAGCACGCCGCCCAGGCACACCTGGATGATGATGACCAGGAGAATCCCAGCGCCGTCTAGGAGCATGAAGGCAGGGACGATGAAGAGGCCCATGAAAAGTGCAGCACACAGCATGGTGGTGCGGCGTCCCAGGCGGTCCGAAAGCAGGCCGGTGAGAAGTGCGAAGCCGACATAGAAAGCGGAAGCGACCGACGACGCAATGAAGGCAGGTGTTTCCGCCATGCCCAGCTCCTGGGAAAGGTAGGTTGGCAGGTAAGTCAGGATGACATAGAAACCGATGGCGTTGAGAACTGCGCCCGAGAAGGCAATTGCTAGGGCCTTGGGGTATTTGATGACCTCGCGAAGAGGGGATTCTTCCGTGTCATCTTGATTCTCAAAGCGGGAAGACTCGTCGGCGTTGCGGCGAATCCACAGGCCATAAAGGCCCAGAGGTAGTGCGATGAGGAAGGGGACGCGCCAACCCCAAGAAATGAGAGCATCGTCGTCTAGTACGCCGGTGAGTAAAGCCGCAATGAGGGAGCCCAATAGCAGGCCGGATGCTGTGGCGGAAGGAACGATTGCGGCGTAAATGCCCCGCTTATGCGTCGGGGCGATTTCTGCGAGGTGCGTGGCTGCACCGGCATATTCGCCAGCCGCGGAGAAACCTTGGACCATGCGCGAAAGTAGAAGCAGCAGGGTGGCGGCGAATCCGATGGTTTCGTAGCTGGGGAGGAAGCCGATCACGGCTGTCGCTAGTGACATCATCGTGATCGATACCGTCAGGGTTTGAATTCGTCCGTGTTTGTCACCAAAGTGTCCCCACACTATTCCGCCGAGCGGGCGGACGAGGAAAGAAAGCGCAAAGAGTGCGAATGTCATGATGAGCGCGCGGCGCCCTTCCATCTCCGGGAAGAAGACTCGGGAGATAATGGCCGACATATAAATGTAGGCCGCATAGTCAAACCATTCGATGAAGGTTCCTATGAAGGACGCTTTGATAGCGCTGTGGTGTTGTGTGGAATCGGGGCCTGGTGGTGCTTGGGTTGACGTGGACATAGCTTCCACCGTACAGAAACTATATGTGCTCCACGTCACTTAATTCCTAAACGTTCACGCTTTCCCGCTCGTTCTCGTCAGCGTTCATGATGTCATTGACGCCACCCTCGGCAGCGTCCCAGGTTGCTCGGTCTTGGATGCCGGCGCGCTTGGCGACGATCGTGGCGCACAGAGCCTGACCGGTGACATTGACGGCGGTGCGGCCCATATCGATGATGGGCTCGATGGCGAGCAAGAGGCCGACGCCTGCCAGCGGGAGACCCAGTGTGGAGAGCGTCAGTGTCAACATAACGGTGGCGCCTGTCGTGCCGGCAGTAGCTGCGGAACCAATGACGGAAACGAAGATGATGAGAAGGTATTGGGTCGGGGAAAGGTCAATTCCGTAGAACTGCGCAATGAAGATGGCGGCGATAGCCGGGTAGACGGAAGCGCAGCCGTCCATCTTCGTGGTAGCGCCGAGCGGGATGGCGAAGGAGGCGTATTCGCGAGGCACACCCATAGCCCTCTCCGTAAAGCGCTGGGTAACCGGCATGACTCCCATAGAAGAACGGGTGACGAAACCGAGGGAGAATACTGGCCATACGCGCTTGTAGAAGCCAATGATTGGAATGCGGTTGAATGCGAGGACGGCAGGGTAGACCACAACAATGACAAGGGCGAGCCCGACATACATCGCGAGGACGAACTTGCCCAAGGAGCTCAGCGCATCCCAGCCGTAGGTAGACACGGCTTTACCGATGAGGGCGGCGGTGCCAATCGGGGCGAGACGGATGATCCACCAGAGAACCACCTGGATGACCTTGAGGAAGGATTCGGTAAAGCGCAGGAAGGGATCGGCTGCCTTGCCAGCCTTGACCGCTGCGATGCCCAGAGCCAAAGAAATGACAAGGAGCTGAAGGGCGCCGAAGCTGAGGGAGACTTCGCCATCACTCAGGGAAGCCTTGAGTCCAAAGAAGTTGGCGGGGACGAGTTGCTGGAGGAAGGCGGTCCAGGACCCAACGTTGGAAGGATCGGCGGCGGTGGAGGCGTCGACAGTTGTGCCCACTCCGGGCTTCATCACGAGGGCAACGAGAATGCCGGCCAAGACGGAGAAGAAGGCCGTAATGGCGAACCATACGAGGGTGGAGATTGCCAGCGAGGCGGCGTTAGCCACCTTGCGCAGGTTGGCAACCGAGGTGACGACGGCCGCGAAGATGAGCGGCGGGACCATTACTTTGAGCAATTGGACGTACGCGCCGCCGACGCCGGACAAGGTATCGGAGAGCCACGAGGACTCCATGCCGGAGGCGATGAAGCCGAGAATGAGGCCGATAATGAGGCCGGCGATGACTTGGGCGCCAAAGCCGGTGGCCCACGAGGGCAGCGTGCGCGAGGATGCGCGGGAGGAAGTGTCGGACACGAGATTTTCCTTCTAGACAGTGTTGTATAGAAATGGACCATTTGGTTCGGTAAAGTCATACCGATCGGTTCATTAGAACATGTAACACCGTACGCTGCCCAGAAATTCCCCCGCAAATTATGGGATGCGCTTGGTCCACTCGTCGTTGAGGAACTTGGTGTCGACGAGGTGGCGGGCGGCGGCTAGGGAGTCGTCGGAAAGCTCGGCGTCGACGGCGCCGTAGCGGGTAGCGAACTCGCGTGCCATGGTCTCGATGATTTCCTCGCGGGGCACGCCGGTTTGGCGGCGCAGCGGGTCCACGCGCTTCTTTGCGCTGGCCAGGCCCTTGGAGGAGACCTTGACCTTGCCGATGCGCAAGACTTCCATCATCTTGTCCGCATCGATGTCATAGCTCATCGTGGTGTGGTGGAGCACCGCACCTTTGCGGCGCTTTTGCGCGGCACCGCCAATCTTTCCGCCGTCCGAGGTGATGTCATTAATCGGCACGTACCAGGCGTTGACGCCAAGCTTGCTCAGCGTCGCGAGTACCCATTGGTCCAGGTACTCGTAGCTAGCCTCGTAGGAATAACCGGCCACGAGCGAGTCTGGGGCGTACAGGGAATAAGTCACGCAATTGCCGCCCTCCATGAACATTGCGCCACCACCGGAGATTCGGCGTACTGGAATGATGCCGTGCTTGTCGACGCCCTCCTGGTCCAACTCATTGGCATAGGACTGGTAGGAACCGAACACGACGGCACGGTCTTCCCATTCCCAGAAGCGCAGAGTGGGGCCACGCTTTCCTTCAGCGACTTCGTTGAGGAGGACTTCGTCAAGGGCAACGTTGACTGGGGTGGGCAGAACCCCTGGGCGCAAGATTTCCCAGTTGTGATCCGTGAAGTCGGTACCGCCTGACAGCGCGCGCTTGACCGTGACAGCTAGGTGATGGGTATCAAAGCCGTGGAGAGCTACGGGTGAATCGATTCGCGCAAGCGCGGCATCGAGGCGGGACTGGATGTCCTCGGTGCTTGTGGCGGTAGTGATGCCGACCAGCGCTGGGGCTAGTGCCTCGTAGGCTTCCTCCGGTTCGAGGAAGAAATCACCGGAGACCTTGGCTGCGGTAACGGTGCTGTCGGCGTCAATATCGAGATCGACAACGAGTAGCTTGCCGCCGGGGACTTTGAGTTCGAAGTGTTTAGTTTGGTTCATGGTGTTCAGGGTACTCAGATATGGCGGTGTGATGATTGGGAAAGTAGACCATTTAACGAATCTGAAAACTGGGGTGGGGGTAGCTAACATTTATTGGATTTGCCTGTGGGGGTAGTAAAGGGTTGCGTAGAGGGCTGTTGTTGAGTGCTATGTTGCGAGCGCAAGTTAATGGCTTTGAGTCTCGGCTCGGGTGTGGGAGCGGGATGGCGGGCTAACGGGCGTTTGAAATGCTCAATTAGTCTGTAATCCAATCGTTATAGCTAATATGACCTGCGGCTAAGCGCGATTTTGGCACAAGAAGGGGTTGCTGCGGTGGCGCATTGTAGTTTCGTCCGTATGGTGGGTGGCGACGCAAACGAAATAGCAAATCGTCCCCCAATTTCCTTTGACTTATGGGGGTAGAAGTTAAAGCTATGGTTTGCCATCTCAATATAGACCAAATGTAGAAAGGTTTAGAGAAACAATGGGTAAGAACATCAAGGATCTGTTTAACGCAACCGCATACGACAAGGCCGGCGAGAAGCTGGGCTCTGTCAAGGAGGTCTTCGTCGACGAGCAGTCCGGTCAGCCGACTTTCGTTGAGGTCAACCATGGTCTGTTCGGTATGAGCTCCAGCTTGGTTCCGCTCCGTGGTCACGATTTCACCGGTGATGAGCTCAAGCTGGCTTTCTCTAAGGACCGCATCGAGAACGCGCCGGATTTTGACTCCGATAAGCCGCTGACTCCTGAGGCGCAGGCGGACATCTTCAAGCACTACGACCTCGAGAACGCACAGGACGTAACCACCTACCGTGACGAGCGTGATGAGCGCGCTGGCGTTGCCGGTGCTGGCGTAGCTGGCGCTGGTGTTGCCGGTGCTGGTGCAGGTGCACACGCTAAGGATGAGACCGAGCGCGCCGCTGTCTCCGACAATAGCGTCACCAACAACGAGGGCGAGGTTATCCGCTCCGAGGAGCGCTTGGACGTCAACAAGGAGCGCGTGGCCACCGGCGAGGCGCGCCTGCGCAAGTACGTCGTGACCGATACCGAGACCGTCGAGGTTCCGGTTGAGCGCGAAGAGGTTCGCGTCGAGCGCACCCCGATTTCCGAGGCTGACGCTGCCAACTACACCGGCACCATCGGTGATAACGGCGCGGAGGAAGCCTCCGTCACCCTGCACGAAGAGCGCGTGAATGTAGAGAAGAAGACCGTCCCGGTGGAGAAGGTTAACCTTTCCAAGGAGACCATCAAGGACACCGAGACCCACACCGAGGATCTGCGCAAGGAGCAAATCGATACCGACGGCATCACCGAGACCCGCAAGTAATCTCGGTTAAGGGCTAAGAGGCTGGAGCTGCAAAGCTCCAGCTTTTCGCGTTTTGGGTTTGTTCAGTATTTTCTGGTCTTGAACAGGGTGGAAAACGCAAGGCCAAGCCAGTAGGTTTGAATCATGTCACGTTTTAGCCCACTGAATTGGCCCGTTGTGCGCCAAATCCGGAACAAGGATGCCTTCGGCCGCGACGTGTCCACGCAGTCGGCTAAGAGTGAAGACCTGCGCGGACGCACCGTTGACGCGGACCGCGTCGTCCAGTCGGTCTGCCCCTACTGCGCAGTGGGTTGTTCTCAGCGCGTTTATGTCAAGGATGACCGCGTCATCCAAATCGAGGGCGACCCAGATTCCCCGATTTCCCGCGGCCGCCTGTGTCCCAAGGGCTCTGCTTCTGAGCAGCTTATTAATTCCTCGACACGCATCACCACGATCAAGTACCGAGCTCCCTATGCCACCGAGTGGCAGGAGCTCGACGAAGAAACCGCGATGGATATGATCGCGGACCGTTTCGTGGAGGCGCGCGCGAGGCACTGGGAGGACGTCGATAAGCATGGGCGTCGTCTCAACCGCACCATGGGCATTGCGGGCCTGGGTGGTGCGACGCTGGATAATGAGGAGAACTACCTTATCAAGAAGCTGTTTACCGCCACCGGCGCCATTCAGGTGGAAAACCAGGCGCGTATATGACACTCCGCCACTGTTCCTAGTCTAGGAACGTCGTTTGGCCGCGGCGGCGCAACCCAACCGCTGCAGGATATGGCGAATGCGGACTGCATCGTCATCGAGGGTTCTAATATGGCGGAATGCCACCCCGTGGGATTCCAATGGGTCGTGGAAGCCAAGAAGCGTGGTGCGCGCATTATCCACGTGGATCCGCGCTACACACGTACGTCTGCCTTTGCGAACCGTCACATCGGCATTCGCGGAGGCACGGACGTGGTGTTGCTCGGCGCGATTATCAAGTACGTGCTGGATAATGACCTGTATTTCCACGATTACGTGGTGAATTACACGAACGCGGCGTCGATCATCTCGCCGGATTTCCAGGACACCGAGGATTTGGAGGGCTTGTTCTCCGGGTACGACGCAGAGAAGGGCAAGTACGTCACGGACTCGTGGCAGTACGTGCGAAAGCCTGAGGGCTCCTCGTGGAACGTGGAGAAGGACATGACGCTGGAGGATCCGAACACGGTCTTCCAGATTCTCAAGCGCCACTACTCGCGCTACACCCCGGAGATGGTGGAGGAGACCTGTGGCATTTCGCCGGAGGACTTCTACTACTTGGCGGACTCGATTGCGCAGAACTCCACCCCGGAGCGCACCACGTGCTTCGCCTACGCGCTGGGCTTTACACAGCACACCCTGGGCGCACAGTTCATCCGTACCGCGGCGATCCTGCAGCTGCTCATGGGCAACGTGGGACGACCTGGCTCGGGGATCATGGCTTTGCGCGGGCACGCCTCGATTCAGGGATCGACCGATATTCCGACCCTCTTTAACTCGCTGCCGGGCTACCTGCCCATGCCGCACGCGGATCAGGAGACCTGGGAAGATTACCTGGATTCCTTCCGGCAGGAAGACCAGAAGGGTTTCTGGCAGCTGGGTGAGAACTACGCGGTCTCGCTCATGAAGTCCTACTGGGGCGACGCCGCAACCAAGGAAAATAACTGGGGTTTTGACCTCATGCCGCGCCTGTCCGGTGCGCACTCGACGTATGAGACCTTGTTGGCCATGCTGCGCAAGGAGGTGGAAGGCTACTTTGTCTTTGGCCAGAACCCGGCGGTGGCGCAGTCCAACGGCGGCATGCAGCGCCGCGGACTGGCCTCGCTGAAGTGGCTGGTTGTCCGCGATTTCCAGGAGATTGAAACGGCAAGTTTCTGGAAGGATTCGCCGGAAGTCAAGAACGGCGAGCTCAAGACCGAGGAGATTGCCACCGAGGTCTTCCTCATGCCTGCGGCAACGCACGTGGAGAAGTCCGGAACTTTTACCCAGACTCAGCGCATGGTGCAGTGGCGCTTCCAGGCGACTCCGCCGCCGGGCCAGGCCCGCAGTGAGGCGTGGTTCTTCTACCACCTAGGCAAGAAGATTAGGGAGCGCTTGGCGGATTCGACTGATCCGCGCGATCTGCCGATCAAGTCTGTCACCTGGGACTACACCGAGGATGAGCACGGCGATCCAAGCTCGGACGAGATCTTGCGCGAGATCAACGGCTACTACCTTGATGGGCCTAAGAAGGGCCAGCTTTTGCCGGCCTTTACGGAGATGCGGGCCGACGGTTCCACCTCCGGCGGCTGCTGGATCTACACCGGCGTGTATAAGGACGGCATCAACCACGCCGCGAAGAAGGTCCCGGGTTCGGAGCAGAACGAGGTGGCACTCGAGTGGGGCTGGGTCTGGCCGGCCAACCGACGCATCCTGTACAACCGCGCCTCCGCCAAGCCGGATGGCACTCCATGGTCGGAGCGCAAGAAGTACATTTGGTGGGACGAGGACCAGGGCAAGTGGGTCGGCGATGATGTCCCGGACTTCCCGGTGACCAAGCGCCCGGACTACGTCGCGCCTGTCGACGCCGTCGGCCCCGATGCCCTCGATGGCGACGATCCGTTTATCATGCAGGCCGACGGCCTGGGTTGGCTGTTCGCGCCGAAGGGGCTGTCCGACGGTCCTCTTCCGACCCATTACGAGCCCCAGGAATCGCCGGTGCACAACGCGCTGTACAAGCAGCAGCAATCGCCGACGCGCCTGACTATCAAACGCGCGGACAACCTTTCCCGCCCCGAGCCAGGGGAGCGGGGCGAGGACGTGTTCCCGTTTGTCTTCTCCACCTACCGTCTGACGGAGATGTACACCTCGGGCGCGATGTCGCGCCGCTTGCCTTACTTGGCGGAGTTGCAGCCGGGGCTCTTCTGCGAGGTGGACAAGGAACTGGCCGCCAAGCGTGGATTGGTCAACGGCGAGTGGGCCACCATCGTGTCCCCGCGCGGCGTCATCGAGGCTCAGGTTTTGGTGACGGACCGCATGGAGATGCTCACCATCAATGGTGAGGACTTCCACCAGATCGGCTTGCCGTATCACTACGGAGAATCGGAGACCACCGAGGTGGCCGGCGATGGCGCCAACGACTTGTTGGGCCTGACCCTAGAGCCGAACGTGTTCATCCAGAACTCCAAGGTGGGGGCATGCGATATCCAGCCGGGCCGCCGTCCGCGTGGCGAAGCACGCGTCAAGCTGTTGCGCGAATACCAAGAGCGGGCGCACCTCACTGTAGATTCGGGTAACCGGATCCTCGATGTCTCAGACGCTTTCAGCACGGAAGAGAACACTGCTTCTGCAGAAAACACTGGTGATGATTCCACAGCTGGCAACGAAGCAGACTATGAAGGCAAAGAAAGCTAAGGAGGACTAATGGCTAATCTTTTCACCGAAAAGGCTGATCGGCATGGCTATGGGTCCTATCAGCGCATGGCGTTCTTTACCGATACGTCCATTTGCATTGGGTGTAAAGCCTGTGAGGTGGCCTGTAAGGAGTGGAACCGCAATCCGGTGGAAGGCTATGCGGTCACCGGCGATTCCTATGACAACACCGGCTCGCTAGGTGCGAATACCTGGCGCCACGTGGCCTTCATTGAGCAGAGCAATGACCGTATCCAGCACGCCCGTGAGGAAGGGCGCAAGCTTGTCGCGCTGGGTATGCCCACAACCTCTGCACCAAGCGTCACCCCAGATACCGATGATTTTCGCTGGCTGATGTCCTCCGACGTGTGCAAGCACTGCACCAATGCTGGATGCTTGGACGTGTGCCCGACGGGCGCGCTCTTTCGCTCCGAGTTCGGCACCGTCGTGGTGCAGGATGATGTGTGCAATGGCTGCGGTACGTGCGTGGCCGGGTGTCCCTTTGGCGTCATCGAGCGCCGCGATGACGGCGGCGTGACGCTCAAGGCGGACAAGACCGCCACCGTGGATTATGAGGTCCCTGACCACGCGGGTGTGAACGTGCTGGCAAAGCTGAAGCAGCTGAAACCCCAGGGGCCTGACCACATGCCGGGGCAGGCGATGCCGATCAAGAACTTGGGCGTGGCCCAGAAGTGCACCATGTGTTATGACCGCCTCAAGATCGGCGAGCAGCCCGCGTGCGCCAAGACGTGTCCGACGGATTCCATCCAGTTCGGCCCTTACGAGGAGATGCTCGCTGCCGCGCAGGAGCGTGTGCGCGTCCTGCACGAGCAGGGGCTGACCGAGGCTCGTCTCTACGGTGCCAATTCCCAGGATGGGGTCGGTGGAACGGGTTCTATTTTCCTCTTGCTCGATTCCCCAGAGGTCTACGGGCTGCCGCCGGATCCGCGCGTGCCCACGGCGGATTTGCCGCAGATGTACAAGACCGCAGTGAAAGCTATCGGAGGAATGGCGCTGGCCGTGGCCGGCGCATTCATGTTGGGAGGCCGCAAGTGAGCGAGTTCGATGAGTACCGCCCGCCGCAGGAGCCTAGGCGCAGGCGAGGCGGCGGCAAGAAGCGCCGGCGTGGAAGAGTCGGCGCTGGCGCGCAGGACGGCTCCAAAGAAGAGCGTATGGCGGAGGACTTCGAGTTTTCCTCGTATTACGGCAAGCCCGTAGTCAAGGCCCCGCCGTGGGAGTGGCCCATCGGCGGCTATCTCTTCCTCGGCGGCGTGGCCGGCGGTTCTGCGATGTTGGCCGCCGGTGCCCAGGCCACTGGGAACGCACCGCTGAAACGCTCGACGCGGATGACGGCTTTCTCCGCGGCATCGGTAGGGTCGGTCTTTTTGGTGCTCGACCTCGGCCGCCCAGAGCGCCTGCTCAACATGTTCCGCGTCTTCAAGGTGACCTCGCCGATGTCCATCGGCTCGTGGATCCTGGGCAGCTTCGCTTCCGCCGCGGCCCTGCCGGCGGTCGAGGAAGCGGACGAACTGGTCGGCGGTGTGCTGCCGAAGTCGCTTCGCCGCCTCCTCGATAAGGCGGCGGGTCCAGCAGGCGCTGTCGCCGGCGTGCTTGGTGGCCCGCTGGCGGGCTACACGGCGGTGCTGTTGGCCAACACGTCAAACCCGACGTGGAATGACGCGAAGAAGCATCTGCCTTATGTGTTCGTGTCCTCGGCCTCGGCTGCGGCGTCGGGTGCCGCCATGGTCTTTACCCCGGTGGAGAATGCTGGTGCGGCACGAGCGCTCGGTATCACTGCCGCGGCGACCGATCTGGCCGCGACCCGTGTCATGGAAGCGAACATGGAGCCAGAGCCTCTGCGCCCGCTGCACGAAGGCACACCCGGGAAACTCATGAAGGCCTCCGAGGCGCTCATTGCCGCGGGCGGGGTGGGAACCGCAATCGCGTCGGTCACAAAGTCGCGCGCGGTGTCGGTGGTCTCCGGCCTGGCGCTTCTGGCGGGTTCTGCCTGCACTCGTTTCGGCGTGCTCAATGCGGGGTTGGAGGCGGTGAAAGATCCGTCGACAAGCATCGGCCCGCAGAAGCGCCGTGCTGAGGCCCGCCGCCAGACAGAAGGCCTCACGCACTCGACGGTGACTAGCGGATAGTAATGCGCGCCTCACCCGTCACGGTGCGCCCAATGACCGGATAGCCAGGAACCTCGCCGATGACCAGCAGGCCACCCGAGGTTTGGGCATCGGCGAGGAAGATCAAGTCCTCTTCGCTCAAGTCTGAGTCGAGGTGGGGGCGGACCCAATCCAGGTTGCGGCGCGAGCCGCCCGGGATGAAGCCCTCCGACAGGGCCTCCATGGCGCCGTCCACCGCAGGAACAGCGGAAAAATCCAGCTCCGCACCAATACCGGAGGCGCGGCACATCTTGTAGAGGTGGCCCAGAAGCCCGAAGCCAGTGACGTCCGTGGCCGCGCGCACGCCCGCGGCTACGGCGGCCGCGGCAGCGTCGCGGTTGAGCGTGGTCATGGAATCCACCGCGGCCTGGGAGACTTCACCGGTGGCCTTGTGCTTGTTATTGAGGATGCCCACACCGATTGGTTTGGTCAGCGTGATGGGCAGGCCCGCCTCGGCGGCGTCGTTGCGCATAATCTTGTCGGGGTGGACGATGCCCGTGGCAGCCAAACCATACGTGGGCTCCGGGGCAGTGATGGAGTGTCCACCAGTAATGGATATCCCCGCCTCGCTGGCCACATCCATGCCACCGCGCAGGACTTCGCGCAATACATCAAGACCGAGCTTCTCGCGCGGCCAGCCCACGAGGTTGATGGCGGTGATGGGAGTGCCGCCCATGGCGTAGACGTCGGAAAGCGCATTGGCTGCCGCCACCCGGCCCCAGTCATAGGGGTCGTTGATCATCGGGGTGAAGAAGTCCGCGGTGGAGATGACCGCGAGGCCGTTTGGGATGCGCACGGCGGCGGCATCGTCGCCGTCGTCAAGCCCGACCAGCACGTTGGGGTCCGCGGTGCCCACGAGGCCCGCGACGGCGGATTCGAGCTCTCCCGGGGGGATCTTGCAGGCGCAGCCGCCACCGGCGGCAAAGGAGGTAAGTGTGATGTCAGACATGGGGGTTATTCTAGCCGCGTGTATGGTGAGCAGACGGAGGCGTACGTGTCCTGGTGGGCGCCCCGGTCTTCAAAACCGGTGAGGCCGAGCATCTCGGTCTGGCAGGTTCGATTCCTGTCCGTCTCCGCCATTAGCGCAGCTAGGAGGAACTTTGATGACTGACCCCCGCCGCTTCATCCCGAAGATGGATGAGATCCTCCAGTACCCAGCGGTGCAGGACGCCCACCAACGATTGGCGCCGCATTCGGTCCGCGCGATCATCGACGCCGTGCTTGCCGACGCCCGCTCCGGCTCCCTCGACCCCACCCGCATTCAAGAGGAGCTGGCCGACAGACTGGAAGCAGGGCAGCCCTATTCCTTGCGCCGCGTCATTAACGCCACGGGCGTGATCATCCACACGAACCTGGGCCGCGCCCCTTTGCCGCCGGCAGCGGTAGATGCGCTCGTGGCAGCAGCTGGCTACACGGACGTCGAGATGGACTTGGACAGCGGCCTGCGCTCACGGGATAGGGGCCGTGGCGCGGTCGACGCTGTCTTGGCTGCCTGCCCCGGCGCGGAGGATGCACTGGTGGTCAACAATGGGGCATCCGCGCTGTTGCTGGCGACCGCCGCCTTGGCCCCGGGCAAGGAGGTCATCATTTCCCGCGGCGAACTTATTGAGATTGGTGCGGGCTTCCGTCTGCCGGAGCTCATCGAGTCCACGGCCACCCGCTTGCGGGAGGTGGGCGCGACGAACCGCACCCACGTGGCGGACTACGAGCGGGCGCTCGGGGAGAACACCGGGGCGATTCTCAAGGTGCATCCCTCGAACTTCTTGATCAGTGGGTTTACGTCTTCTGTGCCGGTTGCAGACCTGCGCAGACTCACAGATCTGCCGCTCATCGTGGATATCGGCTCAGGGTTGCTCGCACCCGATGAGGTGCTTCCTGAGGAACCCTCCGCCAGCGAGGCTCTTCGGGATGGCGCGGACGTAGTGCTCTTCTCGGGGGATAAGCTCCTCGGCGGACCGCAAGCCGGCGTGCTTGTGGGAAAGAAGGAAGCGATCGCCGCGTGTAAGAAACATCCGCTGGCGAGGGCGGTGCGCATCGACAAGCTGCGGCTTAACGCGCTCGAGGCCTCCCTTGCCACTCCCTCCAACGCCGTGCAGGATGCGCTGCACACTGACGCTAAACGTCATCGCGAGCGTACCGAGAAGGTCGCCGCGGCGGTGGGCGGCGAGGTTGTCGAGCATGCCGGGCGTGTGGGCGGCGGCGGGGCGCCCGAGGTACCGCTGCCGGGCTGGGCTGTGGCGTTGCCAGAGGAGCTGGCGCGTCCACTGCGGTTGGGCGAGCCTCCTGTGGTGGCACGCGTGAACCAGGGACGCTGCCTGGTGGATGTGCGCTGCGTGCCGGAGGCGCAGGACGCGGAGCTTATTGCTGCGATTCAGGCGGTGATGTAGGTGTACGTTGTGGCGACCGCCGGGCATGTGGATCACGGAAAGTCGAGCCTGGTGAAGGCGCTGACGGGAATGGAGCCGGATCGTTGGGAGGAAGAGAAGCGGCGCGGCCTAACCATTGACTTGGGCTTCGTGTGGATGAAGCTGGACTCCGGCGCTGACGTAGCTTTTGTCGATGTGCCGGGGCACGAGAAGTTCCTGGGCAACATGCTGGTCGGGGTGGGGCCCGCGCCGGTGGTGCTCTTTGTCGTGGCGGCCGATGAAGGGTGGCAAGCGCAGTCCACCGACCACCGGGATGCCCTGCGCGCCGTGGGAATCGAACACGGCGCGGTGGCGCTGACCCGCGCGGATAAGGCAGACGCTGCCCGCCGCGCTGAGGTCACCGCGCAGGTCAAGGCAGAGCTGGCGGGAACAGCGCTTGCCGACGCTCCCGTGGTCGAAGTCTCCGCAAGGACCGGCGAGGGCGTCGAAAAGCTTCGCGCCGAGTTAGACCAGGTGCTCGCCGCTATGCCCGCGCCGGATTGCCAAGCACGCGTGCGGTTGTGGGTCGATCGCGCCTTCAGCGTGAAGGGTGCTGGCACCGTGGTGACGGGAACGCTGGCGGCGGGGACTGTCTCGGTGGGGGATGAGATGGAGCTTGGCGGGCAACTCGTGACGGTGCGCGGTGTGCACAGTGAAAACACGTCGGTGGACAGCGCTGGTCCGGTTACGCGTGTAGCGCTCAACCTCCGTGGGGTGGCCGCGGATGAGGTTCATCGTGGGGATGCACTGCTGAGCCCAGGTCGCTGGCGGGTGCTCGATACCGTGGATATTCGCCGCACCTTTGGCACTGAGATGGCTGAGCTTCCCCAGAACCTCGTGGTGCACATTGGCACGGTGGGGGTGGGCGCGCGTTTGCGGCCTTTAGGCGGTGAGTTCGCGCGGTTGACACTGGAAAGCCCGCTACCTCTCACGTTGCTCGATAGGTTTGTAGTGCGCAGCCCCGGCGGGCGGCACGTAGCGGCGGGCTTCGAAGTCGTGGACGTGCACCCGGCTGAGCTGAGCAGGCGTGGTGATGCGAAGAAGCGCGCAGCTGAGCTAGAAGCTCTAGAGCCGACCAACCCGTCCGAGTGGCTCAAACGCTGCGGCTACGCTGCACACGAAGAACTCGTGCGCGATGGCTTCTCGGTGGAGGAAAAGCCTGCCGGAGTCATCGAGTTCGCTCAGTGGTGGATTGCCGCACGACAGGTGACCGCGTGGAAGAATGCTCTCGTTTCGGCTGTGGAAGCACATGCCGCAGCGAACCCACTTTCCCCAGGACTGACGAAAGCAGCGGCCATGGACGCGCTGAACCTGTCAGAGCCGGCCCTGCTGGGCCTAGCAGTAGCGGCAGCCAAGCTCGAATCGGTCGATGGCGTGCTGCGCGTGCCCGGTCAGTCCGTCGACCTGGGCCCCGCGGAGAGGGGAGTAGCTGAGCTCGAGCAACGCCTGCACGCCGAGCCTTTCGCTGCCCCGGAGGCAGAAGAACTCAAGGAACTAGGACTGGGCCCCAAAGAGCTCGCCGCTGCCGAGCGCGCCGGGCGTGTGCTCCGGTTAGACAAAGGCGTTGTGCTTTTGCCTTCCGCTCCTCGCGAGGCACTCGAAGTTGTCTCTACGTTGGAACAGCCTTTCACCCTCTCGGAGGCGCGCCAAGCCCTGGGGACGACGCGCCGGGTTGCCATCCCGCTCTTCGAGCACCTCGATGCCACCGGCGCGACCCGCCTAGTCGACGGCAAGCGCTTCGCATTCGGGCCAGGGGCAAAGGAACCAAAGTAAAGGCACCATTTGTCGCCGGTTTTCGGATAAACCCCAGGTCAATGAATTAGCGTAAGTGCATAAGGTGCCAGTTAAAAGGTGCCTTTGGTGGCCATTGAGAAAACTTTGAAGGCGCAAGTGTCTTCATTGGCTTAGCGGTGACCGTCATTGACGGTCTCCGTTATGTTTTGTAGGGTGAACCCATGATCCAGTCTTTCGGTAACCGTGATACCGAGCTTGTCTGGTTACGCGAAGCGTCGCCGCGGATTGATTCGAGAATCCACAAAACTGCTAATAGAAAACTCCATCAGCTCGATGCTGCTGTTTCGCTGAACTCCTTACGTATTCCACCGGGCAACCGCCTCGAAGCTTTGAAAGGTGACCGGAAAGGAACATTCAGTATCCGAGTCAATCAGCAGTGGAGGATCACCTTCCGCTGGACCGAGGCCGGCCCAGCGGACGTTGTTATCGAGGACTATCACTAAGGACGGTTATGAGTACTAAGCTTTATCCGCCGATTCACCCCGGCGAAGTGCTTAATGAAGATTTCATCGAAGCTTTTGGGATTACCCAACACCAACTGGCTGTAGAAATTGGCGTCCCGCTGCGGAAGATTAATGAGATTGTTCACGGCAAGCGTGGAATCACCGCAGATACCGCTCTTCGGCTAGGAAAGTACTTCGGAATCGAACCGCAGTATTGGCTCAACCTGCAAAGCCGTTATGAATTGGAGGTGGCTGAGGATGCCGTCGCTGATGAAATCGATGGCATCCGGCCCCTCGGGGCGGCTTAAATTCAGCGGTTAATAGCGAGAGCGATTGGACTGGGGGCGTCCGCCAGAAGCAGAGCGGACTGAATGGCGGCTGCCTAGGTCAGGATCATCGCTTCCCCAGGAGTCTTCGGCCCAGATCGCAAAATCGCGATCGGCATAGCGCTCTTGTCGGGTGGCAAGGTGCTCCATCCTCTGCGCATAGCGTTTCTTCGAAGCATTAACTTCGTCAGCTTTAGAGCCTGTAGAGGATCGATTTCTGCGATTGTTGTGTTGTTTGCTGGGCATGATGAGTTCCTGAGCTTCTGAAACGGTGAGCTAGCGTAAATAAGACCCTACGCGAGAGGTGGGTTTAGCAGCCAGGTCGCGGCCGACCAACAGGGGCAAAGGAACCAAACTAGAGGTACCATTTGCGGGCGGTTTTCGGAGAAATCCCAGGTCAATGAATTAGCGTAAGTGCATAAGGTGCCAGTCAAAAGGTGCCTTTGGGGGACGTGAAGGCACGCGATCCGGTGGGCAGAGGTGAGGCAAGAGGATCCGCAGGCGTGGTGAACTCCCAATCGGCGTCAGGGTCGAGTGCCGGGGGGATGGCGGGCTTCTCCGGGTCGAGCGGCAACGGCGGGACCGCGGGTGCGAAGAGCTCAGCAGCGTCTGCGGGGTCGAGGGGAAGGTCCACGGCGATGCGCCCTCCAGCCGCATAAGCGCGGGCAGCGAGGGAAGCCCCGGACTGGGAAGCAGCTGCGAACGCGGCGGCCAGCGCCGGGGCATCGGAGAGCTCCGCGCACGGTCCGAGGACGAGGTTGTCGTGGGTGGCGAGGACGGTGCCGTCGAGAAGCGCAAGCGTCACAAAGAGCTGCTCGGTTCCCATCTCGCGCAGCTGGTGCGCGGTGAGCTCACCTTCCGCGACGCAGACAAGCGCGCCGTGGCCCCCGCTGAGCAGGGCAGTACCCGCCGGTTGATTGTTTGCGGAAATCATCCACGGGTCGAGTCCCAGGGCAACGGCGACCTCCACCTCGCCATCAACAATCTCGACGGTGGCTTGCGTCGTTGGAGTCATCGCCGCAGTGCGCAGACGATTGAGCGCCTGATACCCGGAGGACTCCTCGCCATCGAGCGCGCCCAGAAAACCGAAATCCGAGCGCACACGCCAGCCTCCCGTGGTGGGGTCGGGGAGCAAGGACACGTCGACGAGCGCAGGCTGCTGCGTCAACCCCGGGATGCTCAGCGCGGTGCCGAGGCTAAGATGCTCGAGAATCGCGACGTGCTCAACACCAAAGTAAGACGGAGCCAGCGGATATAGCGCCATGGTTGCGACAGTCACCTCAAGAGTCAGATGGGATGCGATGGACTTCTTTCAAGCTTACGCAGAGGCCGGGTTAGACACGCTATAGTTTGCCACTATGGACTTAGCCACCATCGCGTTCGCTTTCAGCCTTGTGTTGCTGTCTGGCTTGTCGACGTCCATCGGAGGCGCCCTCGCCGTAGGCAAGAGAGAACCTGGCCCGAAGTTCATGGCCGCTGCCCTGGGCCTGTCCGCGGGCGTGATGCTCTACGTCTCCTTCATGGAAATCTTGCCGGAGGCCCTGAAGAAACTAGAAAGCACCCTCGGGGACGAAGCGCGCGCCACCTGGACGATGATGGCGGCATTCTTCGCGGGCATTGCGATTATCGCCATCATTGACCGCCTGGTACCTGAAGAGATCAACCCGCACGAGCCGGCCACGACCGAAGAAGAGGCGCGGCGCAAAAGGCTGATGAAGACCGGCATGTTCACCGCCTTCGCGCTGGCCATTCACAATTTCCCTGAGGGCTTCGCCACGTTCCTCTCGGGACTTGAAGCTCCAGAGATCGCCATCCCCGTTGCCGTGGCTATCGCCATTCACAACATCCCCGAGGGCATTGCGGTGGCGGTACCCCTGCGCAGCGCGACGGGCTCGCGGAAGAGGGCCTTCTGGTGGGCCACGCTATCTGGCTTGGCCGAGCCCTCGGCGCTCTCATTGGCTTCGCGCTGCTGATGCCATTTATCGGCCCGATGACGTTCGGCATCAGCTTTGCCGTCATCGCCGGCATCATGGTGTTCATCTCCTTGGATGAGCTTCTGCCCACGGCAGAGGAGACCGGCGAACACCACTGCGCCATCTACGGGCTGATAGCCGGTATGGCGGTGATGGCTGTTTCGCTCGCGATGTTTATCTAAGGTTTATTTCACGCGCTCCGCGGTGGCCTTGACCGCCATGACAATGGAGACGATGACTGCGCCCAGAATAAAACCACACAGCATGGACAAGGCAGTATCTGCCGTCCAGGCGAGTGCGCCGTTGCCGATGCTTTCGGTGACGTGGTGGATGAAGCCATAGGGTTGCTCGGCGCCGAACTCGCTCAGACCCTTGACCACGATGTGGCCGCCGACCCACAGCATGGCGGCGGTGCCGATAATGCCGATGATCTTGAGCACGATAGGCATTCCCTTGACCAATGCGGTACCCAGGGCAGAGTCACCATCGTGACGCTTGAGCAGGGCGACGCCGATGTCATCCATCTTGACTAGAAGCCCGACGGCGCCATAGACACCCAAAGTGAGAAGCACGCCGACGGTGACCAGGGCACCGAGGCGCAGCCAGAAGGGCTGATCAATGACCTCGTTGAGGGAGATCACCATGATTTCGGCCGACAGGATGAGGTCGGTGGTGATAGCGGATTTCACCAGGGAGTCCTCGGCATCGGGGCCCTTTTCTTCCACGGTCTTTTCGTCCTTCTCACCGCGGTGAAGGACAGCATGGAAGATCTTCTCCGCCCCCTCGAAGCACAGGTACGTACCTCCGCACATGAGGATAGGGGTGAGCGCCCACGGCGCGATCCAGGACAGGATGAGCGCGATGGGAAGGATGATGACCAGCTTGTTGATGAGCGAGCCCTTGGTGATGCGCCAAATCATGGGCAGCTCACGCTGCGGCTTGACGCCCTGGACATATTGAGGCGTGACAGCGGCGTCATCGACGACGACTCCCGCTGCTTTCGCCGAGGTTTTGCCGGCCAACGCTGCCACGTCGTCGACGCTGGAGGCAGCGGAGCGGGCGATCAGGGCGACGTCGTCAAGCAGGGCAAAGAGGCCACCGGCCATGACTCACATCCTTTAAGGTAGGGGAGAAGTACTCACCCTAGGTTACTCGGCAGGAACGAGCTCCACATTTTCTGCCCAAGTAAGGTCCATTCCCAGCGTGCGCAACCAATTCATGGCGTCATCGCCGTAGCGCGTGATGCCCTCGACGGCGGCCAGCGTGCGCTCCATGGCGCGCTCGGCTTCCTCCGCGCTGATAAGGCCGTTGGAGGTGGCGGCGGCTAGCTCGTCGATGTCGAGCACGTCAACCGGCTCGCCGGAGGTGGAGACCAAGTCGACGTAGAGATCGCGGGTGGTCCACACGTCCCCGTCAATGTCGATATCGGCAACGTCGATGTAGAAGTCTTGGTGCACGTCCACACCTTCACGGAAGTGGAAGATATTGGCGCGCAGGCCGAGCTCCGGCAGCAGCCAAGACTCGAGGTAGCCGAAGCGCGGGTGGTTAGCGCCGCGGGCCATGTAGAGGCCAAAGTCGGTGACCCGGTAGGTGTCTACCTCGCGCTGGAAACCTTTCGGGTCGACATTGATGTTGTCGGCCGTATTGAAGGTCTCTTGCTTGACTGGGTGCAGGTCTGTGCTCATTAGTTCACCTCGAGGAAAGCCGCGGTAGGTGGGAAGGAACACGAGGATTCAGCAGTGTTAACCGCACCGGAGAGAACCGCCACGATGGTTCCCTTGCCGGTCGTTGCGCGGCCCGAGACCGTGGTTGGCCCATCGGTGTTGATGCCGTTGTTGAAGAGGGGTGTGGTGCCGAACTGGAAGGTGTCCAGGTTGAACCACTGAACGCGCATGGCGCCCTGCTCTTCAGCGGCGGTCGGGGTGCCCAGGGCGGTGAAGAGGAAGACGGCTTCGCCTTCGCCTGCGCCTGGGGCCGGCATCTCGGTCGGGCCAGGCACGGCGATGGCGGAACCCACCGAATCGCCCTGCCCGCCGATGCACTGCGCGGAGACCGTGGGCCAGTAGAACTGGCGGAAGCCGGGGTTATTTCCCTCCGGCATCGCGACGCCGCCCTCGCCGCCTTCACCAGCGGTGAAGTTGAGTGCGGTGAGGATGGCGCTACGGGCCTCCTGCGGGATCCATGGCTGTGCCGCGAAAGCACGAACGCGCTCCTGCGTCTCCGGGGTGGGACGACCGAGGCTGTCCAGCGGGTTGCTGCTCTGGGGGACGTTCACCAGCGAGGAGAGGTCGGGGGCGCCGGCATGTGCGGGCGTGATGCTGAGCAGGCCCATCATCAGGGCAGCAGTGAGTCCGGCTACGCCGCGACGGGCGGAGCCGGTGGAGTGCTGTTCAGAAAAGGCCATGGAGAATCCTTGCGTGTGGGTGGGGAAGTGACGTCACAGAAACTACACAGTGATCACGTCAGTCACAATAGTATCTGCTGTCACAATATTCACTTTTTCGGCGTAGTCAACTCTTTTTAGCGCCCTACTGTGCGGTATGTCGGTGCTTGATACCAATCTGTTACATCCCGCAGCGCTCTGCGGGATGATGCGCGCGATGCTGCACATCAAAGGGCTAGAGAGTATATTTAAGGGCCGTTCACATCGCTAACGCACCATGCTTTGAAGGAGCACCCCACACGTGAGTAATACTGAATTCCGTAACGTAGCCATCGTCGCGCACGTTGACCACGGTAAAACCACCCTTGTCAACGGCATGCTGGAGCAGTCCGGCGCTTTCGGCGACCATGGCGAACACTCGGATCGCGTCATGGACTCCAACGATCAGGAGCGCGAGCGCGGCATCACCATTCTGGCGAAGAACACCGCCATCCACCGCAAGGGCCTGGGCAAGGACGGCGGGGATCTCATCATCAACGTCATCGATACCCCAGGCCACGCCGACTTCGGCGGCGAGGTCGAGCGCGGTATCTCCATGGTGGACGGCGTTGTGCTGCTTGTCGACGCCTCCGAAGGCCCCCTCCCGCAGACCCGCTTCGTGCTCACCAAGGCACTGGAGGCGAAGCTGCCGGTCATCATTTGCGTGAATAAGACCGACCGCCCCGACGCCCGCATCGACGAGGTCGTCACCGAGGCCCAGGACCTGCTGCTGGAAATCGCCGCCGGCCTCGAGGACGAGGAAGCAGCCGCTGCCGCCGAGGAGCTGCTGGGCCTGCCGGTCCTCTACACCTCCGGCCGCGAGGGCAAGGCTTCCACTGAGAACCCAGGCAATGGCAACGTCCCGAACGCCGATGATCTGCAGGCGCTTTTCGACGTTATTTATGACGTCCTCCCCGAGCCCTCCGCCAAGGTCGACGCCCCTCTGCAGGCACACGTGACCAACCTGGACTCCGATGACTTCCTTGGTCGTATCGCCCTGCTTCGTATCTACTCGGGCACCCTCAAGAAGGGCCAGCAGGTGGCCTGGATGCACTACGACGAGGAAGGGGAGATGCACACCAAGACCGTCAAGGTGGCGGAGCTCCTGCGTACCGTCGGTTTCCAGCGCCAGCCGGATACCGAGGCCATCGCCGGTGACATCGTGGCGATCTCCGGTATCTCCGACATCATGATCGGTGACACCATCGCGGACGTGGAGAACCCGCAGCCGCTGCCGCGCATCAAGGTCGACGAGCCGGCCATCTCCATGACCATTGGCGTGAACACCTCCCCGATGGCAGGCCAGGGCGGCGGCGATAAGCTCACCGCCCGCTTGGTCAAGGCCCGCCTGGACCAGGAGCTCATCGGTAACGTCTCCATCAAGGTGCTGCCGACCGAGCGTCCCGACGCTTGGGAAGTCCAGGGCCGCGGCGAGATGGCGCTTTCCGTACTCATCGAGAACATGCGCCGCGAGGGCTTCGAGTTGACCGTCGGTAAGCCGCAGGTAGTCACCCAGGTCATCGACGGAAAGACGATGGAGCCCTATGAGATGCTCACCATCGATTCCCCCTCCGAGCACCAGGGCGCTATTACCCAGCTGCTGGCCACCCGCAAGGGGCAGATGCAGTCCATGGACGTGCGCGAGGGCGACTGGGTCCGCATGGTCTTCCGCGTTCCCGCCCGCGGTCTCATCGGTTTCCGCACCCAGTTCATGACGGAGACCCGCGGCGCTGGCATCGCCAACTCCATCTCCGATGGCCTCGACGTCTGGGCCGGTGACATCAAGGCCCGGCCGACCGGCTCGCTGGTGGCCGACCGTTCCGGACAGATCACCGCCTACGCCCTCCAGCAGTTGGCGGACCGCGGTGACTTCTTCGTGGAGCCGGGCATGGAGGCCTACGAGGGCATGGTTGTCGGCGCCAATAACCGTGATGAGGATATGGATATCAACATCACCAAGGAAAAGAAGCTGACCAACATGCGCTCCGCCACCGCGGATGCCACCGTCACCCTCGCCAAGGCCCGGACCCTGTCCCTGGAAGAGGCGCTGGAGTTCTGTGGCACCGACGAGTGCGTCGAGGTCGGCCCGAACGTTCTGCGCGTGCGCAAGGTCGATCTGTCCGCCACCGACCGCAAGCGCGCGGCCGCCCGCGCCAAGCAGCTCAACAAGTAGTTCGCTCAGCGCCGCCCCGGGCAACTACAGTGGTAGGGAAAGTTTTCGGAATGTAAAGGTTGTGTGGAGTGGACCGTTTCCTGCCTCGGCTTGGCGTTATCCTCGCAGCCGCCCTGCTTACCGCCTGCCAGGCCAACCCCGGTCCGCCGCCGGTGGTAGATGAGAACGATCGCAGTACCACTCCAACGAATTCCAGCACCACGGCCCCGCCACCTGAGGCAGCACCCGAAGAGGACCTTCTGCCGGAGCGCAGCACCGTGGCGATTGGGGTGGACCCGCTGCGCGGCGGGCTCAACCCACACCTAGTGGCGAACAACTCCGAGCTGGTCAACCAGATTGCGGAGCTGGTCCTTCCTTCAGCTTTCCACGGCTCTGAGATGGATACGGATGTCCTGGAATCCGCAGAGGAGATCGAAGCCCCCGGCAGCATTGCCATGCGGGTACGCTATACCATCGCCGGGCCGGCGCAATGGTCGGATGGCACGCCGATCAGCGGCTCCGATTTTAACTACCTGTGGTCACAGATAACGCGCACGCCGGGCGCGAAGGACGTGGCTGGCTACCGGGCAATTACAGCCGTGCGGACCTCCGGGAATGGGCGCGTGGTCACCGTTGACTTTGCCCATCGCGTGGAGGATTGGCAGAAGCTCTTTGCCAACCTCGTGCCCTCCCACCTCCTGGAAGACCGCGATTTCGCCTCGGCCCTGGCTGACGGGATCCCCGCCTCGGCCGGGCGCTACCTCGTCGCCGGAATGGATCGCGGCCGGGGAATCATTACCCTCAACCGCAACGACCGGTTCTGGGGAGAAGATCCCGCGAATATCGACGTCATTCAGCTGCGCGCTGTGCGTGATACCGCGCAGGCGGTGAACATGCTGCGCTCGCACCAGATCGGTTTTGCTGATATCACCCCGCAGCAGACCACCCTGGAGAACTTGAGCCTGCTCAGCAACGTCAATACCGGTGTGGTGACCCGGCAACGCCAGCTGCGGCTGAACATGTCGGCGGTTGAAGGAGCGCTCGATGAGCAGGCGCAACGCCGTGCGTTGGCCTCGCTTCTCGACACCGACCAACTAGCCCGCCTCGCCACCGGCCGCGCCTCGGAGCTCAAGGCTGGGAACAATCCCTTCGATAGCCACGCGGAGCTCGCCCCATTGCGCGAGCGTGCGGGCCGCAAGCCGGTGCGGATTGCCGTGGATCCCCAGTACCCCACCGCCTTGGCGGCGGCCACCACCATCGTGGACGTGCTCCAAGCCAAGGCCATCGACGCGGAGGTCGTCACCGAACGCTTGACCACGATTACCTCCGACCTGCTCCCGGCGGGCAAGGTGGATGCTGTGGTGGCGTGGGATGAGAACGGCGAGGACGCACTCAGCCTGGCCAGCTATTTCGTGTGCGCGACACCCACGCGCCCGGCGGCAACGTTGTCCGGGTACTGCCCGGAAAACTCCGCCGACACTGCCCTGGGTATTCTCTCTGGCGAGGTGGATTCCGCGACCGCGCAGGAGCGCGTAGAGCATCTCAACAGGGAGGAAGCGCTCTTCGTCCCGCTGCTCAACGAGGTGCGTATCCATGCTTTGGGCAAGGGTATTGTTGGCCCCGGACAAAGCATTGAGGACTGGGACTCCGGCCTCATCAGCGCACCGCAGTGGAGGAAAGATGATGACTAAGGATCTCACCGGCTACCGTGTCGTGGCCGTTCATGCCCACCCAGATGACGAGGTGCTTTTTACCGGCGGAACGTTGGCGGACCTGTCCGCGCGCGGTGCACAGGTCACGGTGATTACCGCGACGCTGGGTGAGGAAGGCGAGATCATCGGCGAGCCCTACCAGGGCCTCGCGGAGACCGATCAGCTGGGAGGGTTCCGCGCCTGGGAGCTTAAGCACGCGCTCGACGCTTTAGGCGTCGACGGCATCCAGCTGGGTGGTTTCGGGCACTTCCGCGATTCCGGCATGGAAGGCTCGCCCGCTCACGAGAATCCGCGGGCCCTGGTCAACCGCGTGGAAGAGGCCGCCGACCTGTTGCGGGGCCACCTTGTCGCGCTGCGACCGCATGCAGTGCTGACCTATGGCCCGGACGGCGGTTACGGGCACCCCGACCATATCGCTGTGCACAAGGCGGTGCATGCGGCTGCCACGCCTGAGCAGCGCATCTGGTGGTCCGTCTTTGAGCGCGCCGCCCACTACCGCGGCCTTGATGCTGTTACCCCTCCGGAGGGCTGGAGCCTGCCCGATAAGGAGTACCTGGATAACTTCACCAATGCTGGCTGCGATGTGGCCTACGAGCTCACTGACGCGGCTCTCAGCGCCAAGCGCGCAGCGATGCTGGCCCACGCCACGCAGATCTGGCTTGCCGACGGCTCCCTCACCACCGTCAACCCTCACGCCGCCCAGGCGGGTTTGAAGGATCCCGCGGAGGTTCCCGCTGCCTATGCCTTGTCCAACCTGCTCACCATGCCGCTGCTGCGCCACGAGTTCTACCAGCTGGGCCAAGGTGAGCCGCAGGATTCATTGCTGGGGGAGAAATGAGCGAGCGCGCAATCCGCACCGACTTCTCCCGCGGCGAGCAAGTAGGGGGCCTAGTGTGGCTCGTCTTAGGCGCACTCTGCTCGCTGACCCTCGAAGTTGTCTATCTCACCGCCCGCGTGCCATGGTTCGACGGGGCCAGCGTGGCTTTTCCGATCACCATCCTCATCGCCTTCTGGTTCAACGGGGTGCTGACCCGCACAGCGCGGCTGTGGAGTGAGAATCCCTACATCGCGGGCTTGCCCGGTTTAGCTTGGGTGGCGGGTTTCCTCGCGTTCATGCTGGGTGCCGCCATCGGGGACGGTAGCTTGCTAGCCAATAATATTCTCAGCCTGCTGCTGTTCGCCGCGGGAATCGCGGGTAGCGTTTGGCCATTTTTCGCCTCGGAGTAGCATACTGTTAGTCGTAGAAAACCCGTGACACACAGGAGTTTAAACACCTTATGACTTACACCATCGCGCAGCCTTGCGTCGACGTGATGGACCGCGGCTGCGTTGAAGAGTGCCCGGTCGACTGCATCTACGAGGGCAAGCGCATGCTCTACATCCACCCGGACGAGTGCGTGGACTGCGGCGCCTGTGAGCCGGCTTGCCCGGTGGAGGCCATCTTCTACGAGGATGATGTTCCGGATGAGTGGCTGGACTACAACGATGCTAACGCCGCCTTCTTTGATGATCTCGGCTCCCCGGGCGGCGCAGCTGCGCTCGGCCCGCAGGACTTTGATGTCCCGATGATCGCTGCACTCCCGCCTCAGAACCAGGAGTAATAGATGAGCCGCACGCCGCTGGGAGACACGCTCCCGGATTTTCCGTGGAACTCGCTTGCTGACGCCAAGAAGAAAGCACAGGCGCACCCGGACGGGATCGTTGACCTATCGGTGGGCAATCCCGTCGATCCGGTGGCCCCAGGCGTGCAGTTAGCGCTGTCCGCAGCGGCCGAGGCCCCCGGCTACCCGCAGACACAGGGCACCCCGGAGCTGCGGGAGGCCATCGCGAAGGCGCTGCAGCGCCGCTACAACATGAATGTGGATGCGGTGCTGCCGGTCATCGGCACCAAGGAGGCCATCGCCTGGCTGCCCACTTTGCTGGGCATGCGTGGCGAGACCGTGGCTTTCCCGACGGTGGCTTATCCCACCTATGAAGTCGGCGCGCTCTTGGCCGGTGCTAAGCCCCTGCGTGCGGACGATGACTTCGAAGACGCCTCGCTGGTGTTCATCAACTCGCCGTCGAACCCGACGGGCAAGGTGTTGGGCGTCGAGAAGCTGCGTGAGATCGTCGCTTGGGCGCGCGCGAACAATGCCATCGTGGCCTCGGATGAGTGCTACATGGGCTTGGGCTGGGATGATGAGAACCCGCCGGTGTCCATCCTGGATCCGCGCGTAACAGACGGCGACAATACCGGACTCATCGCCATGCATTCGCTGTCGAAGAGCGCGAACATGGCGTCCTATCGCGCGGGCTTCTTCGCGGGCGATGCCAAGCTCATCGCGGAGCTATTAGAGCTGCGCAAGCACGCAGGACTCATCGTCCCAGGTCCCATCCAGGCGGCCATGGTCGCCGCGCTTGACGACGACCCCTCCGAAGCCCTCCAGCGCCAGCGCTACGCCGCGCGCCGTGTGGATCTGATGCGGGCGCTGACCAGCGCGGGCTTTAGGATTGATCACTCCGAAGCCGGTCTCTATCTGTGGGCAACCCGCGGTGAAAACTGCCGCGAAACCGTCGACTGGCTGGCCGAGCGCGGCATCCTCGTTGCGCCTGGTGATTTCTATGGCCCGGCGGGTGAGCAGTACGTGCGCATTGGTCTGAACGGTACCGATGAGCGGATTGCCGCAGCCGTCGCGCGCTTGGCTGAGTAAGTGGTCTTTCGCCCGCCGGCGCGGGAGGGGATTAGCCCGCGCAAAGTGATGCTGAGCGGCACCGTGCCCGCCACTCCTACCTACTGGGCAGGTGAGGCGGGCGATTCCGCGTTTTCGCCCGGTACTCGATTGGAGCCTGGCACTGTGCTTCCCGGCCCGACGCTGGCCTGGTATCACCCTTCGGTGCCTTCCGAAGAACCTATTCCCTTTGACTATCGGGTGGTGTTTGAGGACGGGGACCTGATAGTCGTCGACAAGCCGCACTTTCTGCCCACGACGTCGAACGGGCGCATCGTGCGCGAGACCCTCCAGACCCGCCTGCGCGTGGATTACGGGGAGGATTCTATTGTTCCGCTGCATCGCTTGGACCGGCTGACGTCGGGGTTGGTGTTATGTTCGCGCAATCCGCGCACGCGGTCTGCCTACCAGCGGCTTTTTCAGGAGCGGGCGGTGGTGAAGCACTACCGTGCTCGGCTCTCTACGCGGTTGGACTATGACGGTACGGTGCGGCTGGGTATGCGGCGGGTTCGTGGTGAGCGCCAAGTCCGCATGGATCCTTGCGGCACGCCTACGGTGACTCGGGTGCGCGCTCGGGGAAAGGTGGCGAATGTCTGGCCGCTGACCGGACATACCCACCAGATTCGCGTGGTGCTCAACCATCTGGGCCATCCGATTGTGGGGGATGATACCTATCCCGTGGACCGCGGGTTGTCCCTCTATGACTTTTCAACGCCGCTGCAGCTTTCCCATATTGCGATGAGTTTTAAGGACCCGCTTTCTGGCGAGAAGCGTGAGTTTAAGCTGTGACATTCGGCCCTGTTGCGGCGCGGGTTTTAGTGTGCGCTTCGCGAGGGACTAGACTCATACCAAGTTTTATTCATCATTTTTGAGCATTTTGCAAAGGACGTGTCCATGGCGGATCTGAGCTTTGCTCGCTTTGCCTCGAATCTTGGCCAGTTCATTAAGTTCGGTCTGGTCGGTGGTTCGGGCACGTTGGTCAACATTGCGACCTCAATTGTGGCTGCAAAGTGCGGTTTGGCGTGGTTTGGTGCCACGCCGCATGACGCGCTGTTCAATCTGTTCGGCACACAGTTCCACGTGCGTTGGTTCATGCTCTTTTCCACCATTGCCTTCCTTGTGGCTAACACCTGGAACTACCAGCTCAACCGCATGTGGACGTTCAAGTCCGTCAACAAGGTGTCGTGGTTGCGGGGGTTCTTCCCGTTTCTCATTACGGGCATCGGTGCATACTTGGTGACCCTCGCGGTGCAGTACCTGCTGATGAATCCGACTTCGCCGCTGCAACTGCCTCCCCATATTTTCGATGATTCAACCGGATTCCGCACCATGTACTACTGGGCCAACGCGATTTCCATCGTGGTAGCCATGCCCATTAATTTCATCTTCAATAAGCTGTGGACGTTCCGCTCGAAGCCAAAGACGCCGATCTTGGTTCACGAGACCGAACCGGCTTAATACCAGCCCTTTGCCCCGCCTCGCCCCGCCTCGCCCCGCACCCTTCGCGCTCACCAGCGTAAGGCTGCGGGGCCTTTGTGTCGCGGCGGTGAGCGGGAAGGGAGGCGTCGGCACGCACCGCTTCCTTCGCGCTCACTGGAGACACGGCGTGGAAGCGCTCCATCGTGCTGGTGAGCGCTTAGGGACGAAAATCGGAAACCCGCCCTTTGCGCTCACCGGCATCTAATAGATTCGCTAGTTCCCGTTTACAGTGAGCGGGAAGGGGCGGCGGCAGCGGTTTAGCGGGGCAGGGCAAGGCTGCATTCTTTGCGGGGGCCGGCAGTATCGGCTTGAACTACCCTTGGCGCTCACCGGCGCCTGCAAAATAGAGGAACCCGCCGTCCGCGGTGAGCGCGAAGGGCGGGATGGATGGGGATTGGCCGGGCAGTGCGGTCTAGTCGTCGAGCTCGGAGTCGAGGCGGGCCTGGTCGCGTTGATGCTGGCGGCGGCGAAGGAATGGCGTGAAGATGATGGCGGCGGTCACGCCAGCCCCAGCGCCAAGCAAGTAGGAGGTGGAGTCCGGTGCGTAAGCGTTGTGGGCAATTCCAACGAACATCACAATGAGCGGGATGAGGTAGACGGTCATCGCAGGCCAAATGCGGCCAACAGGCGGGGTGGCGACGCGCTTGCGCAGCCACGCCGTGCCGAAGAGATTGCCGATGATAGACGGTGCGATGGCGAGGAAGCACAGCATGCTCATCTGACCAGGAAGGACCCAGGCGAGGATGGCTGCGGCGACGAGCTCGAGGAAGCGGGTCGGGGTAGCGCTGATGGTGTTGGCCTTGTAGAAAGTCTCGCGCTCGAATTCGTCGCGAGAGGCGCGGTCGATCTCGCGGAGCGTGTAGTTGGCCAGGGCGTTAATCATGTTGTTCATCTCCAAAGACTTCTTCGATGGTTTTTCCTAGTTCGCGGCAGATGTCTAGCGCTAGGTAGACGGAGGGGGAGTAGTTGCCGCGTTCGATATTGGCGATTGTCTGGCGGGAAACGCCGGCCCGTTCAGCAAGGTCGGCTTGAGACATCTCGAGCCAGCGTCGCCATTTGCGAACCATGTTCTGATGCTCGGCCATCTGGCCTCCTTTACGGTGTGTAACTCTTACATGACTAAGTGTAAAGAAAACTTGTCACGATGGCAATGTTTGCATGCATAAGTGCCAAGTCCAATAAGGCTGGGTCGCCGCAGAAGGGAGCTTGGGATTTCGCCCTTTGAGCAGCTCAAGAGTCGCTTTGATAAGCAAGAAGGCGTCGTTGAGGTGGTAGCGGATATCGTCGGCAGTAAAGCGCAAAACCGTATACCCATGGGCTACGGCCGCGTTCTGCTTCGAGCGGTCCGCTTGAAACGCCCGATCATTTTTGTGGTACTCCCAGCCGTCGACCTCGATGATGAGCTTGCCAATCTTCAGGTCAAAGCGGTACCCCGCAATGAGCGCGTTGTGCTCAGGAAAGATCCCGTCCGCGCTAAGCCTTCGGCTGAGCTGGCGCTCCGGTACGCTATCGGCCCCAATCGGCGTGCGGCGGATAGTCTCTTTCAAACGCCGGGGAACCCGACGCATCCTTCGCCGGTCATCTTCGAGGCGGGCGGGCCCTGTTTTGCCGCGGTAGTACTCTTCCAGCAGCTGCCCGCACGCCGCGGCTATACGACGGGCTGCCCACAGCACCTGAACAACAGGCAGGCCGTTCACCTTGGCAGTAGCCGACAGGCGTGAATGCGTCACGCGAAAATTTTTGCCCTTAAGCGTGCGCGGGCCCTCGGCTTCCAGCGGAAACGTCAGCTTCCTCCCCAGGTGAATCTCCTGCGCGGTCTTGCCCGTGAAATGTATTCGACTGAGCCCGTGTGCCAGAGCCCGCGCCACGGCAAGCGGCGACCACTCGTCGCTATAAATCCCGCGGTGCACGCGAAAGAGCGTCCCCGCGCGAAGCTTCCGCCTGATTGCCTCCTTGCTCAAGCCTTGCTCGCGAAGCTCTGCGGTCGTCCATGCCTTCATGAAGCTCAAGGTATGCAGTGCTTCACGACGCGTCGATGGTCAATTCCCCGCCTGTGGATAACTTGGCCCTGCGGCGTCGATTTTGCGCTAAAAAGCTGTCGCGTCCGCAATTTTTGCACCTCTTGCCCGCCCCGAAACTCCCTTCGCGCCCACGGGCAGCCTTGAAAAGGCGACACCCCGGTCGCCGGTGAGCGCGAAGGGTGGTCAGTGATAGGCGTGGCGGGAAAGCGGCCCGTTTGGTTCCGCCTTCCCCTTTGCGCTCACGGAGCACGTGCCTGGTGCTCTTCAGCTCATCGATGGTGAGCGCGAAGGGAGTGATTGAGTGGGTAAGCTCCTGCGCCTGACCCTTGGCGGCCACCAAGAGCGGACAAACGGTACAACGCTGGTCGGCCGGTGAGCGCGAAAGGTGGGGCGGCGATGGAAACGAGGGGGTTGGGCGGCGATGGAAACGAGGGAGTGGGGCGGCGAGATGGCGAGGGGCGGCTAGCGGGCCTCGAGCTCCTCGGCCGTCGGTAGGGGCAGGCGCGAGGTCGGGGCAATGCCGCGGGCCTTCGCGTTGATGACACCTGCAACTGCGAGTACCGCGAACATGGCGGCGGCGGAGAAGAGTTGGATGCGGGCGGAGGCGTCGGTAAGCATGAGCACCGCAATGGCCGCAAAGAGCGCCAGCGCGAACCACGTGAGGTAGGGGTAGGCCCACATGCGCACCGGCAGCGGGTGGATGGCCTCGAGCTGTGGGCGCAGGCGCAACTGGCTCACTGCGATGAAGACCCACACGATGAGCAGCGAGGCGCCAGCGGCGTTGAGCATGAAGGACAGCAGCCACCCGTTATCTGCATAGTTGAGAACAACCATCACCGCGGAAAGAATGACAGACAGCGCGATGGCCGCCGTCGGGACGCCGCGATGGTCGGTGTCGGCGAAGAGCTTGGGGGCTTCACCGCGGCTAGCCAGCGAGTGCATCATGCGGGAGGAAGCGTAGATCTGCGCGTTAAAAGCAGAGAGCAGTGCGAGAACGATGACCACTTCCATGATGGCAGCAGCACCTGGAATTCCCGCGCGGTCCAAGACCATGGTGAAGGGCGACTCGGCAGCAGACTTCGCGGAGCCGAGCGAGGAATAGGGCAGGAGGAAGGTGATGACGAGGACAGAACCCAGGTAGAACACCGAAATGCGCGTAATGGTGGTGCGCACTGCGTTGACGAGGGACTTCTCGGGGTCCTCGGATTCCGCCGCGGCGATGGCGACGACCTCGATGCCGCCGAAGGCGAAGGCCACGGCAAGCAAGCCGGCGGCGACGCCTCCGAGGCCGTTGGGCATGAAGCCGTCTTCGAGGAAGACAGACGTGCCGATGAAGGTGTGGCCGGGGAGAAGGCCGAAGATGAGCAGCGCGCCGATAACGAGGAAAGCAATAATGACGGCGACCTTGATGAAGGCGAACCAGTACTCAAACTCACCAAACAAGCGCACTCGCAGCAGGTTGATGGTGCCGAAGAGAGCCACGCAGATGGCTGCGGGGATCCAGGGCGGGCAGTTAAACCACGCGCCGATGAATCCGGCCGCGCCGGTGATTTCCGCGCCCAGAACCGCGACGGTGGCGAGCCAATAAATCCAGCCCTGCGTAAATCCTGCCCAGCGGCCAATGCCGTGCTCCGCGTATTCGGAGAAGGAGCCGGATGCGGGGATAACCGTGCCCATCTCACCGAGCATCTGCATGACCAGGATGGCAAGGAATCCAGCGATGAGATAAGCCAGAAGGACCGCGGGGCCGGCGGCGGAGATGCCGACGCCCGTGCCTAAGAAAAGGCCGGCGCCAATGGTGGAGCCCAGCCCCATCATGGTCAGGTGGCGGACCTTCAAGCCGCTGCCGAGTGAGCGAGGAGAGGAATCGTTTTGAGCAGTCACCTTTAGCATTCTAGGCCGCGGCTTTAGTCGCTTGGGCATAAAGGGGCCCGGGATCAAGAAAAGCCCCCGCAGACACGGGGGCCTTAATGCTGCTAAGCCTAGTTCTTGTGCAGGTCCTCGTTGAGGGCCACAGCCTCAGACTTCCATTCCACGGCCTCGACGGCGCCGGTCACGGAGTTACGGCGCAGCAGCACGCCGGAGACGCCAGAGAGCTTGGAGCCCTTGATGGTGTCGCCCTCAGACAGGCCCAGAGCCTCCGCGATCTTGCCGAAGACCGCAATCTTGGTACCGGCGGTGACGTAGAGGCCGGCTTCGACGACGGCGTCGTCGCCAAGCGAAATGCCCACGCCGGAGTTCGCGCCGAGCAGGCAGCGCTCACCGATGGAGATGACCTCCTTGCCGCCGCCGGACAGGGTGCCCATGATGGAGGCGCCGCCGCCGATATCGGAGCCATCGCCCACGACGACGCCTGCGGAAATACGGCCCTCGACCATGGAGGCGCCCAGGGTGCCGGCGTTGAAGTTAACGAAGCCCTCGTGCATCACGGTCGTGCCCTCAGCGAGGTGGGCGCCCAGGCGAACGCGGTCGGCGTCACCGATGCGCACGCCGGACGGGACAACGTAGTCCACCATGCGCGGGAACTTATCGACGGAGTAGACCACGACCGGGCCGCGGGAAGCGAGGCGGCCGCGGACCATCTGGAAATCGGCAACCGCGCAGGGGCCGTAGTTGGTCCACACGACGTTGGCCAGCTTGCCGAAGATACCGTCTACGTTCAGGCCGTGAGGCTTGACTGCGCGGTGGGAGAGCAGGTGCAGGCGCAGGTAAGCGTCGTAGGTGTCGGCGGGAGCCTCGTCCAGATCCTTGATGGTGGTCTCCACCGCGATGCGGGCGACGCCGCGCTCCTCGTCGGGGCCAACGAGGTCAGCGAACTGCTGCGGAACCTCCTCTAGGCGCTCGGTGCCGCTGGCTTCTACAGAGATATCGGTGTGAACTGCGGGGAACCAGACGTCCAGGACGGTGCCGTCGTGGGTAATGGTTGCCAGGCCGCGTGCGGATGCTGAAGTCATAGGGTCACACCCTAGCAGCTACGCGTTCGACGCGCGCCTTTTGTTACCCGGGAGTAGGTGGAAGATCACAACCAGGGAAACGGTCAGGATGAGGACGGCGAGGACTTGGTTGCGGGCGGAGGCGTCGAAAAGCATGAGAATCGTAAGACCCACCAGTGCTAGGGCAGTCAGCCACGGCAGCCAGGGGAAGCCCGGCACGCGCAGCGTCGTGAGCTCGCCGTTGGCCTTCATCTGAGGGTGCAGTTTGATGTAGGAGGCCACGATGAAACACCAGATGACCAGCAGGCAGCCGCCCACCGCGTTGAAGAGGAAGGCCAGAAGCCCCGGCGGGTTCCAGTACTGCAGCACCACCGATGCGAAGGCAAAGATGATGGAGAGCACGACCGCATAAATGGGGGAGCCGGAGACGTTGGTCTTCAAGAAGACGTGGTGCGCGCTGTGGTCCTTGGCCATGTCGTAGACCAAGCGGGAGGTGGCGTAAATCTGCGCATTGAAGGCAGACAGCAGCGCCAAGGCGATGATGGCTTCCATGAATCCCGCGGCGAAGGGGATTTTCGCGGCGGCGAGGACCAGGGTGAAGGGCGAGTCCGCGGCCACATCGGCGTCCTGGATGGAGCTGAAAGGCAAGGCCATGGTGATGACCAGGATGGAGCCGATGTAGAAGACCATGATGCGCACGATGATGGCGCGCACGGCAGTAGCGACGTTGTGGGCCGGGTCCTCAGATTCCGCCGCGGCAATGGTGACCAGTTCGATGCCACCGAAAGCGAAAGCCACGGCGAGCAAGCCGGCAGCAAAGCCGGGGCCGCCGTTGGGCAGGAAGTTCTCCGTGAAGTTATGTCCCGCCATGGACAGGTCCATACCCGGCAGGATACCCAGTGCCATGAGCACACCGACGCCCAGGAAGGCCACGATCGTGGCCACCTTGATGATGGCGAACCAGAACTCGAATTCGCCGAAGCCACCCACGGCGGCAAAGTTAACGATGGCGAAGAAGACCACGGCCACCAATGCCGGAATCCAGGGGTCCACCCCGAACCAGTTGGAGACAATCGCCGCGGCACCGGTAATCTCCGCGCCCATCACCATGACCAGCATGAACCAGTAAATCCAGCCCAAGGTAAACCTGGCCCAGGGCCCGAAGGCCTGGCCCGCATAGGTAGAGAAAGCGCCCAACGAAGGCCGGGCGGCGGCCATCTCGCCGAGCATCCACATCACCAAGGCAATGAGCGCACCAGCCACCGCATAGGAAATAAGGACGGAGGTGCCGGAGACCTGGATGCCCAGGCCGACGCCTAGGAAGAGGCCCGCGCCCACCGCGGAGCCGAGGCCCATCATGGTGAGGGGGCGGGTTTTGAGTTGAGTGGCCGCAGCCATAGGGAAATCACCTTCAACGCTGTTGATTGTTTGCAACGGGAAGTACTTTACGCAATGCACTAAGCAACCGGGGGCGCTAGCATGGCGGGTTGTGACTTTAAATCTCTTCTCCGATCCCATCGAGCTGACCAAGGCGCTGGTGGATATCCCTAGCCCTTCGCACCACGAGCAAGCGATCGCTGATGCCGTCGAGGAAGCCCTGCGCGGTCTGGACCAGAGCACAGTAGAGGTGGAACGCTACGGCAACACTGTCTGCGCCCGGACGAATCGGGGCTTCGAAAGCCGCGTGGTCCTCGCCGGCCACATCGATACCGTGCCCTTGGCCGATAACGTCCCCCACACCATGTCGGAGGACGGCGCCACCATGTATGGCTGCGGCACCGTGGACATGAAGTCCGGCATGGCGGTCTACCTCAACGCCTTTGCGCAGCTGTATAACTCCGATGAGCTCAAGCACGATCTCACGGTCATCGCCTATGAGGGCGAGGAGGTCGCTACCGAATTCAACGGCCTGGGCCACCTGCAGAAGGATCACCCGGAGTGGCTGCATGGAGATCTGGCCCTGCTGGGCGAGCCTTCCGGCGCCATGATCGAAGCCGGCTGCCAGGGCACCATCCGCGTGCGCGTCACCGCCCACGGCATCCGCGCGCACTCGGCCCGCGCCTGGCTGGGCTCCAACGCGGCGCACACCTTGGCGCCGGTGATGCTCAACGTGGCCAACTACCAGCCGCGCGACGTCGAGATTGACGGCTGCACCTACAAGGAAGGCCTCAACATCGTTCACCTCGAATCCGGCGTGGCTACCAATACCATTCCGGATGAGGCCTGGATGTTCGTCAACTTCCGCTTCGCTCCCGACCGCAGCTCCGAGGAGGCGATGGCGCACCTGATGGATGTCCTCGGCGAACACGACAACATCACCGTGGAGGTCGATGACATCGCTGGGGCCGCCCTGCCCGGTTTGGGGCAGCCAGCGGCACGCGCGCTTGTCGACGCCGTCGGCGGCAACGTCCGCGCAAAATACGGCTGGACCGACGTGGCCCGTTTCTCCGAGATGGGTACCCCGGCCGTTAACTTCGGCCCCGGCGATCCGGGCTTTGCTCACAAGAAGGACGAGCAGGTGCCCATCACCCAGATCACCGAAGTCTCGACCGCACTCTTGAACTACCTGAAGGGATAAGACCACCATGACGCCTGAGCAACTGCGCACCCTGCGCGGACCTCTCCTCGTGCGTACTGCTGGAGAGCAGTCCTCTACCTTTGACCAACGGCTGCTGCAGTCCGGCGCCGATCACGAGTGGCAGCACGCCGACCCGTGGCGCGTCCTGCGCATCCAAGGCGAGTTCGTGGACGGCTTCGACGCCCTGGCTAAGCTGCCGAAGGCCGTCACCGTCTTCGGCTCTGCCCGCACCCCGGAGGATGACCCGAATTATCAGTTGGGCGTGGCTTTGGGCCGCCGCCTCGTGGAGGCCAAGTATGCCGTCATCACCGGCGGTGGCCCTGGCATCATGGAGGCGGCCAACCGCGGCGCGCACGAGGCCGGCGGGCTGTCTGTGGGCCTCGGCATCGAGCTGCCGCACGAACAGGGCCTGAACCCCTACGTCGATCTGGGCCTGAACTTTCGCTACTTCTTCGCCCGCAAGACCATGTTCCTCAAGTACTCCCAGGCCTTCATCTGCCTGCCCGGCGGCATGGGCACCATGGATGAGTTCTTCGAGGTCATGTGCATGGTCCAAACCGGCAAGGTGACCAACTATCCCATCGTCCTCATGGGCACCGAGTACTGGGCAGGCCTGGTGGAATGGATGAAGAAGACCCTGGCCGAGGGCGGGTTCATCAACCCCGAAGACCTCGATCTCTTCCTGGTCACCGACGATATCGACGAAGCCGTCGCTCACATCTTGGCCGCGCACAAGGTCATGTCGGACAAGCGCCTGCGGGAGCAAGAAGACAAGTGACCTCTGCCCCCAACCTCGCGCGGGTCATGGCGATTGTGAACCGCACGCCCGACTCCTTCTACGACAAGGGCGCCACCTTCGAGCTCGACCCCGCCATCCAGCGCGCTGAGCAGGCGCTTGACGACGGCGCCTCCATCATCGACATCGGCGGAGTCAAGGCTGGCCCGGGTGAACACGTGGATGCGGCCGAGGAAATCGAGCGCGTCGTGCCGACTATCGCGGAGCTGCATCGGCGCCGCCCGGACGCGCTGATTTCCGTGGACACGTGGCGCGCCGAGGTAGCAGAAGCAGCTATCGCCGCTGGTGCCAGCTTGGTCAATGACACGTGGGCTGGGTGGGATCCTGAGCTCATCGAGGTGGCTGGCCACCACAAGGTCGGCTACGTGTGTTCGCACACCGGTGGTGTCACACCGCGCACCCGCCCGCACCGCGTGCACTTCGACGATGTGGTTGCCAACGTCATCGCGGAAACCACGCGGCTGGCCGAACGAGCCGCAGACCTCGGTTGCCCGGAGGAGCTGACGTTCATCGACCCCACGCACGATTTTGGCAAGAACACCTTTCACGGCCTGGAACTGTTGCGGCGCATCGATGAGATCGTGGCGACGGGGTGGCCAGTGCTCATGGCCTTGTCGAACAAGGACTTTGTGGGTGAGACCCTCGACCGCGCCGTGGACCAGCGCGTCGCGGGCACGCTGGCGGCAACGGCATGGTCGGCAGCGCGCGGCGTGGCGGCGTTTCGGGTACATGAGGTGGGCCCGACGTTGGATGTCATCCGTATGACCGCCGCCATCCAGGGGCAGATGGCGCCCTTGGCGACGACCCGGGGGCTAGCCTAAGCCATGTTTCCGAGCGTTTCCGTTGTCATCCCTGCGCTCAATGAGGAGCGCACCGTCGCGCACGTCGTGCGTGCTTGCCTGGCGGATGAACCTTTAGAGGTCATCGTCATCGACGCCGATTCCACCGATGAGACCGCCGCTCGGGCCGCCGCGGCTGGTGCCCGGGTGTGCAACTGGCGCGAGATACTGGAAGAGGAGCCGTGTCCGGGCAAGGGCGAGTCTCTGTGGCGCGGGGTCGCCGCGGCCCGGGGCGAGGTGGTCGTATTCATCGACGCGGACTTAGAATCCGCGCGGCCCGGCATGGTTACCGCGCTGAGTGAGCCTTTCGTGGATCCCCACGTGCAGATGGTCAAGGCGCGCTATGCACGCAGCCTGAACGGTCAGCCCACGGGCGGCGGGCGGGTCACGGAGCTGAGCGCCAAGCCGCTGCTGCGCATGTTCTTCCCCGAGCTCGCGCACATCGATCAACCTCTGGGCGGGGAGTACGCGATTCGCCGCGAGACAGCCCTGGGCCTGCCTTTTGTGGCGGGCTACGGGGTGGAGGCGGGGTTGCTGATAGACGTCGCCAAGCGCTATGGGCCCCATGCTATCGCCGAGGTGGAGTTAGGCACCCGCGCCCACCGCAACCGCCCGCTCGAGGAGCTGTCCCCGATGGCCGATGTCGTCGCGCGCACCATCCTGTCCCGCGCGGGTGTGGTTGGGCCCGTTGCCCAACGTCCGCCGCTGCTGGGTAAGATTTAGCGCATGATGTCCTGGATTCTTCTTATCGTTGTCCTCATCGCCCTCGTCATCATTGGCACATGGGCGTGGGGAAGCATCGTGGGTCGGGGGACCGTGATGGAGGCTCCCGATACGGCCGTGGATACCAACGAGGAGAATCTGCGCGCCCTTGAGGAGGGGCGCTTCGATGATCTGCGTTTCGACGTCGTGACACGCGGCTACCGCCAGGACCAAGTGGATGCGCTGCTGGCTGCCGTCGAGCGCCGCATGGGCGCTGCGCCGGTGGCTTCTGATGGTTCTGCAGATGATTCTGCGGAACCATCCCCCGCGGGTGCGGCAACGAGCCTGCCGCTGTCAGCCGAAAAAGAGCTAGACTAGAAGGACGTTCTAAAAATAGTCGAAGGAGACTCAATATGGCAGCGATGAAGCCCCGTACCACTGGTGGAGAGATGGAAGCGGTAGAGGAGTCCCGCAAGATCGTGATGCGCATTCCTTCTGACGGGGGTGGGCGCATTGTCATTGAGCTCAGTAAAGAAGAAGCAGCGGAGCTGGGTTCACTCCTCGTAGCAGTTTCTAGCTAGTCTAGGAGCATGCTTTCACATATCGTCGATATTCTGGCCGATCCTGCCGATGGCAGCGCCCTGCAGGGCGCGGATGATTTTTCTCGCCTCGTGTCGGAGACCGGCCACTCTTATGACGTGGCCAAGCAGGGCTACGTCACGCTGGCGGCCGGCGCGGGCCTGAAACATCAGGGCGACGATGCCGCGATGGTTACCGCCCGCGAGACCTACCTGGCCATGGGGCACTTCGCGCCCTTCGTGGAGGCAGTGACCGGCGCGGTCCAGGACTCTTTGGAAACCCAGGATGCGGCTGAGCACGCGGCTGGCCTGGATGTGGACACCGCCCCCGCGCTCCTTGAGGTGGGCGCGGGCACGGGTTACTACCTAGCCCACACGCTCGATTCGATTGAGGGCGCTCGCGGCGTGGGCCTGGATATCTCTACGCATGCGGCCAAGCACCTGGCCAAGTCGCACGAGCGCGTCGGTGCCGTGGTCGCGGATGTGTGGGAGCGTCTGCCGCTGAAGGATGATTCGATTCACGCCATCTCGGTCGTCTTCGCCCCGCGCAACCCGGCGGAATTCCAGCGCGTGCTCGCCCCCGGCGGGGAGGTCATTGTGCTGACTCCGCAGGCTGGCCACCTCGATGAGCTGCGGGAGCCGTTGGGCATCCTCGGCGTCGAGGAAGGAAAGGTGGAGCGCCTCTACGCGCAGGCGGAAGGTTTCCTTGAGCAGGCGGCCGACCCGGTCGATATTTCCTTCCCCATTGTCTTGGATAAGGCTTCTATCGCCGCGCAGGTGGGAATGAGCCCCTCGGCGCGCCACATCAGCCCGGAAGAGCTGGCCGAGCGTATGGCCTCTCTGCCGCAAACCTTGACCGTGACGGCGCATGCTCGTCTGGACCGCCTGCGCTCTGCTTAATAGGCGGCTTTATTCTCGGCCGCATGCTGGTTGCATTTCTTGCCTAAACGCTTCAAAGCTGCAGCTGTGGCCCATCCTCAGCATTTCATGGCTACATCCCCGGTCCAGCCTCAGCATTTCATGGCTACATCCTCGGTCCGGCCTTGACGCCGCGCGGCTACCAAACCTCCCTTCGCGCTCACCGGCAGTGCACGCGACGGTTGTCTGAAGCCCACGGTGAGCGCGAAGGGCGGAGTGAGGCCCGGCCTGGCTGAGTGACGCGCGTCAGCTGCGTGGTCCCGCTGGCGCTCGAGGGCATCCTCGCTAATCTCCCTTCGCGCTCACCGGCAGCGCCCGCGGTGGTTGTTTGATGTCCACGGTGAGCGCGAAGGGTAGGGGAGCGCATTAAGAGGAGGACCGGTCATCCCGGTCCTCCTCTTATAGTTCAACACACGCGCGATGCGATTAAGAGTGCTTGGTGCCCTTTCGGCTCCACGACTGCTCAATGACAGCCTCGCCCTCCGTGCTGACCTCGATGGCAGAGCACCCGCCCTCGAAGTAGACGCGAGAGCTCATGGCCACCAAGCCGCCATCCACAAACACCTCAACGCTAGCGCCGTCCTGGATGACGGTGAGCGTGTCCGAATCGCCCTCAGCCAGCTGGGTCACCGCAGGAGCAGAGTCCTTGAAGTAGTGATCAAAGGCCTTCGACATGGAGCGATCCAGGCTGATCTCGGAGCCGGTGTGGCGGATGACTGCGGCGGCATCACCGTTACCGTCCTTCAGCGTGACGGTCACGGCGGAGCCTTCCGGAACCTCCAAAACACCAGTCCAGGATTGGGCATAATCGGAGAGCTTCACCGCATCCGGCAGACCCTCCGCCGGGGTCTGGTACAGCACACCGCCCTGCAGCGTGACCGCACGGGGCAGCGACAGGCTATTAGCCCAGCCCTCCGCCTCCCAGGATGGGTGCTTGGTGGCGTCGTCACCGCGACCGTTGCCGTTAAGCAGACCGAGGATGACCGCGCGGTCGTAGCGGCGCTCTTGCGGAATCGTTCCAGTCGTGGTGTTGGTGTTGCGCGGACGGGAGAAATCGTGGCCAAAGTCCACGCGCTGGAACCCCTTCGCCACGGTGAACACCGTGCCATCAAGGCGGCCCACAATATAGCCGGAAACATCGCGGCCCTCGCGCTCTAAGGTCACGAAGAGCACATCGTAGATTTCCCTATCGACCTCGTCGCGCAGGCGCACCAAGCGCGGCGAGACCACCGGCGGGATGGGGGAGGTAGCCGGAACCTCGCCCTCCTCAAAACCGGGGTCGCCGTCGAAACTCAACGGCCCGAGGAGTGTCCAGGATTCGCCATCGGGGCTATCCAGGATCACCGGCACCGGCGCGTCCGAGTGCCCGGTCAGCGCAAGCATGAGCCAGCCATCGTGGCCTTCCTCGCGGTCCTCCTTGGCCCAATCTGGGACCACAGAGGGAGAGCGGAAGCGGTCGTGATTGGTGCTGGCACCGACAGCCTCGCCGAAGCGGACGACATCCGGGTCGAGCGCCGTAGGGTCATCGGAGACGACGCACTCATCGGCGTAGTCGGTGTAGCGCGCTAGGCGCACGCTCGTACCCACCGAGGTCACCGAGGTGAAATACAGGTTGAGGGCCTCCTTACCCTCCGCGACGGAGCCAGCACGCAGCGACAGCTCTCCGCCCACGGGGGCGAGGACATCGTCGCAGTCGAGCCACTCAAAAGCTGTTTCTTCAGACGTGGAGTGGCCCCAGCGTGCGGGCTGGTCAGCCGCGGGCCGGTACTGGTGGAACAGGTGCCACGTGTTACCGTCGCGGACGATTCCCGCGGGGGCTTCGAGGACCCCGGTGTCGGGAACGAAATGTAGTTCTGGGCGATGAGGCGGTTCGTTAAGAGTCACGGCAGTCCTTCCTACATCAACGAACGGTAAATGTCCACGGTCTGCTGCGCGATGGTAGCCCACGAGAAGTCATCAATCGCGCGCTGGCGACCGGCGCTGCCAAAGCGTTGCGTCAGATCCTTGTCCGCTGCCACTCGATTCACGGCGGCGGCGAGATCAGCCTCAAAGGTGGCTTCATCAGCGGCATCGTAATTGACCAAAACGCCGGTCTCACCATCCACGACGACCTCTGGGATGCCACCCACATTGGAGGCTACGACCGCGGTGCCGCAAGCCATGGCTTCGAGGTTAACAATGCCCAGCGGCTCATAGATCGACGGGCAGACGAACACATCGGCACCGGAATAGACCTGCTTAATCTCCTCGCGAGAGAGCATGTCCTTGACCCAGAACACACCATCGCGCTTGGAGCGCAGCTCCTCCACAAGGGCTTCGGTCTCCGCCGCAATTTCCGGCGTATCCGGCGCGCCCGCACACAGCACGAGCTGGATATCCTCGTCAAAGCTCTGGACCGCCTTGAGCAGGTGCTTCACGCCCTTCTGTCGGGTAATCCGGCCCACGAAGGCAACGATCGGACGCTGCTTGTCGGCGCCCAACTTATCCAGCACCGCCGACTCACCCGGCTGCCAGACCTGCGTATCGATGCCGTTGAGGACCACGTGGACCTTATCGGCGTCGATACGGGGGTAGGCATCCAAGATGGAATCTTTCATGCCGGCAGATACCGCGATGACGGCGTCGGCGTATTCCATCGCGTTCTTCTCCGACCAAGAGGAGACCTCATAACCACCGCCCAGCTGCTCGCGCTTCCACGGGCGGTGCGGCTCGAGGGAGTGCGCGGGAACCACGTGGGGGATGCCGTACAACTGGCTGGCGAGGTGCCCACCAAGGCCCGTGTACCAGGTGTGAGAGTGAGCCACATCGATATCGGAGGCGGCGTTGGCCATGCGCAGACCCGTAGACAATGTCTGCAGCGCGGCGTTCGCATCCTTTAATGCGGGGTCAACGCCATGGACAAAAACGTCTTTCTCGTCGCGCTCAGACCCCATGCAGTGGACGGAGACATCGATGATCTCGCGCATGAAACGGGTGAGCTCTGCAACATGGACGCCAGCTCCGCCGTAAATCTCAGGCGGATACTCCTTAGAAAATATTCCGGCTCTCATACTCGCCAGAATACGGACATTCCGCAGCGCGCGCTAAACCTTCCTATCGCGCGCCATGAGCGCGGCGCGCAGCGGCGTTGGGACGAAAACACGGAGGAAGCACGCAAGCGGGGTGAGGGAGGTTAAAGGGGGTAAAAACACGCAAACTTCTACTGCACGATGCGGAAAATGTCTATAAGTTGGGTGGTGTGAGAAGCCTTCCTAATGTCCTTGCCATTGTCCTTGCCGGCGGCGAGGGAAAGCGCCTCTTTCCGCTGACGGAAGACCGCGCTAAGCCCGCCGTTCCTTTCGGCGGTTCCTACCGCCTGATCGATTTCGTGCTGTCCAACCTCGTTAACGCCGGATTCCTCAAGATTGCGGTGCTAACGCAGTACAAGTCCCACTCCTTGGACCGCCACATTTCCCAGGCGTGGAACCTCTCCGGCCCCACCCCGCAGTACATCGCCTCCGTGCCCGCCCAGCAGCGCCGCGGTAAGCGCTGGTACAACGGTTCGGCCGATGCCATCTTGCAGTCACTGAACCTGATTTATGACGAGAAGCCGGATTACGTCATCGTCTTCGGTGCCGACCACGTCTACCGCATGGACCCGGCCCAGATGGTGGAGGAGCACATCGCGACTGGCCTGGACTGTTCGGTGGCAGGCATCCGCGTCCCGCGTTCGGAGGCTTCTGCCTTTGGCTGCATCCAGGCGGATGGGATGGGCACGATTACGGAGTTCGTCGAGAAGCCTGCGAATCCCCCGGCCACCCCGGATGATCCGAACCTGACCTACGCCTCCATGGGCAACTACGTCTTCACCACGCAGGCGCTTATCGACGCTTTGCTGGAAGACGAAAAGAATGAGGACTCCGCGCATGATATGGGCGGAAACATCATTCCTTATTTCGTGAAGCGTGAGCAGGCACACGTCTACGACTTCATGGCCAATGAGGTGCCCGGTTCCACGGAGCGTGACCATGGCTATTGGCGCGATGTCGGTACCATCGACTCCTTCTATGAGGCACACATGGACATGATTTCGGTGCACCCCATTTTCAACTTGTACAACCGTTCATGGCCGATTCACTCCACGGATGATTCGAACTTCCCGCCGGCGAAGTTCGTGCAGAACGGTATCGCCCAGTCCTCGATGGTGGCTCCGGGCTGCATTGTCTCCGGCGGTACGGTGCGCAACTCTGTGCTCTCCTCGGACGTGCACGTGGCCGATGGCGCGACGGTGGAAGGCTCCGTCATCCTGCCGGGCGTGCGCATTGGACGCGGCGCGGTGGTCCGCCACGCCATCCTGGACAAGAACGTGGTGGTCAGCGATGGTGCGATCATCGGCGTGGACCGCGAGCGCGATGAGGAGCGCTTCAAGGTTTCCGAAGGCGGCGTGGTCGTCGTGGGCAAGAACGTAAAGGTCTAAGCCGCGAGACGGCGCAGCACTTTAAGCGGGCGTGCGGGTGGATTGAAGTCCACTCCACGCCCGCTTTTCGTGGCTTTGATGTCGCCGACGAGTTCTGGGGTGCTTCAGGATCCTGCGCAACAACGCCCTGCAACAACGCCCTGCAACACCGCACCTTTCAGTACACTCCCTTCGCGCTCACCGAGAGAGCGCAGCCCGTCTAGCGAAGCCCCCACGGTGAGCGCGAAGGGTGGGGAAAAGGGTGAGCGCGAAGGGTGGGGGGAACGGAGAAGGAGTAAAAAGTCGGCGCAAAAGGCCACCGGCGACACAGGGCGGGGTTTAGCTCGGAGACGTATCAGCGGCTAAACCAACGGTGCCCTAGATGACGAAAATCTCCGTGCCGATCGAAAAACGCGCGATGGTTTTGGCAGATCGGGCAGTTTCAGAAGGCGACTACAGCTTGGTGATGAGTGTCAGACCCGCACCGTAGGGCAGGCGCGTGACGGCCGCGCCCTCGAGGGAGCGGGCAACCTCGTCGGCCTCGCGGGCAGCGGCGGTGTCGCGGTCGGTGCGGGAGGGGTCGGCCACGGTGCCGTCGAGAAGCGCATTGGCCAGCACCAAAGTGCCGTGCTGGTGCAGCAGCGGCCAGGCGGCCTTGAGCAGTGCAGGCATATCGAGCGCTGGGACCTCGGCGTAGATCACCTGGTAGGTGTCATTAGCCAGACGGCCCATGATGTCGAGGGGGCGCGAGGGTAAGAAACGGCCGCGGCTGGGGGAGTAGCCGGCCTCGCGGAAGGTTCGCTTGGCGCTGGCCTGGTGCTCTGCCTCCGGATCGATGCAGGTGAGGATTCCGTTCTCCGGCATGCCGGCAAGCAGATAGAGGCCCACGACGGATGCTGCGGGAGTAATCGCCACCGCCTGTGGGCGCGAGGTGGTGCCGGATGAAACCGCCGCGAGCGTGGTGAGCAACTGGCCGGTTGCCTCATCCGGTGCTGGCAGGCCATACTCCTCCGCGTGGGCGCGGGCGCCGGCGAGAACCTCGGAGACCTCGCTGGTGGATTCGATGTAGGTTCGCATTGCGTCATAAGCCGTAGTAGTCACAAAAGAAAACCATAGTGAAATCACCGAGGTTGCGTGTTGAGAATCGCCCGTAACTCGCTGGCCCGTGTGACGCAAGAAGCGCATGTAAGCGTTGTGACGGATTCACAGGCTGCTCACAGGGCCGTGGCTGGAGTTTCGACGCGCACTATAGAAAGATATTCGGCATGACCACACAGCAGCGCGAGTTTGAGCACGCTCACCGTTCCACCGATTCCTCCGCCACTGGCAGCCATGATGCCAGCGCTGAAACTGAGAAGTTGACCGGAACCGCTGCGTTCGACGCCGGCCAAGCCGATATGCCTTCCTGGGGCGAACTCGTGGCTGAGCACGCCGATGATGTCTACCGCTTGGCTTACCGCCTTTCCGGCAACCAGCACGATGCCGAAGACCTCACCCAAGAGACCTTCATGCGCGTCTTCCGCTCCTTGGATAAGTACCAAGCGGGAACCTTTGGGGGCTGGCTGCACCGCATCACCACCAACCTCTTCCTGGACATGGTCCGCCACCGCTCCAAGATTCGCATGGAGGCCCTGCCGGAGGATTATGAACGCGTCCCCGGCACGGACATGACACCGGAGCAGGCCTATTCGGTAGCTAACCTGGATCCGGCGCTGCAGTCCGCGCTGGATAACCTCGCACCGGATTTCCGCGTGGCCGTGGTTCTCTGTGATGTCGTGGGCATGAGCTACGACGAAATCGCCGAAACCCTCGGCGTCAAGATGGGCACCGTGCGCTCCCGCATCCACCGCGGCCGCTCCCAGCTGCGTGCCGCACTGGAGAAGGAAGCCGAGAGCAACGCAGACACCCGCAGCCTGCTGCGTACGCGCTAGACTGGGCAGCGTTTAAATCTGAGACCGCGAGAATTCTGCCGCCTAGGGCAGAGGAGCGCGCACTGAGGTGAGGTGACGTTGAGGTGAAAGCAGAAGGACATAGCAGCGACGGCCAGTCCCTGAGTCTGTCCGGGTTCTTCACCGAGGCCCAAGCCAAAGTCCGCGATAAGGCAAAGGCCCGCGCTCAGCGGGCAGATACTATCGGCCATTTGGGGCCCGAGGCGGTCGTCGCTTTCGTCGACGGCGAGATGCCCGCCAAATATGCCCACCGCGTACGCATCCACCTCGTGCACTGCCCGGAATGCCGGGCAGAAATCCACCACCAGCGCAACGCCGCCGAGTGGGTCCGTGAATGCAGCGTGGAATCCCATGTCAAGGCTCCTGATTCCCTGATGGCGAAGCTTGCTGGCATCGCCCATCAGGGCGTAGGGCCCGGGCCGGATGCGGAAGCGCCTGCGCACCAGCCACGTCAGGATTTCCTGGACAAGGTGGAGATGGTTGTGCGCGCCATCCGGCACAACCAGCGGGGCTAACAAGAGACCGAAGCCTTCCGCGCGCCCGTCGCCCTGTCATCACTAGCGAAGTAGTTAAGATAGTTTCGTGTTTTCCTCAATTGGATGGGTAGAGATCCTCGTCATCGTGCTGCTGGGTCTGGTGATCATCGGCCCCGAGCGCCTGCCCGGCGTGATCATGGACGTCCGCGCGGCTATCTACGCCGCGCGCAAGGCCATTGCGAATGCCAAGGCGGAGCTCAACGGTGAGATGAGCGGTCTCGGCGCGGAGTTCGATGATCTTCGCGTACCGCTGAGTCAGGCGGCGGAGGGGACGCGCATGGGGCCGCGCGGGGTGATCACCAAGGCGCTTTTCGACGGCGACGATTCCGCCTGGGACGACTTCAACCCGAAGAAGATGGCAGAGGACATCAAGAAGAGCACCAGCCCGTATGAGCATGACGCGGAAGTAAACAACCAACCCGCGCATAACCAGCAGGGACCGGCACAGCCAGCGCCGGAGCAGAACACTGGCCGGCCGACCTTCGATTATTCGCAGGTCTATCCGGACCTTGGCGCCCAGCAGCCAGCGGGGGAGAAGGCGGCTAAAACGACACAGCCCCCGCGCGGCGGAAATGCATCCACCGGCGAGGGCCGCTCCTCCTGGGAGGACGTCACCTAAGGGCTTTTAGCTCTTGCGGGTAACACCCAAGCCGAGCTTCTTGCCCACGAGGGAATCGGAGCGCACGGCAATGGAATCGGCCACCTTGTTAATGGCTTGGGCAGCGGGGGAGTCGGGCGCGGAAATAACGATGGGCGTTCCGGCATCGCCAGCCGCGCGCAGGCTCGGATCGAGCGGGATGCTGGAGAGCAAAGGAACCTCGTGGCCCAGCAGCACGCTGAGGCGCTCGGCCACCACGCTGCCGCCGCCGGAGCCGAAGATATCCATGGTGGAGCCATCCGGCATGACCATCGCACCCATGTTCTCAATCACGCCGGCCACGCGCTGGCGCGTTTGCTGCGAGATGGAACCGGCGCGCTCGGCCACCTCGGCCGCAGCCGCCTGCGGGGTGGTCACAATCAGCAGCTCCGCATTGGGGATGAGCTGGGCCACCGACAGGGCAACGTCGCCGGTACCCGGCGGCAGGTCCAGCAGGAGCACGTCGAGGTCGCCCCAGAAGACGTCCGCGAGGAATTGCTGGAGGGCGCGGTGGAGCATCGGCCCGCGCCAGACCACCGGCGCGTTGCCCTCCACGAATTGGCCAATAGAAATGTGCTTGATGCCGTGGGAGATGGGGGGAAGCAGCATTTCGTCGTCAAGCACTGTGGGGCCCGCCGTGGAACCCAGCAGGCTGGGCACGGAGTGGCCGTAAATATCGGCGTCCACGATGCCCACCTTGAGCCCCTTGTTGACCAAGGCAGCGGCCAGGTTCACCGTGACGGAGGACTTGCCCACGCCACCCTTCCCGGAGGCCACCGCGAACACGCGGGTGGTGGACTCGGGCTTGGCAAAGGGGATCTCCGGCTCGGCCTGCCCGCCGCGCAGCTTCTGCTTGAGCTCTTTACGCTGCTCATCGCTCATCGGTGTCATCGAGATGTTGATGTTGCCGACACCGTCGAGCTCCTCCACGGCCGCGCGGGTATTGGACTCGATGGTGCCCTTCATCGGGCAGCCGGCGATGGTGAGATAAAGCTCGATGTCCACGTCCGGACCGTTAACGGCCACGGACTTCACCATGCCCAGCTCCGTGATGGGGCGTCCGATTTCTGGGTCATCGACGCGGGTGAGCGCGTCGCGAACGGAAGATTCAGTAATAGCGCTAGTCATAACGCGCATTAGTCTAGTCACTTGCTATCGGGGAGAGCCACACCGCCGTCTGGCCAGTGGGGTGTGTAAGATTCAGCCAGATGCTGCGGCCCAGCGCTGCGGACTGAGGACTCTGAAGAACAGTGACATGTGTGCTGCATGTCCGGTTGAATAGAAAGAATGCGCCTGATTCTGATGCCCCGCCTTATTGCACGTTCCCGCACCTTCGCCCGCGTTGTTGGGGTGGCCTTGGTGGGGGTTGCGGGGGCGTCGTTAAGCGCCTGCTCTGGGTATGAACCCAAGCCGGATCCGAACCCAGTGAACTCGGCACCGATCACCATCATGATTGATCCGACTTCTCATGAGCAGAGCGTGCTGGCGGAGATCTACCGCCAGACCCTGCGCGATGAGGGGCGCGCGGCCACCGTTTCTCAGAAGCCTATGCTGGTGCGCCAGGGAGGGGAGCACGTCAGCGGGGTCAGCACTAACGGCAACTTCTTCGTGGGCTGCACGGGTGAATTCTTAAGCGTCTACAACCCGGAGGAAGCCCGCGCGATTTCCAAGGACTACGTGGCTGCCAAGGAAGAGGGCACCAAGGACGTGGACTTTTTGGAGCGCACCCACGTCGCCCTCATGGCCTCGCTGCCCCCGGAGGTCTCCGTCGTGGAGCCCGCCGGTGCCGAAGGCTGCCCTAATTCAAAGCCGGAGCTTCCACAGAATTACGTCGTGGTCTACCAAGACGGGCTATTCAACCGCGATGAAAAGCTCGAAGTTGCCTCCTTTACCAAGTTCCTCACCGCGCAGGACCTTGATGAAGTGGTGAAGGAAGTAGACGACTCCGAGGACTTTGAGGAGACCGTGCGCGCCTGGATGGAGGCCAACCTCATGCAGAACCTCAATGAGGAAGGTGACTCTAACTCTTCCGGCGGCTCGGATTTGGTCCACGAGGAATCCTAGGAGATACAAGCTAGGGGGCGCAGTCCTCGGCGCCTGGGGGAACAACCTAGGACTGTATAAAACGGCGCTGGACACGCCCTGCTTGGCGACGTCTCGCCGCACCGCCCCACTCCCTACGTGTGGAAACCGATCAGTATCTCACAGAGTGGTCGATTCCAGGAAATCTATAATTCCCACGCGCTTGTGTACTTATTCTTAAAGATTCCAGGTAAAACCCTGTTTTTCTTGCGGGTTTATGTATAGGAGGGTACAATTTCTAGCGTTCACCTGCCTATTTCCTGTCAATCCTTAAACGAATTTGTGAGGAAATACCTTGAGAAGCCGCCGCGGCTTTCGGGTTTCCGCACTGTGGGGTGGGGCAGGGTACTGCATTTGAAAGGACCTAAGGAATGAATGCACCACGAAGTGGCTCGGCCCGTCGGCCCTCTTCCCGTAAAGGAGTAGCAGCACTTTCTGCTATTACACTCGCGCTGAGCGGCCTCAGCATCACCTCTTTTAATACTGTCGTCCCCGAGGCCACAGCAGCTTCTGGCTTTACCGGCGGCCTCCGCGGCAGCGACGGCAACGGCGCGGTAGAGCAGGACGCCCAGAAGGCCTCCGACCTGCCGGCCGGTTCGTGTGTTGTCGGCTCAAACGCTCAGAAGGGCAGCCAGGCTGGTTTCAGCTGGAACACCCAAGAACCGACTGGTGAGACCCCTTCGAAAACCCGGTGGGGTTTGAGCGTCGCCTTTGATAACTCGAAGGACCGCACGTTCGCTGATTGGGGCTTTACCAATTCAGGCAATATGGGCGCGTACCTCGACGCAGGCCAATTCCAGTCGATGAATGTCGGCCAGACGTTTCTTCCAGGCGAGGTAGTCACGCACAAGGCCGACGAATTCCTCGCTATTACCCCTTCTAGGGCACAGCGAAACCTGAACCTCAACGCGGAACTGACCGATGCGAAAGTCAAGCAGTTCGCTGAGGCCACCGCCGCCAACCCGGTACGTTACGCCTGGCAGGGTAACTATAAGCAGGAAAATCCCGACCCAAGGACTAGGGCCACCCGGGGAGAATCTGCAGGCTTTACGGCCGTCGTGAACCCGTGGCCGAGTGAGAACATCGAATGTAACCCGATCACGGTCTCGTGGAAGAACCAGGAGAAGCTGGTCATCAGGCCGGGCGAGGTGCTCGAGGTCGGCAAGATCAACGTTCCTGCTGTTACTGGTGGCGGCACGGATGACTCCATGTCCCGCATGGTCGTGGAGGCTTTCGACTCGCAAGGTAACTTTATCGGCACGAGTGACCCCGACGCGTCCGCTGAAGACAAGCGCCTGACTATTGACGCTGACGGCACCATCAAGTACACCATGCCGAAGTACAAGGGCACGAAGCTGAGCGATCAGCAGGGCATGCGCTTCAGTGTGCTGGCCAAGCCGCGTACGGTTACACAGCTCCAGGACGCTGCTAAGAGCAACAATGAGTTTCTCGAGCATGATGGAGCCTTCGAAAGCTCGAACTCGCTAACGCGCTATAACAAGCCGAACGTTATCGGGAACCACCAGTGGAGCTTCGACGACACCCAGTTCCACGATCCGGAGTATTCTCCGGTCCAGCAATCGGTGACCTCTGGTGTTGATAAGACTACTAATACAGTTGTGACTGGGCGCCAGACGCTGACCTATAAGCAGGTTGGTGACAAGATCGCTGATTTGGTGAGGAAGCGTGAGGACGGCGGCGTTGAAGCCGAGGTCAAGCTTGATAAGCGCTATGTCTACCAGGGCTGGGACGCCAAGTTAGATCCAAACACCTATGACGTCACCGTCACGACACCTGCCAACCCGCTCCCGGGTACCTTTGCGCAGCCCCAGGTCATTGTCACCTATTCCAATGGTTCGCGGGATATTATCCCGCTGCTCGCAGTTATTGATCCGAACAATACCCAGGTGACGGAACTTGCTGTCAGAGGAACCGTCGAGGGCCCAGCTGGTAAAGTACTCGTTTCAGAGCTTGATTTAAAGCCCAGCTTTGAGGGATACGACCCAGTCCGGCCCAAGTCTTTTGATGTTGACCCTGCGTCCGTTCCGGAAGGATGGAAAGTAACGGTCGATGATGATGGAACTGTAAAGGTCAAGGCGACGTCGCCGGAAGCTGCTAAGAACAACACTAAGATTTTGCCGAGGGTTATCGCTACCTACCCAGATGGGACGACCGATACCGTTGAGGTTCCCTTCCAGATCGTCAATGCGATCAAGGTTCCGGACTACACCGCGGAATCCGGCCACATAAATGAAACGGTTACGCTTCAGCCGACCTTGCCGGAGATTGGCTTGGGCGGTCGCGCCGATGACGAGAAGCCCAATCGCTATACTTTCCCAGACGGTTCTTTGGAGTACAAATATGGTGACTGGACAGTCACTATCGACGAGAATACTGGTGAGCTGACTTCGACGATTCCGGAAACAGCTATACCTGGCGCGCGACTAACCATCCCAGTGAAGGCTTACTACGCTACGGGCGCTACCCCACAGGTGGTGACCGGAACCATCAACGTTATTGGTGATGGTTCCGGTAAGGACTTCGCTTCCTACCCTGCGCAGGTGACTAAGGCAGGGGAGAAGGCGACTTCGGATATCGATACGATGTTGTCCGATCCGAAGCTCGCTAAGTACAAGTTGCCTGATAACTTGCCGCAGGACTGGGAGTTCGGCATTGATGAGAAGGGTACGGTTACCGCAACCCCGAATGCGACAGTGGAGAATGGTACGACTGTCACCGTCAATGTAGAAGTAACCTACCCGGATGGTTCCACCGCTACTGTTCCGGCAGAGTTTACGGTCATCGATGCCTACGCGCGTACGAATGATCCCTTGTATCCGACGGTTAGTGGTCAACCCGGTACATTAGTGGTTAGCCAGGTGGATCGTACTAACCTGTACGATGCTGCTGAACCGAAGTTTTCCATTATTACGGATCCGAATGACCCGGATTATATTGATCCACCCCGCAACCTGAAATGGGAAGATGTGAAGATTGACCCGGTTACGGGTGTCATCACCACTCCGATCAGCAAGTTTGCTCTGCCTGGAACCTCTGCGGATATCCCTGTTCGTGTCACATACAAAGACGGTTCGACTGATAAGACGATTGCCACAGTCGTCGTTAAGGCGGAAGTACGGCAGGTCTATGAGGCACAGTACTTGCTGCAAAACACCACGCCTGGTGGAACAATTAAGTCCGAGATTACGGAAGTAACGAGGATTCCTGAACGCGACCTCGCTAAGGATCCTTCGAAGCGTTTCCAGGTGCCCTCAGACTTCAATGGATGGAAGGTCAGCGTCGACGAAAACGGTGTCGTCACCGCCACCGCACCGAAGGACGCTCGACCTGGTGACGGCGTGAGTATCCCTGTTACCGTCACTTACTATGACGGCTCCACCGACACGGTCTATGCACCGTTTAATGTCAAGGAGAACCAGAAGGACATCAGCGAGCCTACATACCCGGTCGAATCAACCAAGCCAGGCACCGAGGTGAAGCGTTCCGTTAACCGGGACGGTGCGCCGAACGGTACGACCTTCTCCTTCGGCTTGGACGGCGACAAGCCGAAAACTGAGGACACCGTTGACGGGTGGACCTACAAGATCGATCCGAAGACCGGTGAGGTTTCCGTAACCCCGCCCGCTGACTCTAAGCCGGGTGACAAGCACGTACACAACGTCACGGTGACGTACCCCGATGGTTCGACCGACGAGACTCCAGTAACCACTGTGGTGAACTTGACTCAGAACTTCGAGGTCGATCCAACCTACCCGCCGGAGACTACGTTCCCTGGTGAGACGGTTACTTCTCCGCTCACTATTGAGCTGCCTGAAGGTATTACCGTGGCGCCGGATCAGCCGTACAAGATCACTCCGGCTGATGGCTACACTGCAACCGGGGATAAAAACGAGTTTGGTAATCCGACGTACACGGTTACGACGGCCAACGGCAATTGGCTGGTCGGCCTGGATGACAAGGGCAACGTAATTGCTACTGCACCTAAGACCGCGAAGCCGGGTGACTCTATCAAGGTTCCGGTCACGGTTACCTACTCCGACGGTTCCACCGATCGGATTTATGCACCGATCAACATCCAGGATGCCCCGACGCGCGAGGTGCCGTTCGATGTTGAGTACAAGTTCGATGACACCGTCCCGCAGGGCACCTACAAGGTCGAAACCGAAGGTGTTCCAGGCACAGAGGTACAGGACCGAAAGGGCAAGTGGTCGCAGACCAAGGCTCCGGTCAATGAGGTCGTCGTCATTGGTACCAAGCCTGCAAAGGCTACCGATGAAATGACTTGGAAGATGTCTACTGGTTTCGACACCATCATGCGTCCGAACTCGGCACTCAAGCCGGGTGAGGTGAAGGTTGTTCAGGAGGGCGAAGCTGGCGAGCGCACCATCACTGCGAAATTCGACGCCACCCTTGAGCCGGGCGGTGTTCCAACGGTGAAGACCACGTCGGATACCGTGACCAAGGATCCGAAGCCACGCATTGTGGAGTACGGCCCGCGCCTTGAGGATCAGGAACTGGTTTTCACTGACAAGAACCGCATCCCGTTCGAGACTGAGATCATTTATGACGACACTCTTAAGGCTGGCGAGCAGGTCGTTAAACAGAAGGGTGAAGAAGGCGAAGAGACCGTTACGACTAAGCAGAAGCTTGTCGACGGAATACCTTCCGGTGATCCGGTAGTCACCAAGGAACGGACTAAGGCTCCGGTCAAGCAGATCATCCGCGTTGGTGGCAAGACCACTGGTGAGAACGTCGAAACCTTCAAGACGGAAGCTCCGTTCAAGGTCGTCATCAAGTACGACCCGAACATGCCTGCTGGTGAGTCCAAGGTGACGACGCCAGGTGTTCCGGGTGAGAAGACGGTGACGATCAAGCGCAACATCACCAACTCGAACCCGGACAGTGAGCCGACGGTCTCTGAAGAGATCACGAAGCAGCCTGTCGACGAGGTCATCACCGTTGGTACCAAGCAGGCCACTGCGACCGATACGGTCGAGTGGAAGGAGCCGATTCCATTCGGCACGACTCTGCGTCCGAACCCTGACCTCGCTCCGGGTGAGACTAGGGTGGTTCAGGAAGGCAAGAACGGCGAGGCTTCCTATGCTGCAGTCTTTACCAGCACCAACGGTGAAGCACAGGTTAAGGAAGTCAAGGCCCGCACTGAACCTGTCGAGCGCATCGTCGAGTACGGCCCGAAGACTGAAGACACCTCTGTGGTGACCAAGACTGAGAAGCCGGTGCCGTTCGAGACGAAGATTACCGCGGACCCGAACTTGGAGGCAGGCAAGCAGGTCGTCGACAAGCAGGGTGAGCTCGGCACTGATGTCGAGACCTCTACTCAGAAGATCGTGGATGGCAAGCCTTTCGGCGAGCCGACCGTGACGACTGAGCGCACCAAGGAGCCGGTTGCGGCCGAGATTCGTGTGGGTACCAAGACCGAGGGCTCTCATGAGACAGTGACCGAGGTTGACGTTCCATTCGAAACCGAGATTCAGTTCGACGACACCATGGAGGCCGGCACCCAGGAAACGGTTCAAGAAGGTAAGCCGGGCAAGGACAAGGTAACGACGACTCAGAAGATTGAGAACTCGAATGTTGTCGGTACCGAGACCAAGACCGAGCGCGTGACCGAGCCTGTCAAGAAGATCATCAAGGTCGGCACTAAGGGCAAGACCACGTCCAAGACCATCGAGTGGACCGAAAACACCCCATTCGAGGTCGAGGTTCGCGAGAATCCGAACCTGAAGGCTGGTGAGACCAAGGTTGTCCAGGAAGGCAAGCCGGGCGAGGTCAAGCACACCGTTACGGTGACCTCCGACAACGGTGAGATTTCCACCAAGGATGACGCCACGGAGATCAGCAAGCCGACCAAGCAGATCATCGAGGTCGGTACTGCGCCGACTCAGACCGAGCTGACGGATAAGCACACCGAGCAGACTCCGTATGAGACCCTCATTGAGACTGACCCGAACCTTGAGGCCGGAAAGGTTGTAGAAGACCAGGCCGGTTCCTTCGGCGAGAAGGAAGTCACGAAGGTTTGGAAGCTCAAGGATGGAAAGGCCGTAGGTGACCCAGAGACCTCTGAAAAGGTCACCAAGGAACCGACGCCACGCAAGCTGCGCATCGGTACCAAGGCCGTCACGGAGACCTCTAAGGTCACCACGACGGAGAAGGTTACCGAGACCAGCAACACCACCACGACGGTGACGGAGAAGGAGCCGGCCCCGGAGATTGAACGCTCCTTCTACGGTGTTGAGCTGGTTAAGCCAGGCCAGTCTGAGTCGCAGGACGTGAAGAAGCACACGGATGGCAACACCTATGAGGTGCCGTCGGACGTGGATGGCTGGACCGTCTCCGTTGATGAGAACGGCCGAGTGACGGCAACCGCACCGTCGACGGCGAAGTCTGGCGACTACATCAAGGTTCCGGTAAGGGTGACCCCGAAGGGCGGCAAGCCGTACGAGACGAACGCTGTCTTCATCGTGAAGGAAGACGAGCCGATCGCTCCGGAGCCGAATGACCCGGAGATCATTCAGGCACCGACCTACAACCCGGATGTCATCAAGGCCGGCGATACCAAGAAGGTTGGCATCAACTATGGCCATACTGAGGGCAACACCTACGAGTTGGGTGAGGCGCCGGCTGGTTGGACCGTGACCATTGATGAGTCCACGGGTGAGCTGACGGTGACTCCGCCGGCTGATACCCCAAGCGGCACCATCAAGGAGATTCCGGTTAGGGTCACCACGAAGAACGGTGATGTCTTCAACGTGAAGACTGTTATCGGTGTCGTTAGCGATAACTGTGGCTGTGGCCCAGTTGAGCCGACGGAACCAACCGAACCAACGGATGAACCGACCGAAGAACCCACGGACGACCCGACCAAGCCGACCGAGCCGACCGAGCCGACGGACGACCCGACCAAGCCGACCGACGAGCCGAACGCAAGTCCAACGACGACGGTGACGGTCACCACGACGGTCAATCCGTCTGAGCCCGAGCCATCCGAGGATCCCTCGGAGCCTCAGCCGACTTCTGAAACCCCAACGCCGACGCCTTCTGATAGTGGCACTACGACGGTAACTGTCACTGAGACAAAGGAGTCTCCGGAGCCGAAGCCGAGTGAGGAGCCAGAACCCTCTGGTACCGCAAAGCCGACGACGTCCAACACGGCTAAGCCGACCACCACGGTAACGGTGACTGAGGATCCGTCTCGTCCGAAGCCGTCGGAGGAGCCGACCACAGACAAGCCGAAGCCGTCGGAGGACCCGACTGTGACGGTGACTGTGACAGAGACCAAGGGCACGCCGGAACCGAAGCCGACCGACGAGTCGACGACTCCGTTGGTTCCGACTGAACCGACGGATCCGACTCAGCCGAACGAGCCAAATGAGCCGAACGAGCCAGGTGAGCCGGGCAAGCCAGGTGAGCCGGGAGAGCCGGGAGAGCCGGGCAAGCCAGGTGAGCCGGGAGAGCCGGGCAAGCCAGGTGAGCCTAACGAGCCTCGTATACCTGAGCTCGGTGGGTTGTGGCCGCTGCTCATTCCGCTGGTTCTTGTGCCGCCAGTCTTGAGTCACTTCTTCAAGCCGCCGCATGATCCTGCACTGCCGCAGAAGCCGTTCGAGCCGCTGAAGCCGTTGGAGCCGAAGGCCCCAGGCGAGGCTCCGCAGCAACCGCAGCCGGAACAGCCGCAGCCGCTGGCACCGGGTGAGGCAGCACAGCCGAGTGCTGTGGAGTCCAACAACAATGCTCAGCCGAGCCAGAGCGACAACACCACTCGCTCTACTAGCTCGACCTCGAGCAGCAAGGACTCCAAGAAGAGTTCCTCTTCTAGAGCCCTGGCGAATACCGGTGCAAATATCCTGTGGCTTCTCGCCGCAGCATGGGCACTGATTGCTGGAGCAGTACTGCTTCTGCGTCCTGGTCGCCGCAAGGAGTCCTAGTCCGCTAGGAAGCTTCAGGGCCGGGCTGGCCCTGAAGACACGGTTTACTAAGCCGTGAATGAAACGCCCGAGCATAAGCTCGGGCGTTTCTCTTTTGCCTAGTTCATTGCGGTGGTTCGATTTCGTTGTTGAGAGCCAATGCGGTGTATTAGGGCAGAG